>NZ_LMQJ01000004.1:0-400968 GCF_001424605.1 Bradyrhizobium sp. Leaf396
GGCCACGGCCCGCGAGCCGATCAGACAGGCCGGATACATATCAGCGACTTCCGAAACCTACGCACGATCTCTATTGCGAAACGCAGCCGGTCCATACATTTGGGTCACGAACGGCAAAACTCGAGGTGAGCACAACAGGTCCGCTTTCGGATGCACTGCGACCAGTTGAGCCTGCCATCCGGGCCATGATTCATGGCCACCAGTCGGAAGGGGCCGAAACATGCGCTACGAACTCACAGACAATGAATGGTTTGCCATTGTGCCGATGCTGCCGAATAAGCCGCGCGGCATGCCACGATTGAATGAACGTCGTCCGGCCGAAAAGCACTCGCAGCGATCCGATCTGCTTTAGCCACCTATCTCTGTCGCGCTCGCAACCTCTTCGAACGGTGCTTCAGGCAGTGCCATCGGTGGCGACGTGCTACTACAGGCTTGCAGGAACTACCGTGGCTTCGTCCAACTCGCATCTATCCGCCCTTGGCTGGACGTTGTGAGCCGCGCCCTGGGCCAAAACGGCCCCCTCAACAAGCCACCAACGATCCATGTGAGCCCATGCGGTCCATCAATGGATACTCCTGGGCTCTCCGAGAGCATCAGCAATGGTTTCAATCCGGCAACTTGCAGGATGGAATCAGCTCCTCGAGGTTGGCACTTGGCCCTCAATCCTGTAACCCCACTCGAAACCTTCTCGGGACGGGACGCTCATGACCAAAGCCGCCCACGACGCGGGGCACGCCACTCGCGCGCTGATCTTCGCGCTCGTCGCCCTCGCCTGCGGGCATATGCTCTCCACCTTGCTGCGCACCATTCCCGCGGTGAGCCTGGATCTGATGGCGGCGGATTTCGACATTGAGCCGCAGGCCCTTGCCAGCCTCACGTCGATCTATCCTTTCGCCTTCGCCGCGGCGCAGATTCCGGTCGGAGCTGCGATGGACCGCTTCGGCGTGCGACCGGTGTCGCTCAGCCTGCTTGCGGGAACCGTGTTCGGCGCGATGGCGTCGGGGTTTGCGACCGGGCCTTCGAGCTTTGCCGTCGGGCAGCTGCTGCTGGGCATTGCGACCTCCGGCATGCTGATGTGCCCGATGACGCTGGCGGCCAAGCAATTGTCGGCGGCCCGCTTCGGGTTGTGGTCGGGCGCGATCCTCTCGATCGGCAATATCGGCATGCTGCTGTCGTCGAGCCCGCTCGCCTTCGTTGTGGACGCCTACGGCTGGCGCGCCGGATTCTGGATCGCGGCGATCGGCGGCGTCGCAGTGGCCGCCGCGGTGTTCGCGCTGGTCCCACACCAGCCGGCCGAGCACAAGGACGAGTCCTCGCCGCTCGCGCAGATGATGGAGGTGCTCAGGCTCGGACTCTCACGTCCCTTGCGCGGCCTGATCGCGCTGGCGCTGGTGTCGCTCGCGACCTCGCTGGTGCTGCGCGGCTTGTGGGGCGGTCCGTGGCTGATGGACGTCAAGGGATTGTCGCGGGTCGAGGCTGGCAACCAGCTCGGCGCGTTCACGCTGGCAATGATCGTCGGCCCGCTTTTCATCGGCATGATCGATCGCAGGCTCGGCCGCCGCCGCGCTCTGGTGGCCGGTTCGCATCTGGCAGGCGCCTTGCTGCTGGCTCTGATGGCGCTGGGCGCGCCGCACTACGCGGTCTCCGTGCTGTTCGGCGTGCCCGTGATGCCGCCGCAATACGACCTCGTGCTGTTCGTGCTGATCGGCCTTGCGACCTCCGCCCAGCCGCTGCTGTTCGGCATGTCCAGGCAGCTGGTCGACGCGCAAACCGCGGGCAAGGCGCTCGCGGCGGTCAACCTTGCCTTCTTCCTCGGCGCGGCCTTGATGCAATCGGTCACCGGCGCGGTGGCCGCGCTCGCCGGGCTGCCGGCGGTGCTGCTGTTCATGGCTGCCATGCTGGCGCTCGGCGTGGTGATCTTCTTGGCTTACACCGCGCCAACCCCATAGGATGACGCGGCCCAGCTCGCCAAAGGAATCACCGATGCCTGTCGACACCAAAGCCGCCACCGACCGCCTCATGCGCTTCCTGTCCGTGGAAGGCGTCACCGGACAGGAGGCGGCGATCGGGCGCGAGCTCACGGCGGCGCTCAAGGAAGCGGGGGTGCCGGCGAAGGCGATCCGGCTCGACGATGCCAACACGCGCATCCCGGTGCCGACCGAGACCGGCAACCTCATCGTCGACCTGCCCGGCCGCGGCGCGCTGCACAACCAGCCGCGCATCATGTTCATGACGCACATGGACACCGTGCCGCTCTGCGCCGGCGCCAAGCCGAAGAAATCCGGCCGCAAGATCGTCAACGAAGCCAGGACCGCGCTCGGCGGTGACAATCGCTGCGGCTGCGGCGTGCTGGTGACGCTGGCAGCGGAGCTCGCCAAGCAGAAGCTCGATCATCCCCCGATCACGCTGCTGTTCTGCGTGCGCGAGGAGAGCGGGCTCTACGGCGCGCGCCACGTCAAGCTGGACGAGCTCGGCTCGCCGGTGATGGCGTTCAACTATGACGGCGGCTCGGCCTCCAACGTCGTCATCGGCGCGGTCGGCGCCGATCGCTGGAGCGTCGAGATATTCGGCCGCGCCTCGCATGCCGGCGTCGCGCCGGAGCGCGGCATCTCCGCGACCATGATCATGGCGCTGGCGCTGGCCGACGTGAAGGCCGGCGGCTGGTTCGGCAAGGTGGTGAAAGGCAAGGGCGCGAGCGCGAAGATGGGCACCAGCAATGTCGGCCCCGTCACCGGCGGCGAAGGCCGCCCGGCGGGCGATGCCACCAACGTCGTCACCGACTACGTGCATGTGCGCGGCGAAAGCCGCAGTCACGACGGCAAGTTCTTCAAGGAGATCACCAAGGCCTACAAGGCCGCGTTCGAGAAGGCGGCCAAGAAGGTGACGAACGCGCAAGGCAAGTCCGGCAAGGTCAAGTTCAAGGCCGAGACCGACTATTATCCGTTCCGCATGAAGGACAGCCAGCCCGTGATCAAGCGCGCGGTGGAGGCCGTGTCCGCGGTCGGCGGCACGCCGAATGTGCGCACGGCCAATGGCGGCCTCGACGCCAACTGGATGGTCCGCCACGGCATTCCGACCGTGACCTTCGGTGCCGGCCAGAACGAGGCGCACACCGTCGACGAATGGATCAATCTCGACGAATATGACCGCGCCTGCGCGCTGGCACTGCAACTCGCGACCATGCGGTGAGTTGGGTTTGTAGGGTGGGTTAGCCTTGGGCTGCGCAGCGCGCAGTCCGGGGCGTAACCCACCACCATATCCATCCACGGCAACAGAAGAGGTGGGTTACGCAAGCGTTTGCGCTTCGCGCAACCGCTAGCTAACCCACCCTACGAACCAAAAGAAAAGCAGGGAGGCACCATGCCGCGCATCGCAGACATCGAGACCGGATTCTACCGGATCCCCCTTCCCGTCACGCTCTCCGACTCCACCCATGGCGAGATCACCGCGTTCGAACTGATCACCTGCCGCATTCGCGATGCCGACGGCGCCGAAGGCGTCGGCTACACCTACACCGTCGGCCGCAATGGCGGCGCGACCGCGGACATCCTCAGGCGCGAGATCCCGCCGCTGGTCGAGGGGCGCGAAGCGGAGGACACGGAAGCGATCTGGCATCACGTCTGGTGGGCGCTGCATTATGGCGGACGTGGCGGACCGGCGGTGCTGGCGCTGTCCGCGCTCGACATCGCGCTGTGGGATTTGAAGGCGCGGCGCGCCAAGCTGCCGCTGTACCAATTGCTCGGCGGCTTCGACGCGCGCGTGCCGTGCTATGCCGGCGGCATCGACCTCGATCTCTCCGTCGATGCGCTCTTGAAGCAGACCGACGGCAATCTCGCCAACGGATTTCGCGCCATCAAGATGAAGGTCGGCCGGCCCGACCTGAAAACGGATGTCGCGAAGGTCGCCGCGATGCGACAGCATCTCGGCGACGGCTTTCCGCTGATGGCGGACGCCAACATGAAATGGACGGTCGAGGAAGCGATCCGCGCCGCGCGTGCGCTCGTGCCTTACGACCTCACCTGGCTCGAGGAGCCGATCATTCCCGACGACGTCGCCGGCCACGCGCGCGTCCTGCAGGCCGGCGGCGTGCCGATCGCGGCGGGAGAGAATCTGCGATCGCTATGGGAGTTCAAGAACTATATCGCCAATGGCGCAGTGTCCTATCCCGAGCCGGACGTGACCAATTGCGGCGGCGTCAGCGCCTTCATGAAGATCGCGCGGCTGGCGGAAGCATTCAACCTGCCCGTCACCAGCCACGGCGCGCACGACATCACCGTGCACCTGCTCGCGGCCTGCCCGAACCGCTCCTATCTGGAGGCGCACGGCTTCGGGCTCGACAGGTACATCGAGCATCCGCTGGTGCTGCAGGACGGGCTTGCGCTGGCGCCTGACCGGCACGGGCACGGCATCAACTTCGACTGGGCTGGCCTGGCGAAGCTGGCGGGGTAGTGGTCCCTCACCTCTCCCGCGTGCTTGCGAAAGAGGTCGGCGCGTCCGGGCGATGCGAAGCACCGTCCCTCGCGCCGGGTGAGGGTTCTTTCCACTCGGGGAATCCCAACGCGAAGACACCCTCTGCCCAACCCTCCCCCGCAAGCGGGGGAGGGAGCGCACCTTCTCCGGAGCTGGCACCAAACGACATTGCTGCACGCGAGCCATTCCCCTTCGCCGGATGCGTCGGCCCGACAATCCGCTATGGTGGCGGCAACCGAGAGCTTTGCGAAAGTTCCCCTGCCTTGACCCCCGAGCTGCACCAGAAACTGACCCAGTGGCGCCGGCATCTTCATGCCCACCCTGAGCTATCGCTCCAGGAAAGAAACACCGCCGCCTTCGTGCAGGACAAGCTTACGGAACTCGGCATTCCCTTCGAGGCTGGCATCGGCGGGCACGGGATCGTCGCGACATTGACGCGCGGGCATGCGCAGAGGCGGGTCGGTCTGCGCGCCGACATGGATGCGCTGCCGATCACCGAGGACACCGGCCTGCCCTATGCCTCCGAGACATCAGGCGTGATGCATGCCTGCGGCCATGACGGCCACACCGCCTCGCTGCTCGGCGCCGCGGCGCTGCTCGCCGCCGACACGAGCTGGAGCGGCGCGGTTGATTTCATCTTCCAGCCGGCAGAGGAAGGCTTTGGCGGCTCGCGCGCGATGGTCGCAGCCGGGCTGTTCGACCGCTTTCCGATGGAGCGGATATTCGGCTTTCACAACTGGCCGGGCCTTGCCGCCGGCACCGTCGCCGTGCACGACGGCGTCGTCATGGCCTCCGGCGGGCGCATCACCATCACCATCGAGGGCCATGCCGGGCACGCCGGCATGCCGCATCTGACGCGCGATCCCGTGGTGGCGGCGGGGCATCTGATCGTGGCGCTGCAATCGATCGTCTCGCGCGGCGTCGATCCGCTCGACACCGCCGTGCTGTCGCTGTGCACGATCGAGGGCGGCACCGCACCGAACCAGATCGCCGGACGCGTCACCATCCGCGGCACGCTGCGCTACCATCGCGAAGAGGTCAAGGACGCCATCCTCGACGGCATCGAGCGCAGCTGCGCCGGCATTGCGACCAGCTTCGGCGTCAAGGTCACGCCCGAGATCGTCTGGGGCGTGGGCGTGGTGATCAACACGCCAGCGGAAGCGGAGCTCGCGCGCATTGCCGCGGAGAAGGTGCAGGCGCCCGTGCGGCGCGACCTCGCGCCCAGCATGGCCGGCGAGGATTTTGCCCATTACCTGCAGCAGCGGCCGGGCGCGTTCGTCTGGATCGGCAACGGGCCGTTGCGCGACGGCGCGGAGCTGCACGGCCCGCGCTACGATTTCAACGATGCGATCCTCCCGGTCGCCTCCGGCTGGATGGCCGAGGTCGCCAAGGCGGCGCTGGCGTCGAACTAGAATATTCAGGAGATCTCGCGCGGCAGCTTCCAATCCGGCCGCGGCTCGAACGTCTCCTCGAGGCGCTCGACATGGTAGCCGTCGGGCAACAATCGGCCGCCCTCCTCGTCCGCAACGGGAACATCGGTCACGATCCCCTCGATGAGGGCGGCTTCCCACACTTCCTTCTCGGTGGGAAAGGGATCGCCGATCTGCTTGTCGCCTTCGAACAGCGCGTACATCGGTTCCGGTCCTGCGTTGATCAAGCTCACGAGCAACGTATCGGCCCCAGGGGCGTTCCCTTCCGGAAAAACGACAATGGATGGCACGTGAATCATGGCGCGCGTTCTGATCGGAACCTCCGGCTGGCATTACGCCTCCTGGCGAGGCCCGTTCTTTCCGGAGGGCGTGACGCTGAAGGAGCAGCTGCGCTATTACGCCGGGCAGTTCGACACGACGGAGCTGAACGGGGTGTTCTACCGCACGCCGACGCCGGAGGCCGTGAAGGGATGGCGGGAGCAGACCGGTCGGGATTTCGTGTTCGCCTGGAAGGCATCCAGGTTCATCACGCACTGGAAACGCCTGTCCGACCGCTCCGTCAACAGCCTCGAGCTGCTGGAGGACCGCATCTCGCACCTCGGCGGCAAGGCCGGCCCGATCCTGTTCCAGCTGCCGCCGCAGTTCGAAGCGAACGCGGACCGGCTCGCGTCGTTCTTCAAGCTGCTGTCGCGGAAGCGCCGCTACAGCTTCGAATTCCGGCATCCGAGCTGGTACCAGCCGCGCATCCTGCGGATGCTGGCCGACGAGAACATCTCGCTGTGCCTGTCCGACC
The DNA here is from genome assembly GCF_001424605.1 of Bradyrhizobium sp. Leaf396. Classification (NCBI taxonomy): domain Bacteria; kingdom Pseudomonadati; phylum Pseudomonadota; class Alphaproteobacteria; order Hyphomicrobiales; family Nitrobacteraceae; genus Bradyrhizobium; species Bradyrhizobium sp. Leaf396. The sequence goes on from NZ_LMQJ01000004.1 coordinate 6,694, forward strand.
ATCACGATGCGCCGGCGCCGTGGAAGCGCACGGCGGATTTCGTCTATGTGCGCGGACACGGGCCGGGCGGACGCTATCACGGGCACTACACCAAGGCCACGCTGGCGCAATGGGCCAAGCGCATCAAATCCTGGAAGCGGCAGGGCTGCGACGTCTACGTCTATTTCGACAACGACCAGAAGAGCGCCGCGCCGGCCGATGCAAAGGCGTTGAAGCAGTTGCTGTGACGCTAGATGATGCCGCCTTGCCGGAGCGCTGCGACTTCCGCCTTGTCGTAGCCGAGCGCGGCGAGAACGAGATCGGTGTGCTCGCCTAGGGTCGGCGGGCGGCTCGCGATCTCGCCCGGCGTTTCCGACAGCCGAACCGCGGCGCGGGCGACCGGTGCCTGTTTCGGCAGGCCCGGATAGTCGACCTCCTGCATGAAGCCGGCAGCGCGGACATGCGGATGATCCAGCGCCTGCTGCGGCGAGAGCACGGGACCGGTCGGGATCATCGCCTCGCCCAGCGCGTCGACGGCCTCTTGCGTCGTGCGCTCGGCGCACCAGCGCGCCATCCGCTCGCTGATGATGCGGCCATTGTTGCCGCGGCTGATGTCGTCGGCGAAGCGCGGATCGTTCAGCCACAGCTCCTCCTCGCCCATCAGTCTCGTCCAGCGCTTGAACAGCGGATGGCCCGTGACCTGGCACAGCACCCAGCCGTCCCTGGTGCGGTAGATGTCGGCGGGCGCCGAGGTCTGGCCGAGATTGCCTGTCGGCACGCGGTTGACGTTGATGACGGCCTGCTCGATCAGCGTGGCATTGGTGAAGGACAAGGCGGTTGCGAGCAGCGCGCCCTCGACGATCTGTCCGCGTCCGGATTTGCCGCGCTCGATCAGCGCCGCGAGCGTGCCGAAGGCGCAATGCAGCGCGGTGCCGAAATCGACCCAGTTCACCGCGGCCCGATACGGCGGATCGCCCGCGCCGGTCATGTAGACCGCACCCGACATCACCTGACCGATGCCATCGAAGCCGACACGGTCGGACCAGGGTCCCGGCCCGCCGAACGCGGTGGCCGTGGTCAGGATGATGTCGGGCTTGATCGCCTTCAGCGAGTCGTAATCGAGCTTCATCGCGCGCAACGTCTGCGGCGGCAGATTGGCCACCACGACGTCCGCGGTCGCAATGAGCCGGCGCATCACGTCCTGCCCTTCCGGCTTCATCGGATCGAGCGTGATGCACTTCTTGTTGCGATTGATCTGGAGAAACAGCGCGCCTTCGCCGTTCTCGCCGACCGGCGCCACGAAGCGATCCTCGCTGCCGTCGCGTTTCTCGACCCGAATGACCTCGGCCCCGAACTCGGCCAGCAAGGTCGCGCAATAGGGCCCGGCGATATAGCGCCCGAAATCGAGCACGCGCACGCCCTCCAGAACTCCTCCCATGGTTTCCTTCCCTGTTGTTTCGGCCAGATTACAGGGACTGGCTGCCACGACAAGGTCGCGGCCAGCATGGGCCATTGCCGCCGGCGCTGCCGGTGGCTCTCGGGATCTCCTATCGGCGAGGCGGCGTCCCGCGGATCAGACGCCGCCGGTGCGGGCGCAGCCGATCGCCTCCGTGAGCACCTGGCGGTCCCCGATGTGATTGGCGAGCAACAGGATCAGCCGGGCGTTCATGCGCAACGCCTGCTCCTCGTCGAGGTCGCGTTGGCTGTTGATCAGCTCCGCGTAGAAGTCGTCGGGATCGGCGATGTTCGGTGAGAGGTTCAGCATCATGCCGCAAGCTCCGTCCGGTCGGCGGTGTCATGGCCCGAGGCGCGCAGCATCGCCCGGGCGATCTTCGCCTCGTCGAAGCTGCTCCAGCGCGCCGCGACATATTGATCGGGGCGGAACAGGTAGGTGGTCCCCGGCGAAGCGCCGTAGCGCTGGGCGAGCAGACCTGTGGGATCCTCGATGTCGCGGCCGACGACGACGAGCTTCGCCGCGAACGGCCCTGCCGCGATCTCGATCCTGTCGCTCACCTCGCCGAACGCCACGACCGTGAAGCCATCACCGAGACAGTGCAGGAACCAGGCCGGCTTGCCATCCATCAAGATGGGCGCATCGGCGGCATTCGTGCCGGGCCGCATGCCGCCCGTCACAGCGTCGTGGTCCTCCGTGTTGAGACTCGACGTCACGTAAGGGGTCGGCGTCGAGAGACGGCCGCTGTTGACCAGCGGCCGCGCAAAGCCGTGATGCCGGGCAAGCTCCAGCACCGCGTCACGGAAATAGCGGCTCGGCTTCGTCTTCGGCGTGATGAAGTCGGTGGCCCGCGTCGAGTTCAGGATGTTGTCGTCGGCGGCGTACGCACGCTCCTCGTGATAGCTGTCGAGCAGCGCTTCCGAGGCTTCGCCGCGCAGCACCATCGCGAGCTTCCAGGCCAGATTGTCGATGTCCTGGACGCCGGTATTGGCGCCGCGCGCGCCGAAGGGCGAGACCTGATGCGCGGCGTCGCCGGCGAACAGCACCCGGCCCTGGCGGAAATTGTCGATGCGCCGGCAGGCGAATTGATAGACCGAGATCCATTCGAGCGTGAACTCGGTATCCGCCCCGAGCATGGCGCGGATGCGCGGAATCACGCGCTCGGGCCGCTTTTCCTCCTCGGGATTGGCCTCCCAGCCGAGTTGAAAATCGATGCGCCAGATGTTGTCCGCCTGCCGGTGCAGCAGCACGGACTGGCCGGGATGGAACGGCGGATCGAACCAGAACCAGCGCTCGGTCGGAAAATCGGCTTTCATGGCGACGTCGGCGATCAGGAAGCGATCCTGGAAGAACTGGCCCGTGAACTCGGCGCCCACCATCTTGCGCACGTCGGAATTGGCTCCGTCACAGGCAATCACCCATTGCGCCTCCATGGAGAAGATGCCGTCGGGCGTTTCCACCGCCAGCGTCGCATGGTCGGCGGCCTGCCTGAGGCTGATGAGACGGTGCTTCCAGCGCAGCTCGATCAGCGGATTGGCCCTGCATCTGGCGACCAACATCTCTTCCAGATGATATTGCTGCAGGTTGATCATGGCCGGCCATTGGTGGTCGGCCTCGGGCAACAGATCGAACTGGTAGGACAGCTGGTCCCGGAAGAACACCTTGCCGACGTTCCAGCTCACACCGCGCTCGACCATGGGCGCCGCGCAACCGAGGCGGTCCCATATCTCGAGCGGACGCTTGGCATAGCAGACCGCGCGCGAGCCGATCGAGACGGTGTCGTTGTCATCGAGCACCACGACGGGCTGGCCGCGCGCCGCGCAATCGAGCGCAGCGGTCAGGCCGATGGGACCTGCGCCGATCACCACGATCGGGTGCCGCTTCACGACACAATCGGCCTGCTCCTGGGAGCGCCGATAGCCGAACTTCGGATAGATGTAGCTCATGTTCGCTTCCTGATGCACGGCCAAGGATCAATGCGCGTCCGCGAACTCCTTCTCGTGCATCCAGGCGGTGTGGCGCGGTGGACGCTTGGTGCGCGACCATTCCTCGACCATCTCGTGCGCGACCGACTTCATGCGGTCGATCTGCTCGGGCGTGGCGGTCCAGGCCGCGATCTCCAGGCGATGGCCGCTGGGATCGCGGAAATAGATCGACTTGAAGATGGTGTGATCGGTGACGCCGACGACGTCGAGGCCGGCAGCCTCCGCGCGCGCCTTGGCCTCTTCGAGCTCGGCGAGGTCCTTGACCTGGAAGGCGATGTGCTGGGTCCAGTCCGGCGTGTTGGGATCGCGGCCCATCGGCGGCGAGTTCGGCAGCTCGAAGAAGGCGAGGATGTTGCCGTTCCCGGCATCGAGGAAGATGTGCATGTAGGGATCCGGCGCCTTGGTCGAGGGCACACGGTCCTCGGCGATGGCGCCGAGAAGATCCATGTTCATGACCTTCTTGTAGAACTCGACCGTGGCCTTGGCGTCGACACAGCGATAGGCGACGTGATGGATCTTCTCGATTTTCATGACGTTTCGCTCCCCGGACTTGCGGTTGCGAAATTCGTATCAGATGTTACGATCTCTTGAATTTGATCTGGATCAACCGGCGCGGAAGAATCTGCCGGCTGGACCGGCGGGGCGGACAGCATGACGGGACATTCGGGTGAAGCGCGAGGCAGGGAAGCGACCGGGCGCAGGACGGCGCAGGACGGTCGCGCGCTCGACCTGCAGCAATATTTTCCGTACCGGCTGGCTCGCCTGGCCGAGCAGGTATCGTTGGCGGTGGCCGAGGTCTATTCCGAGCGCTTTGCGCTGACACGGCAGGAATGGCGCGTGCTTGCCATTCTCGGCGCACGTCCGGATATTCCGACCAAGGAGATCGGTCCGCTGACGACGCTCGACAAGATGCAGGTCAGCCGCGCCGTCCAGGGACTGGAGGCGCGCGGCATCGTCAGCCGCAAGCACCACGCGGACGATCGGCGCGAGCTGATCGTCTCGCTGACGCCGGCCGGCCGCGCGCTCTATCGCAAGATCGTGCCGTTCGCACTGGCCCGGGAGGCGGAGCTGCTGGCGGTGCTGACCACCGAGGAAGCGAAGGTGCTCGATCGGGTGATGCACAAGCTGTCGGCAGCGTTGGGATAGCTGGCTCGCGCGTCGTCGCAATGACCACTGTCATGATGAGCGTAGCCGCAACCGTGGCGCGGGGGCTCGCACCCAGCAAAGGCCGGCAAGGAAGATGATGGCCCCGCGCACTGCGACCAAACGTCGGGCCCGTGAAGGCATGCAGGAGACTTGAAGTCGTTCGCCCCGATCCTAAGTTCGAATGCTGCCGGGCCAGGCGTCCGGCGAAACGAAACTCATGCAGAGGATCGAGAAGCCCGCGCGCTGCGCGGGCGCGGAATCGAGGGAAGTCAAATGAGAAAGCTTGCTCTTGCAATCGCCGCGGCAGCAACGCTCCTCATCGGAACGGTTGCGCCGGCTTCGGCCCATTGGCGGGGCCACCATCATCATCACTGGGGAGGCCCGGGCATCGGTCCGGCCGTCGCGCTCGGCCTGTTCACCGGAGCGCTGGCCGCCGCGGCTGCACCTCCCGTCTATTATGCGCCGGTCTATGGTCCGCCGCGCTATTATTATGGCCCCGGATACTACCGGACCGTCCGCTATTATCCGGCGGCGTACCCCTACTGGTATCCCTGGTAGGCTTGAGCCAAGGCCCGGCCTGCAGCCGGGCCTGATCGCTGCCTAAGCCTCCGTTTGCCTGACTACTCCCACGGACGCTTCCCGCTGCGGGCGCGTGCCGCGCCAGGGAACAGAAGGCAGAAGGAGAAGTTCTGAGGATATGATGCAGGTCCGGACCCGTACCGGGCCCGAACGAGCGCGCCAAGACGTGCCTCGGCGACCCGCCCGCGCAACACCATCGGATCTGGATCTCGCATGAACAAGAATGTTCGTTTCAATCTCGGATACGCGCTCGCCGCGATCTTCGCGGTCTTCCTGATTCAGTATCTGATCTCGGCGGCGAACCAGATCGCGGTGATCCCCTATAGCGAATACCAGCAATTGCTACGCCAGGGGAAAGTCGACGCCGTCGGCATCTCCGACCGCACCTTGCAGGGCACATTGAAGGAGCCGCTGCCTGGCGGCCAGAAACAGTTCGTCACCACGCGCGTCGACCAGGACGTTGCGCAGGAGCTGGAGAAGTACAACGTCCGTTTCACCGGGCAGATCGAGAGCACGTTTCTGCGCGACCTGTTATCGTGGGTGATGCCCGTGCTGCTGTTCTTCGGCCTGTGGTGGTACATCGGCCAGCGCATGGCGCAAGGCGGGATCGGTGGCGGGCTGATGGCGATCGGCAAGAGCAAGGCCAAGGTCTATGTTGAGTCCAACACCGGGGTCACCTTCGCCGATGTCGCCGGTGTGGATGAGGCCAAGGACGAGCTTCGCGAGGTCGTCGATTTCCTGAAGAACCCGACCGATTACGGCCGGCTCGGCGGCCGCATGCCGAAAGGCGTGCTGCTGGTGGGACCGCCAGGCACCGGCAAGACCTTGCTGGCGAAAGCGGTCGCCGGCGAGGCCAGAGTGCCGTTCTTCTCGATCTCGGGTTCGGAGTTCGTGGAGATGTTCGTGGGCGTCGGTGCGGCGCGGGTGCGGGACCTGTTCCAGCAGGCCCACCAGAAGGCGCCGGCGATCATCTTCATTGACGAGCTCGACGCGCTCGGCCGCGCCCGCGGCATCGGCCCCTTCGCCGGCGGCCACGATGAGAAGGAGCAGACGCTCAACCAGCTGCTCGTCGAGCTCGACGGCTTCGATTCGCGCTCGGGGCTCGTCATCCTTGCCGCCACCAACCGGCCCGAAATCCTCGATCCTGCCCTGCTCCGCGCCGGACGCTTCGACCGGCAGGTGCTGGTCGACAGGCCCGACAAGAAAGGCCGCATCGAGATCCTCAAGGTGCACATGAAGAAGGTGCGCGTGGCCGAGGGTGTGGACGCAGACGCCGTTGCTGCGCTCACGCCAGGGTTCACCGGCGCGGATCTCGCCAATCTCGTCAATGAAGCGGCGCTGCTGGCGACGCGCCGCGCCGCCGATGCGGTGAGCATGAGCGACTTCAACAATGCGGTCGAGCGCATGATCGCGGGCCTCGAGAAGCGCAACCGCCTGCTCAATGCCAAGGAGCGCGAGATCGTGGCCTATCACGAGATGGGCCACGCCCTGGTCGCGCTCTCGCTGCCCGGGACCGATCCCGTGCACAAGGTCTCGATCATCCCGCGCGGCGTCGGCGCGCTCGGCTACACCATTCAGCGGCCGATCGAAGATCGCTTCCTGATGACCAAGGAGGAGCTGGAGAACAAGATGGCGGTGCTGCTCGGCGGCCGCGCCGCGGAGCTGATCGTGTTCGGGCATCTGTCCACCGGTGCGGCCGACGATCTGCGCCGCGTCACCGACATCGCTCGCAGCATGGTGACGCGTTACGGCATGTCCGAGCGGCTGGGCAGCGTCGCGTATGAGCGCGATCCCGGCAACTTCCTCGCCAGCGCCGACCGGCCCTATCCGACGCGCGAGCGCGACTATGCGGAAGAGACGGCAGCCGCGGTCGACCAGGAGGTCAAGGCCATCGTCGACCAGGTCTTCCAGCGCACTCAGGGTATCCTGAGCACGCGGCGGCCGATCCTGGACCGCGCCGCGAAGAAGCTGCTGGAGAAGGAGACGCTCGAGCAGGGCGATATCGATGCGCTGATCCGGGAGATGCCCCAGGAAGGACTGCGGGCCATCTAGGCTTCGCGCCGGCGTTTCAAAACGCGCCATAGCGCAAGGCTGCCTCAGGCAGCACGCTTGCGCCTGATCTCTGCGGGGAGTTCGATCACCTTCCTGTCTGGTGACGAGCCGTTCGAGATGAGCGGCGCGGGCGCGCCTTCGCTCCTGGGCGCATCGACGCCGGTGCCCGGAGCGGCATGTCCGGCGTGCCATTCGAGCAAGAGATGGCCGGCCACCAACATCACGCCGGCACAAAACAGCGCAAGAGCCGCGCTGACGAGATCACGATAATCGTCCATCCACGAACCAAACATGCGTGCAGCCGAAGCTGCGCCTGTGTCGAGCCACCACAAGAGACGAGCGCCGAACAGATGCTGATCGGCCTAAGGCCGGTCAGCATCCGGTGCAGATGTCGGGAACGATACGACCGGGCGAGAGCTCCCCGCCTCGGCGCCGATTCGGACGGCTGTTCTCAGCATTGCCTGCCGACGTTGCGTCGGAACTGGTCGCAAGCTGCCGGGCGGGCTTAGCCAAGCTTCGCACCTCGCCGCGGGGGTAGTCCGCCTCCTTGGCCTGGAGCGTATTGACCATCCCCAACAAGAGAGCGGCAACGACAATGCCTTTCATCTGTTCATCCCTCCTTTCGCCGGAGCGATGTCGGGAGCGGCCGCTGGCCGCTCCGCCGTCTCAGCTCATCGCGGGCTCCGGACCGCTCCGATCCGGCGGCGTGAGATCGAGCCGGATTCCGGATGGCCCGAGGATCGGCGAGAGCAATGTGTCCACCTTCATGGTCGGGCCGCCCCGTTCCCAGCTCGACCACGGCATCGTCTCCAGGTACGGGATCGGCGGCAAGGCGAGCCGTTCGAAAGCATCCGCGGTCCTGGCGGCAGAGCCGGGGCTTTCGGCCCCAAGGGCCGCAAAGGGCACGAGAGAGAGGCCGGCCCCGACGGCCAAGGCGGCGAAGCGCCGCAACGTCTTCTGGGTGGTTTCCCCGCGAGCGGAGAAAGCACGATCCTTGATCATCTCATCCTCCTTTCGTTTCGAAACAGATCCAAATCGATCAAGCATAGCTCATCGAAAGCGGGCCCGGCCGTCAGGCCGGGCCCGCGCCTCTCTAGAAGTCCATCGCAGGCGCGCTTGCCGCTTCGGTCTTCTTCGGCTTGTCGGCGACCAGCGCTTCGGTCGTGATGAGCAGCGAAGCAACCGAGGCTGCGTCCTGCAACGCGGTGCGCACCACCTTGGCGGGATCGATCACGCCGGCCTGGACCATGTCCTGGTATTCGCCCGTCGCTGCATTGAAGCCCCAGGTGTAGGTCTCGTGTTCGAGCAGCTTGCCGACGACGACCGAGCCGTCCTCGCCCGCATTCTGCACGATCTGCCGCGCCGGCACCTGGATGGCGCGGCGCACGATGTCGACGCCGGCCTTCTGGTCGGCATTGGCGGTCTTGACACCGTCGAGCGCCTTGAGTGCGCGCAGCAGTGCCACGCCGCCGCCGGGCAGGATGCCCTCCTCGACCGCAGCCCGCGTCGCATGCAGAGCATCATCGACGCGGTCCTTGCGTTCCTTGACCTCGACTTCGGTCGCGCCGCCCACGCGGATCACCGCAACGCCGCCGGCGAGCTTGGCGAGGCGCTCCTGCAGCTTCTCGCGGTCGTAATCCGAGGTGGTTTCCTCGATCTGCGTCCTGATCTGCTGGCTGCGCGCCTCGATGTCCTTCTTGGCCCCGGCGCCGTCGACGATCGTGGTGTTCTCCTTGTCGACCACGACCTTCTTGGCGCGGCCCAGCATCTTCACCGTGACGTTCTCGAGCTTGATGCCGAGATCTTCGGAGATCACGGTGCCGCCGGTGAGGATCGCGATATCCTCCAGCATGGCCTTGCGGCGGTCGCCGAAGCCCGGCGCCTTGACCGCGGCAACCTTCAGGCCGCCGCGCAGACGGTTGACCACCAGCGTTGCGAGCGCTTCGCCCTCGACTTCTTCCGCAATGATCAGGAGCGGCTTGCCCGACTGCACGACCTGCTCAAGCAGCGGCAGCATCGTCTGCAGGCCGGAGAGCTTCTTCTCGTGGATCAGCACATAGGGATCTTCGAGCTCGACCCTCATCTTCTCCGCGTTGGTGACGAAGTATGGCGAGACGTAGCCGCGGTCGAACTGCATGCCCTCGACCACTTCGAGCTCGGTGTGCAGGCTCTTGGCTTCCTCGACCGTGATTACGCCCTCGTTGCCGACCTTCTGCATGGCATCCGCCAGGAAGCGGCCGATCTCGGTGTCGCCATTGGCGGAGATGGTGCCGACCTGCGCGATCTCGTCGTTGGAGGTGATCTTCTTGGCGTGCGATTTCAGATCGGTCACGATCGCCTGCACGGCAAGATCGATACCGCGCTTGAGATCCATCGGGTTCATGCCGGCGGCGACAGCCTTGGCGCCCTCCTTCACGATGGCCTGGGCCAGCACGGTCGCGGTGGTGGTGCCGTCGCCGGCGAGGTCGTTGGTCTTGGAGGCGACCTCGCGCACCATCTGGGCGCCCATGTTCTCGAACTTGTCCTCGAGCTCGATTTCCTTGGCGACCGTGACGCCATCCTTGGTGATGCGCGGCGCGCCGAACGATTTCTCGATGACGACGTTGCGTCCCTTTGGACCGAGCGTGACCTTCACCGCATTCGCCAGTGTGTCGACGCCCCGCAGCATACGCTCGCGGGCCTCGGTCGCGAACTTCACGTCCTTGGCAGCCATGTTGCTAAACTCCTTTCCTTTCGATGACTGTCAGTTACGCCGCCTTCTTCAGCGTGCCGGCCTGTTCGGCCACGCCGAGAAGATCGCTTTCCTTCATGATCAAGAGCTCCTCGCCGTCGATCTTGACCTCGGTGCCCGACCACTTTCCGAACAGCACCCGGTCGCCGACCTTGATGTCGAGCGGCACGAGCTGGCCCTGCTCGTTACGCCCGCCCGGCCCCACGGCGATGACCTCGCCCTGCTGCGGCTTTTCCTTGGCGGTGTCGGGAATGATGATGCCCCCTGTGGTCTTCTCCTCGGCATCGATGCGGCGCACGAGCACACGGTCGTGCAACGGGCGGAAATGCATGCACATCCTCCTTGCGTAGGTTCAGCGATGTCCAAAATCCGGGTCCGGAACCGGCCCCCGGGCGGCAAACGACCTAGGAACAGGTCGATTTCTGTTCAAGAGGGCCCGGCGGAAATTTTTGTCGCACCCCTGCGGACCGCCCTGCCGGGTGGCGGGGAAGGTCAGCCGGATGGACCGGGCATGCGCCGACCGGTCCCGGTGCCGCGAGCGTGCAGACGCACCATGCCGGCTTCGGGAAGCGGAATGCGCGCGCGACCTCGGTCATCGCATCGCGAACAGCTCCTGATGAAACCGCTGCTCGACAGGAAAGCCGTGCGCGCTGAAGTCTCGCCTGAGCGCTTCACCGAACGCCGTTGGACCACAGAACCAGACGCTGGCTTTACGCCACTCCGGCACGGCCTCGCGAATGCGTTCGCCGGTCAATCGCCCGTCGCGCGCGTCGACGAGAACATGCAGCCGGACATTGGCTGACCGCGCATCCGCCGCGAGCTTGCCGAGAGCCTCCTCGTCGACATCGGCCGTGGCGTGAAACAGATCGACGGGCTGCGTCACAGAGCAGTTCGGCGCATCCTTCCGAAGGGTCATCTGCTTCATGCGTGCGACGAAGGGCGTGACGCCGATGCCCGCGCCAATCCAGATCTGACGCGAGCAGTCATCGTCGAAAGTGAAGCAACCATAGGGGCCTTCTACCTTCACCTCCTGTCCGACACGGAGCATCTCGCGCAGCCGGCTGGTGTGGTCCCCGAGCTCCTTGGTGATGAAGGTGATCCTGGGATACTCGGCGCTCCAGCAGGAGGCAATCGTGTAAGGGTGGGCGCCCTCCGAAATGTCCGACGTGGCGAAAGCGAACTGGCCCGGTCGATGGCCCGGCCAGCCATGAGGCACTTCGATCTCGGTCTCGATTGCTCTGACGCCGGGATAATACTTGAGCGAGGTGATCCTGCCCTTGACCTGGCGCCCGGCGCCAATGCGCCGCATGAGCGCAACAGCCGCAGCCCACGTGCCGCCGACCAGCAGTGCCCCCACGATGCCTCCAAGCGGCGACATCCAGTAACTGAACTTCATCAACGCCACCGCGTGAAAGACCAGCACAAGATACGCGATCGCGAGGAGCCGATGGGTCTTGTAGAAGAGCCGGTATGGGAACGCCTGGATGAGCGCCAGAGCGATCAGCACCACAGTGCCGTAGAAGGCCCACTCGCCCAACCCCTCCGCCGGACCACGCAGGCCGGCAAGGAAGGCCTCGACCGAATTCCCGATCGCCGGCCTTGGCCCACGCTCCGGCCGCGCCAGCAACCCCAAGCCGACTGCCCATTTCGGGCCGCTGGCCCAGAGCCAATGGACGATGGCGGTCGCCAGAGCGGCGATGCCGAACCATTTGTGCAGGCGGTACATCTTGTCCAGACCGCCCAGCCAGGCCTCCGGCCAGCGCGGTCGCAGCGCGAGAACCATCGCCATGCTCATGCATCCCATGGCCAGGATGCCGCTCAACTGCACCATTCTCTGGCGAAGCGGGAAGAAGGGGCCGGGCCCCAACGGCTGGGGTTCCGCAACCAGCCACAGCAGGACCAGAACCGCCAGACTGCCCCAGAAGGCTCGCTTGAGATTCTGCATGTGGCCTCTCTCATGCCGATAGCGACGCGACGAACTGCCGGGCACAATGGACCGATCCAGCTGCGTTGCATTGAGCTGACTCAACCCTTCATCGAAATCAGCAGCAGGAGCAGCCCGGTCCCGGCTTTTGTGGTTGCTAAGCCGGAGACACCACGGCTTCGTAGATGTCCTCCTCCTGAGCAGTGTGCATGCGTACCAGCGTCTCGATCGCCTCGATCACGCGCTGAGCGTCTCGTACAAGATAGCGGTCGATCTTCTCCGACGGCAGATCCTCCGCGATCCGCGCGAGTAACCGCGCGAGATGCAGGATTTCGCGATGTGCACGGCTCATGGCAGAGAGCCCGTGGCGATCGCGCAGCACCTTCGTGAGCTTCGGATAGACGCTGTCTTCATCCTCGCGTTCGTGAGCCACGACGCTGCTCTGAACCAGCCGGTGGGCTTCGCCGATCATCGCAGCGGCGGATTCAGGCATCACATCGTCCAGCGCGTCGACGATCTGCCGCAAGCGGTCAAGGTCCTTGAAGAGGGCCTGATGATCGTGATGCAATGTCCGCCCCTGCTCCGCGGTGATGCGAGGGCCGCTCCTGGCGAGGGACGGGGCCAGGGCGCGCAGCGCGTTCAGGATGACGGCAACGTCGATCACCTCCTGCACGATCGCAGCAGGCACGGGGTCAAGCCAGCCGACGGTTGCGGCGATCATCGCGACCAACGACAATCCCATGCCGGCAAATATGCTCTGCATGGCAATGCGTCGCGCCCGCTGCGAGATCATGATCGCTTCGCCGACCCGATCGAGCCGGTCGGTGAGAATCACCACATCTGCCGCCTCGGACGAGGCGCTTGCACCGCGCGCGCCAAGTGCGACGCCGACGTCGGCCACCGCCAGCGCCGGGGCGTCATTGATGCCGTCGCCGACCATGATGGTCGGATGCAGCCGCTGCTCGCTACGCACCGCCTCCACCTTGTCGGAAGGAACACGGTCGGCCAGCACGGCATCGAGATCGAGCGCTGCTCCGATGGCCTGCGCCGTCGCGGCGCGATCGCCCGTGACCATCACCATCCGTGCGATCCCGGCATCTCGCAGCAGCCGGATCGCGCGTGGCGTATCCGCCCGCAGTTCGTCCGCCAGCAGCAGCGCACCGGTCATACGACCGTCGACCGCGACGAAGACGATCAGGGCCGAGCGCCATGAGGCACGCCGAATCGCTCGCAGCTCCCACGACGACGGCTCGATATGCGAGCGAAACATCTCGCGTGAGCCCGCCGTGACCTGGCGTCCGTCGATCACACCGCTCAGGCCAGACCCCATGGTCTCCCTGACATGTTCCGGCGGCGCCAGCTCGAGGCCATGCTGGACGGCCGCAGCGACGACCGCCTTCGCAACCACGTGATGCGAGGCCTGCTCGAGCGAGGCCCCGAGCCTGAGAACCTCATCCGGATCCTCTCCTGGCGCGACTTCCACGGACAGCAACCGCGCTCCGCCGATCGTCAGGGTGCCGGTCTTGTCGAACAGCACCGTGTGTGCGCGCGCCAGTGCCTCCAGGGCGCCTCCGCCCTTGACCAGGATGCCACGCCGCGCGGCTTGGGCCACACCGGCGATGAAGGCCACGGGGGCGGCCAGAATCAAGGGGCAAGGCGTCGCCGCCACCAGCACGGCAAGGCTGCGGGTCAAGTCTCCGGAGATGTGCCATGCCACATAGGCGATGACGAGTGTCACCGGCAGGAAGATCAGCGCATAGCGGTCGGCCAGCCGCACGAAGGGGGCTTTCGCCGTCTGCGCCGCCGTCACCATGCGCACGATGCCGGCGTAGGTACTCTCGCCGGCCACCGCGGTCACGGTCAATTGGAAGGTCTCTCCCGCGTTCAGCGAGCCGGAAAGAACGGCACTGCCGCGTGTCTTCTCAACCGGGATCGGTTCGCCCGTCACCGCGGATTCGTCGATGGTGGCGAACGCCGAGCCGACGATTCCGTCGACCGGAACGATCTCGCCGGCCCGCACCAGAAGCTCTTCGCCGACCGCGACGTCCTCGATCGGAACATCCTCGATCCGTTCGCTGGACTTGCGATGTGCCAGCCGCGGTGCGCGATCGACCAGCGACCGGAGGTCCCGCTCCGCCCGGGCGACCGCGATCTCCTCCAGCACGTTGCCGCCGGAATACATCAGCGCGACCACGGCGCCGGCAAGCGGCTGCCCCAGCGCCAGCGCCGCGCTCATCGACAGCAGCGCGATCGCGTCCACGCCGACGCGGCCGCGCAGAAGATCCGTGACAATGGAGATCGCCAGTCCTGCGATCACCGGCACCGTGCCGAGCGCCCAGGCGAAGTCGGCCAGATCAGGCCGGCCCGCGGCGCGCGCGAGGGTACCTGCGGTCAATCCCGCGATTGCAATCGCGACCAGAGACCATCGCAGAACCCGATCAAACGACACGGCCTGGTCTCCGCTGCTGGATACGCATGGCACTCCTCCGCAAGCAGCCTCGCCGATCGAGCCGCTTCATCTCAATCGCTGCGAACTGAGGCCGGAGCAACGGCTGCGCGGCGGCCGGAACGGGGCCGGCGCAAAAGCCATTTCAGGCAACTCGGCGCGGCCGTCCTTCGATTTCCGCTATTGTTGAGGAACGTTGCTCTTGCTGTGCATGAACACCATCATCTCTTCGAGGGTGAGCTTCCCATCCTTGCTGCTATCCATCGCCTTGAATATTCGTTCATGAGCGGCCTGAAACTCCGGCGAGGAGACGCTGCCGTCACCGTCGGCGTCCATCAATGCGAAGACGATGCGGAACACGACCGGCGGCTCCATCCTGTCACCGCCCATCTTGCCGCGTCCCTTCATTCCCTGCCCCATCATCCCGTGCCCCACCATTCCCATCATATCTCCACCCGGCGTCGTGCGTCGCTCCGTGGACTGGTTTGCCGGAGAACTTGCCTGCGGTGACGCGGGCGCCTGGTCCTGCCCTGGATGATGGGACTCATGTTCCGCGGGCGATTGAGCCAGAGCCGTATGGCCCAAGGCGGCGAACAGGAACGCTGCAGCAATGGTTCGGCATCGCATGGTGCTTCCTCCGGCTGGTTGTGACGTAACAACGTGTCGAACCTCACCGAGTTCGCCTTGACCCAGGTCAACGCGGGGGCCATGCGGAGAGGACCCTGCTCGGCAGCGATGGGCATCTCTGGCGTTGTGCCGGATGAACCCGCCAGCGCAAGGCACGGCGCGGACGTGCTCAGCCGTCGGTGGAAACGAGCGCTTGTCGCGGCACGCGCGACTGGGGATCGTCGGATGAACGTCGATGACGCCGCTGACCGACGCCTTCGCTCAACATCTCGCCGGTGGCGATGTTGACAAAATGCAACGAAGCGCAGGCGGGACATCGGACCGAGACGTGGGTCGCCGCGGCGTCCGCCATCGTGCCGGGTAGCCAGTGCTGCACGTTCATGCCGGTGCGGGGGCACTTGAATATGATGTTGCGCTCCATGCTCCCCATATGCGCCCGTCGTTGCAGCATTGAAATTGCGGGCCAACACCTACGCAAATGTCCTGAACGGACCCGCGCGGACACCGAGCGCCCGCAGGAACGATCTCGGCCGGCGTTCATTCCACCAGGTGGCGCCCTAGCCATCGCGGCGGAGCTCAGGGAACATCGCATGTCGAAGATCATCGGATTGCTGTCGGCGGTGTGCTGCATCATCGGATCCACCGCCCCGAGCCTCGGCGCGGATCCCCTCAGCGGCAAAGACATCGCAAAGCGGTGGTGCGCAACTTGCCACCTCATCGAGAGCGGCCAAGCAAGCGCCTCCGATCAGGCACCGCCGTTTACCTATCTCGCGAAGACACCCGATTTCGATCAGAACAGGCTCGCGTTTCTGCTTCTCGTCCCGCATCCGAACATGCCGAACATGTCCCTGAACAGGGCGGAGGTCGCGGATCTCGCTGAATACATCCGGTCGCTGAAATGAGTCCCGCCGCAGGGCATGCGCCGGTGCGGCCTCATGTTCGGCGCAATCGAACCGCGGCCGCTCCGGACATCTACGTAAGGACATCGCCCTACGAATCCTCCCGAAATATCCAGACCTGACCGGCTGGCTTAATTGAGCTCCATCAGAAGGAGAATCCGATGCTGACCACCGCCCTCGACGTCAACCAGCCGCTTCGTCCCAAGACCGCGCAGGCGTCCCGCGTGGCCGATTCATTCGCAGCCCTGGCAGGATTGATCGCGAGCGAGTTCTCCTACCAGAAGGATGAAGAGATTTTCGGGGAGGACGAGCCGGCCGAATACGTCTACCAGGTCGTGTCGGGTTCAGTCAGAACATACAAGCTGCTGTCGGACGGCCGGCGTCAGATCGGGTCGTTCCATCTGCCCGGCGACGTATTCGGCCTGGAATCCGGAGCCACCCACCGCCTCGCGGCGGAAGCGATCGTCGATACGACGGTGCGTCTCGTCAAGCGAACTGCGCTGGAAAAGGCCGCGACCACCGACGTCCAGGTTGCGCGCAAATTGTGGAGCATGACCGCCGCGGAGCTCAATCACGCCGAGAACCACATGCTGCTGCTGGGCCGCAAGAACGCCATGGAGAAGGTTGCGGCGTTCCTTCTCGAAATGGATCGGCGGCTGGCCGGCGCCGGCATGCTGGCGCTCCCGATGTGCCGCCGGGATATCGGCGACTATCTCGGGCTGACGCTGGAGACGATTTCTCGCGCGTTGTCGCAGCTGCATAGCGAAGGCATTCTCGGCTTTTCCGGTGCGAGGCAGATCGTGCTGCGCAATCGTCAGCACCTCAGGGACATGAATATCTGATTGCGTTCTTTGAGCTGGATCAAGCCATGTTTCTGACCCTGATTATAGCGTTGTATCGGCATCGGGAACGCTTTCTGAGGTCCCGTTACCGACAGGAGCGAAGCTCGGATTCGTAAGACAGGCCGGGCACCGCTTCCCTAGCTGGATGCAGAAACCGCGAGCATGGAGCAGGCCGGAGAGCGGCTCCGCCGGAGGGTTCGATGGAACGAGCAACGGCAACGCGGGTTTGCTGGAATGAGCTCAGCCCCTGGGCGAAAGAACCAGGCGACCAATCGGCCTCGGCGCTCCCAGGGAGCCCCGGGGCCGATTTTCGTCGACCTGTAGGGATGGCCTGGGCGAAGGAGTAAGCGATCAGGAGAGCCGCCATGCTTGCCGACATTCACACCGACGATCTCGCCGCCGCCGTGCGCTACGCACTGGAAACGACCCGCGCCACGACTGTTTGCCCCTTCCACGACGACGTCATCGTCCGCATCGGGGACGACGCGGCCGAGAGCCACGCCTTCGAACGCGCCAAGCGAATCGTCAAGAGCGACGGCACGAAATGGGACAAGGAGGCTCTCAGGGGCGAGCTCAGCCGTCAGCTCGGAGCTGCCGCCGACGGCCGCTGTCCCAAGTGCGATCCGAAGGCCTCGCGCCCCTAGTCGCAGCGAGTGGTCCGTTGCAGCAATCTAGCGCGGCGCCGGGCGTCCATGAATGAGCCGTGCAGATCGGGCTTTTGAACAGTGCGCGCAGTCTATCCCGAGGCCAGATTCCCGTGAAAGTGACAAAGCCGATCGCCTCCATCATCCGCGGGAAATCCCGGACGGACACTCCGCCGGCTGACGAAGACGATGATCGTCAGCTTTCGCCGTCAGCCGAAAGGCGCCAGGTCGTCGAAGAGTACGCCGACAATTTGAGGAAGATCATCCGAAGACTTCTTGGAAAGCTGAATTGAGCACTCGTGGGTGCACCGCGCGTAGCGGGAAGGCGAAGCTTGATTCAGCGCAAGGGCGGAGAACGCAGCCCTGCTAGTAAAGGTCGAGATTGACAGGGAATGCTCGGATGACGCTGACAAAATGGTACGTGGTTCTCGCGATGTCGGCTGGTGCGGTCACCTCCGCGATC
Source organism: Bradyrhizobium sp. Leaf396 (assembly GCF_001424605.1). Taxonomy (NCBI): domain Bacteria; kingdom Pseudomonadati; phylum Pseudomonadota; class Alphaproteobacteria; order Hyphomicrobiales; family Nitrobacteraceae; genus Bradyrhizobium; species Bradyrhizobium sp. Leaf396. The sequence continues at coordinate 24,464 of NZ_LMQJ01000004.1, forward strand.
GCCCAGTCCGACTTTCCAGCCTCCCCGAGCGCCAAACAAGAAGCGCCGCGTCTCGTCGAGGTTATGGGCATGGCGCAGATTGAGCATCTCAAGCTCTGGTATGCGGGCAAGGCGAAGAACTGGGACTTGGCCGCATATGAGTTGCGGCAGCTGACCAACAGCCTGGCGGAAGCAGCCATATTCTATCCGGCGGTGCCCGTCAGCAACGTGACCACGATGAAGGAGCCGCTGCTCGCGGTCGCCGACGCGATCGCGACGGGAGACGAGCGCAAGTTCGCAGCTTCCATGCGCGTGCTGACCGACGGCTGCAACGCCTGCCACACCTCGATGGGCCGCGGCTTCATTGCCATCACCGTTCCCGCGGGCGGGCAACCGCCTGCCAACCAGATATTCTCGCCGCCGGCGGCCAGCCGGAAGAAATGATGCGCCGAGCGCCGCATAGCTGCGCGCGCGGCGGGCGTGCCTCACCCGGATCGCATCTTCGATGCGCACCATTCTCCCTTCAAGAGAGGTGAATCCGGTTCGTGCGCGCATCCGCCCGAGGCGGAGTTGAGCCGCATCAACCCAAGGATTGAGCGCCGTCTTACCTTCGCCTGGTCCAGCTGTCAGATCGGCGCCCTCCCCATGACCGAGCAATCCATTCCGGCCAAGGCTTTGGCCGCCGAATTCTGGCAAACGCCGAAGGACGAGCTCTGCCGCACGCTGGGCTCGGGTCCGGACGGACTGACACAGACCGAAGCGAGCCGGCGGCTCGCCGTCTTCGGAGCAAACCGCGCGGATGCCTCGCAAAGCCGGTCAGCCCTGCGCAAGCTCGGCCACCGCCTCTGGAATCCCCTGATCGCGATGCTGCTGGCGGCGGCAATCGTGTCCGGGCTGAGCGGCGATATCGGCAGCTTTGCCATCATCGCAGCCGTACTGTCCCTCTCCATCACGCTTGATATCGTCCAGGAGCATCGCGCCGAGCGGACGGCGGAAGCGTTGCGGGAATCCGTCGCGATTCAGGCCGACGTCATCAGGGACGGCAGGGAAGTGACGATGTCGGTGACGGCTCTCGTCCCCGGCGACGTCGTGAAACTCCGCATCGGCGATCTGATACCGGCCGATGGCGTCGTCCTCGATGCCCAGGAATTGCAGGTCAACGAAGCATTGATGACAGGCGAGCCGTTTCCCGCCTTCAAGACGGCCGCGCCCTGCTCGGCGGCATTGCCGGCGGACGCCACCAACGCGTTGTTCGCGGGCACCAGTACCGTCGGCGGAAGCGGCAAGATGCTGGTCGTGAGGACCGGAGGCCGGACACGCTTTGGCGCGATCGCCTCGGCAATGGCCGCCAGCGCGCCACCGACCGCGCTCGAGGAGGGCGTTCAAAGGCTCGGACTGCTGATCCTTCGACTGACACTCTTCCTCACGCTGTTCGTGCTGATGGCTCATCTCGTCGCGCAACGTCCCGCAATGGAGTCCTTCCTCTTCGCGGTCGCGCTCGCCGTCGGCCTGACACCCGAGCTGCTGCCGATGGTGATGACGGTGACCCTTGCTCGCGGCGCGCTGCGCATGGCGGAGCGGAAAGTCATCGTCAAGCGGCTGTCCGCAATTCACGATCTGGGCGCAATGGACACGCTTTGCGTCGACAAGACCGGCACGCTGACAGAAGCGAGAATCACGCTGGAGGCGCATATCGATCCCCAAGACCGGTCCAGCGATCGCGTCCTGGACTTCGCCCGCCTCAACAGCACATTCCAGACCGGCGTCAGAAGCTCTCTCGACGACGCGATCTTGTCGGCGAGCCGCGACGGCCCGGACGGCTGGGTCCGGCTTTCGGAAGTCCCGTTCGACTTCGAGCGGAGATGCCTGTCCGTTCTCGTCACGCGGCACGACGAACACATGCTGATCGCAAAGGGAGCTCCGGAATCCATCTTGGCCCGCTGCGTTGCCGTGGAGATCGACGGCCTCACCCATCCGCTCGACGCCGCATGGCAACAGAAAATGGCCGATATCCAGGCTCGGTATGCCCGGGATGGTTTTCGGCTCCTTGCCGTCGCCGTCAGGTCGATTCCCGCCGGGCAGCAGACGATTGCGGTCGGAGACGAGACCGGTTTGACCATGATCGGCTTCTGTGTCTTCGCCGATCCGCCGAAGCAGGATGCGGCCTCGGCGATCGAGGCACTCACCTCGCTCGGCGTGACGATCAAGATCCTCTCGGGCGATCATGACGCCGTGGTCTCGCATGTCGCGCGAACGGTCGGCCTTCCGTCCGGACGCGTGATGACCGGAGCCGAGATCTCCGAGCTCACCGATGCCGCGCTCGCCGCGCGGGTCGATGATGTCGATCTGTTCGCCCGGATCGACCCCGATCAGAAGCGACGGATCATCGCCGCGCTCCGGCACCGCAATCATGTCGTCGGTTTCATGGGAGACGGCGTCAATGATGCCCCCGCGATACACGCTGCGCATGTCGGCATCTCCGTCACGGGGGCGACCGAGGTCGCCCGTGCAGCCGCCGACTTGATCCTGTTGGCTCCCGATCTCTCCGTCCTTGCCGCAGGCGTGCGCGAAGGCCGCAGGACCTTTGCAAACATCCTGAAATACGTCCGAATGGGAACGAGCTCGAATTTCGGCAACATGCTCTCTATGGCCCTGGCGTCGATCGTGCTTCCATTCCTGCCGCTGCTGCCCCTGCAAATCCTGCTGAACAATCTGATCTACGACCTCTCCGAAATCGGCATTCCCTTCGACGAGGTCGACCCCGAAGATGTCGCCCGGCCGGAGACCTGGGACATGAGGAGCATCCTCCGTTTCTCCATCGTCATGGGTATCGCCTCCTCGCTGTTCGACGCGATCACCTTCGTGGTCCTGCTTGGGGTGTTCGAGGCGGATGCGACACTGTTTCGAACCGGGTGGTTCGTGGAATCGATATTCACACAGATCCTGGTCATTTTCGTCATCCGGTCTCGGCGCCTGCCGTGGCGCGCAAACCGACCGCACAATATCCTGATTGCGACCTCGGTCGGCGCCCTTTTCGCCGGGCTCGCGCTTGCGTTCGGTCCGTGGAGGGGGCTGTTCGGCTTTACAGCGCTTTCAGGAGGAATAGTTGCGGCGATAGTTGCCATCGCAGCTGCCTATCTGATCTCGGCGAACGTCGCCAAACGGCTGGCAATCTCGGAGCCTGACGCCTGAGATGGTCGATCTCGGCTGATACCGCGCGTGAAGGCGACAGCGCACCGACCGGAGCCGCACTCAGCTGGAGGCAAAGCAACCTACTTCGGTGGCTGAAGCCCCCGAGAGTTGACCCATTTGTCGAGGAGAGCTGCGACGTCGGCCCGACGAATCTTAGCAAACAGTTCGTCCCGCTCGCGGCCAGACTTCAGTTTGGCGGCCTGCTCAAGGAGCTGTTCGGCCCACGCTGAAAGGCGGTTCTGAAACGATACGGTCTGCCATCCCTTACCGGTGCTCAGACCGCACTTGGATAAATTTGTTCGCGGTGAACTTCCCGGCCGCTCTCGTCGATGACGACGATCTGGAGCTCGGGATGACCCGTCGGCTTTTCTCTCCGCACCTTTTCGGCAAGGCTCTTGCTATGGGCAATGGCGGCGCCATCACTCACAAGCTCCAGCCCCGACCTGTCCCGGACGGGCACGCCGTCCTTCATATCGAAATAGTAGGTCAGCATCGGCTCTTTCCCGCGATCTCGCGCGGCTCTGTTGAAATCGATCATTCTGAGAAAAAAGGGCCGCCGAGATGGGGGATGGACCTCGGCGGCGACTTTACGGCGCAACCCCGTTTGGGTCACGCGAACCGCACCTTAGAGGGGCCGGGAGCCGGGAGGCTTGATCCGGATCAAGCCAGATCTGCCGCGACAGGAGCTGGACGCCTCGTTCGCCGGAGATCAATTGCGCATGACCTAGCCTCGCCCACGGTATTTTGATAGGTGCATCCCTACCTCGATAAGGACCATCTTCGCAAACCGCCCATATAATGGTAATATTTGCCGGCAAATGCCGGGGGAAGTGCGCCATGCATCGGTACATCGTTCGAGCGAATATCGACCACTACATCGCGCTGTTGAACGACACCGACCTCGTGCCTGACCGCCGAAGCGCAATCACCAAGCTGCTCATCGCCGAAGAGGACGGGCTGGGACAGGATCTGGAGCAGCTCGAGTTCTTCGAACATCGGGCCGCAGCCGGACGCAAGCGCGTGGAGCACGTCGCGACCCTGCGCAATGGTTTCGCTTTCGGAACGCCAGAACGGCGACAAGCAGAGGAGCTGCTTCTGAACCTCGAGAATCTTCAGACGCTCCTGGAAGATACGTGTCATCGCCTGCGCAGGAAGATCAATTCGCGCGGACTTTGATCGCCTCGCAGGCTCGATGTGAACTCTTGCAAGGCAAGCCGCGGCCGTCGACGCGCGCTGCAGTCACGCGGCAACCGGCTTGCTTTCCTCGCTACGCTTGCCGAGCAGCGGCGCGAACTGCTCGGACGTCACCGTCTCGTTCGTGATCAACAGCTCCACACCGGCGTCGAGGTCAGCGCGCCGCCGCTGAAGGATGTCGCGGGCGCGGCGGTCGCCCTCCTCGATCAGGTTGCGGACGGCGAGATCGATCTCGCGGCCGGTCGCCTCGGCGGCGCCAACGATCTTGTCCTGCGCCGCGCCGAGAAACGCCTGCGGCTTGGGCGCATAGGTGCGCTGCCCCACCGTCTCGTCCATGCCGTATTTGGTCACCATTTCGATCGCGACCTCGGTCGCGCGCTGAAGATCGTCGGCGGCGCCGGTGGAGATTGCACCGTCGAAAATCAGGCGCTCCGATGCGCGTCCGCCCATCAGCACCGCGATGCGGTTCTTGAGCTCTTCGATCGTCAGCAGGAACCTGTCCTCGGTTGGACGCTGGATGGTGTAACCCAATGCACCGATCCCGCGGGGAATGATCGAGACCTTCTGCACGGGGTCGACGCCGGGCAGACTAGCCGCGACGAGGGCATGGCCCATCTCGTGATAGGCGACCCTGCGCCGTTCGTCCTTGCTGAGCACCCTGCTCTTCTTCTCGATGCCGGCCACGATCCGCTCGATGGCAGTGACGAAATCGTCGAACGTGACCTCCTCTCCGCTCCGTCTGGTCGCCGCAATCGCGGCTTCGTTGATGAGGTTTGCGAGGTCGGCGCCGGTGAATCCGGTCGTGAGTCCCGCCACCTTGTCGAGGTCGACGTCCTTGCCCATCTGAATCTTGCGGACGTGAACCTTGAGAATGGCAACGCGACCGTTCTTGTCCGGCCGGTCAACCAGAACCTGCCGGTCGAACCTGCCCGCCCTCAGCAGTGCGGGATCCAGGATCTCCGGGCGGTTGGTGGCCGCCAGCAGGATGACGCCGGCGCTGGGGTCGAAGCCGTCAAGCTCGGACAGCAGCTGATTGAGCGTCTGCTCCTTCTCGTCGTAACCTCCGAATGACAGCGGCCCCCGACTGCGGCCGAGCGCGTCGAGCTCGTCGACGAAGATGATGCACGGTGCCGCCTTGCGGGCCTGCTCGAACAGATCGCGCACGCGCGCTGCGCCGACGCCGACGAACATCTCGACGAACTCCGAGCCCGAGATCGAGAAGAACGGAACGCCCGCCTCTCCGGCCACGGCGCGGGCCAGCAGGGTCTTTCCCGTGCCCGGCGGTCCGACCAGCAATATTCCCTTGGGCACATGCGCTCCCAATCGACCGTAGCTCGTGGGGTCCTTGAGGAACGAAACAACCTCCTGGAGCTCGAACTTCGCCTCATCCACTCCGGCGACGTCCGCGAAGGTGACCTTGACGTCCTTCTCGACATAAACCTTTGCGCGGGACTTGCCGATCGCCATCAGCCCGCCCAGGCCCTGGCCGCCGCCCATGCGGCGGCCGATCCAGAACCAGATCAGAAAGAAGGCGATGACGGGAAAGATCCAGGACAGCAAGGTCTGCAGCGCGCCGGCGCCGGGAATGCCGGTCACGCTCACGCCTTTGATTGCGAGCTTGTCGGCCAAAGCCATGTCGACCCGCGCGGTCACGAATGCGGACTTTCCGCTCGGAAGCGGCTCCTTCAGCTTCCCCTGAATTGTATCCGAGCCGACCGTGACTTCGGCGATCCTGTCCTGGGCGAGCAGCTGCTCGAACTGGCTGTAGGGAATGGTTTCAACCGAGCTGTACGTCGACAGGCCGAACTGCAGCATGGCGAGCAGCATGCCGCCTGCCAGAATAGCGGCCATGAACATGGCTTGCTTTCGTGAACCTTGATCGGACTCCACTCTGCTCTCCCATGGCACTCGGCTGCGGTACGAATGGTAATGGGCAACGGCGCCTTCTGCTTGATTCAGGTCAACACCACGACCATCACGCTATCGTGCAAGCATCCGCAATTGCGCGAGGAGCTGAGGCGCATCTCGACGGTTGCGCCGGCCCTCAATGCTGCGCAATCCGGCCGTCGACCACCTGGATGATGCGGTCGCACCGGCGCGCCAGGTCGAGATTGTGGGTGACGAGCAGGAAGCTCGTGCCGCTCTCCCGATTCACCCGCCGCATCAGCTCGAAGACGGCATCGGCCGACTTCGTATCGAGGTTGCCGGTCGGCTCGTCCGCGAGCACGAGATCCGGATTCATGGCTAGGGCCCTCGCCACGGCCACCCGCTGCTGCTGGCCACCGGACATGTTGTTGGCGAGATTGTCTCCGAATTTCTCCAGCCCGACCTCGGCAAGGAGATGATCGGCCCGGGCTGCGATCTCCGCGCTGGGAAATCCGCGATCGGCAAGCATCGGCATCATGATGTTCTCTCGGGCGGTGAAGGCCGAGATCAGCAAATGATGCTGAAACACGAAGCCGATGGTATGTCCCCGCAGGTGCGTGAGTTCGTCGTCACCCAGCAACGCCGTATCCCGCCCTTTGATGAGGAGCCGGCCGGACGTCGGCCGATCGAGCAGGCCGACGATGTTCAGCAGCGTGCTCTTGCCAGAGCCGGACGGGCCGATCAGAGCCAGGAACTCGCCATGATCGAGCTCGAGGTCGATGCCGTGCAACACCTCGGTCTCGGTTGGCAGGCCCACATTATAGGCCTTCCGGACGCCCTCGAGCTTCAGGATCGCGTCAGCCACGGATCGCCACCACCGGATCGAGCTTCGCGGCGCGCAGCGCCGGCGCCGTCGCAGCCAACAGCCCGGTGACCGTGGCGAGCACCGCCGTATAGATGAAGAGACGTCGCTCCAGGATGAGCGGAAAGAACTCGCTTCCATCAGCCTGGCGGGCAACGGCGTGCCAATAGATCAGCGCAAGAGCGCCCATCGCCGCGCCGAACAGGGAGCCGACAAAGCCGAGCAGCCCGCCCTGGAGCAGGAACACCCGCAGGATCTGGCCGCGCGAGGTTCCCATCGCCCTGAGGATGCCGATCTCCTTGGAGCGCTGGATCACCGACACGATGAGCACGGCTGCGATGCCGAAGGCTACGGACAGGCCGACAAACACACGGATCAAGGTGTTGGTGTAGATCTGCGCCTGGACGGCGGTGAAGAACTGCGCGTTGGTGGCAATCCAGCTGTCGGCCTCTACTGCCGTCGCGGCCTGGATCCGCCTAGCGATGGTTTCGGCCGCATAGATGTCCTTGATCGTCAGGTCGATGGTGGTGACGCCCCCGATCATGCCGAGCAGAGATTGTCCGGTCCGCAATGCGATGAAGGCGACCCGCTGATTTGCGCTCTTGTTGCCGAAATCGACCAGCCCGGAGATCGTCAGCACCCGGTTGGCAGAGCTTGCCGCCTGAAGATTCAGCTTGTCGCCCACGGTGGCGCCGAGGTTCTTGGCGAGCTCGGTGCCGATGATGATGTCCTCGCTGGTCAGCCGCGCGCTGCCGGCGACTATGTAGTCCGGCACCTTGACGATGTTGAAATACGTGTCCGGCTCGATTCCGGTCAACGTGACCGCCCGGCTGGCGTCGCCGCGGATGGCCAGCGCGGATCCCGTGATGGTGGGTGAGACCGCGGTGATTTCCGGCATGGCGAGCATCTGGGCTCGGATTTTCGGCCACTGGTCGATCGAGATCACCCGCTGGCTCGGCCGCTGCACTACCGCATCCTCGATCACGCCGGCGGCGTTGCGCAGGGGACGCGCGACCTGATCCGGCGTGAGGAGCTGGATCTGCGGCTGTGACGTCAGCACGCGCCTGATGAAATTTGCCTCCATGCCCGCGAGCATCGCCGACATGAAGACGATGACACCGACGCCGATCGAAATACCGCCAATGATGAAGATGGTCTGCAGTCTCCCTTCGCGCAGGAAGCGCACCGCGGCGATCCATTCGAATGGCAGCCAGCGATTCATGGCAGGACGGCCCGCACCCGCTGTCCGGGCACCATGCCGGAGCTTTGCGGAATGGCAACGTCACCGGCTTCAAGTCCCGCAGCGATCTCGATGTTGCTGTTGCCGCGCAAGCCAAGCTTCACCGGGCGCTTGACCGCCCGGCCACCCTCGATGGTCAGAACCCAGGGCTGTCCGGAGAGGATGTCATGAACCGAGCGGACGGGAAGCACCTTCGCATCGTCCTTCGCGGCAACCTCGATATCGACCGAGACGGTCATGTCCTGACGCAGTTCTTCCGGCGGATCCGCCACCGTCAGCTTCACCTGGACCGTCGCGCGGGAAATGTCGATGCCCGGATTGATGTAGGAGAGCTTGGCGGCGAACCGCCGGTCCGGATAAGCATCCGCGGATGCCAGCGCGCTCTGCCCGAGTGCGAGCTTTCCGAGATTGCGCTCGTCGATCTGCAGCACCAGTTGCAGGTCACCCGAAGGCGCAAGAACCAAGAGCGCCTTGCCCGGCTGCGCCACGGTGCCTCGCTCGACGCTGCGGGTGATGAGAACGCCGTCCCGAGGAGCCGCGATGGTCGCATAGCCCAGGCGGGATTCCGCCGTGTCCAGGTTGGCACGCGCCTGGTTGAGCTGGGTCTGCGCCATGACATAGTCGCTGCCGCCGGGACTGGCGGTATAGACCTGGAATTCCGCCGCGCGCTTCACGGCGCGAGCGACATCGAGAGTCTTCTGCGCATCATCCAGCGCAGCCTTGGTCGCGTAGCCATTGCGTTCGAGCTGCGCCGTGCGGTCATAGGTCTGCTGGGCGTTGAGGAGCGTCGCTTGCGCCTGCGTCAGCGCCTCCTTTGCGGACGGCAGCGTCAGCTCTTCGAGCTGCCTGATCCGGGCTTCGGCCTGGGCTACCGCCCCCTGCGCCTGGATCACGGCCGCTTTCAGTTCGCGTGCTTCCAGCGAGATCAGCGACTGCCCCTTGGTGACCTTCTCGCCCTCCTGCACCAGCACCTCCGCGACAGTGCCGGTAATCTGGCTGCCGATCTCGACCCGGTACGGCGTCTCGACATGCCCGCTCGCCACCACGGTTTCGACCAAACGACCGCGCACGACCTGGTCGACCACGACGGAAGGCCCGAACAGGACGCGGACGCCCTGCCAGGCGCCGAGAGCGAGCAGAACGAGAACCGCGAGCACAAGCCATTTGCGCGCGAGGATTCCTGACCACACGGATGCGACCCAGGGCCTGTCCTTATGCTCCTGCTTCGGAAGAGATAGTGTCTGCTCGACCATGACCGTGCGCGGTTGCGAACTCCGCCAGGTTCGCTGGGGAAGGTTCAATTCTTGCAGAAGCTACCGCACCACCCGAGCTCCGGATTGCGCCAAGTCAACGCACCGGCTGGAAAATTCGCGCTGCCGCAAATTCCGGACTTTGCATCGGTCTATCCAGTTCCGGCAGCAGGTCTCCAAGGAAGCGTGCTCTGCAGATTGACCAAGATCAATTCGGCTCCAGCTCACTCATCCAGACTGGCGCAAATCGCATCTGCGGCCGCAGCTAGACAGAGGGATTGGAAATGGCGCACAAACAGGTCCTGTTTCACTCGGCAGCTCGTGAGAAAGTCTTGCGCGGCGCGTCACTTCTGGCCGACGCCGTGCGCGTCACGCTCGGGCCGAAGTCGAAATCCGTCCTGATCCAGAAGTCGTGGGGCGCACCGATCGTCTGCAACGACGGCGTCACCATCGCCAAGGAATTCGATCTCAAGGACGCCGAAGAAAACCTGGGCGCGCAGGTGCTGCGGCAGGCCGCAGAGAAGACCGGCGACGTCGTCGGCGACGGCACCAGCACGTCGACCATCCTGGCCCAGGCGATCCTTTCGGACGGCGTCCGCAACGTCGTCGCAGGCGCAAGCGCGATCGACCTCAAACGCGGCCTCGATCGTGGCACACAGGCTGCCATCGCCGCCTTGCACGCGATGGCGAAGCCGGTGCAGACCAGGGCGGAGAAGGTTCAGGTCGCCACGATCTCGGCACACAACGACATCGCAATCGGTGAGCTGGTGGCGGATGCGATCGAGAAAGTCGGCGGCGACGGCGTGATCTCGGTGGAGGAATCCAAGACCACCGAGACCCTGCTGGACGTGGTCGAAGGCATGAAATTCGACCGCGGCTTCCTGTCGCCCTATTTCGTCACGGATGCCGACCGCATGGAAGCCGTGTTGCAGGATCCCTACGTGCTGCTTTGCGATCACAAGATCGGTGCCCTGCGCGATCTCGTTCCCCTGCTCGAGCAAGTCGCCAAGAGCGGCCGCTCGCTTCTGATCATCGCCGAGGACATCGAGGGCGAAGCGCTGGCGACTCTCATCGTCAATCAGCTTCGCGGCGTGCTCAAGGCTTGCGCGGTCAAGGCGCCTGGCTTCGGCGACAGGCGCAAGGCCATGCTGGAGGACATCGCCATCCTCACCGGGGCGCAGGTGATCTCGGCGGAGATCGGCCTCAAACTGGAAAGCGCCACCTTGCAGCAACTCGGTCGCGCCGCGCGCGTCGTCGCCGACAAGGAGAATACCACCCTGATCGGGAGCGGCGGCGATCGCGCCCGCATCGAGGCGCGGCTCGCGCAAATCCGTGTCGAGATCGAGAAGACGACGAGCGATTACGACCGCGAGAAGCTCGAAGAGCGCCTCGCCAAGCTGTCGGGCGGCGTTGCCGTGATCCGGGTGGGAGCACCGACCGAAGCCGAGATGAAGGCCAAGAAGGAAGCGCTCGACGATGCGATCAGCTCGACGAAGGCTGCGGTGGCCGAGGGCATCGTGCCGGGCGGCGGTCTCGCCCTGCTCCGCACGGTCGCAGCGGTAGCCAAGGAAGAGGCCGCCTGCGAAGGTGACGAACGAACCGGCGTGCAGATCCTGAAACGGGCACTTGAGGCGCCCGCGCGCCAAATCGCCGAAAATTCCGCGACCGATGGTGGCGTCGTGGTTGCACGGATGCTCGGCAGCGAGGGAAGTTTCGGCTTCGACGCCGCCCGGAAGGTCTATGTCGATCTCGTGGAAGCCGGCATCGTCGACCCGGTGAAGGTGGTACGGACCGCGCTCGAAAACGCCGTGTCCGTCGCAAGCGTGCTTCTTCTGACGGAAGCCACAATGACGGAGATCCCGGAACCGAAACGCGATCGGTTGCCCGAGCCCGACATGGCGATGTAACGGCGGCGAAACTGCCGCGATCGACCGGTACCAGCCGTCGATGCCGAGGCCGGCGATGATCTGGCAGGGGACGAGACGATGCCCTATCGCTCCAACAACGATCTCCCCGCGGGTGTGCGGCACCACTTGCCGCCTCATGCTCTCGATATCTATCGCGAAGCATTCAACCACGCCTTTGCCTCGCATGCCGGGGATCTCCGGCAAGAGGAGATTGCGCACCGCACGGCTTGGGCCGCGGTGAAGCGCTCCTACGTGAAGCTCGGCGATGAATGGGTACCAAGGAGACCAGGCTGGTAGGCCACGTGCTCTCGATCGCTCCGCGACCGAGACATGTCTGGGAGACTGACGCGAATTCACGGATCTCAGCCTTGGGCACGGCTATCCAGTTGTCCGATCACCGCATCCAAGCTCGCACGCACCAGTCCCGAGATTGAGCGAAATCAACCAACGCACGATCGCCACGGCTATTCTCCTCGACGACCGGAATGGTCAACCTCGAAGGAGACAATGATCATGGCAACCGAGACCAAGTTACCTGTCACCAAGACGTCCACCGCGCCGGCAGCAACCGGAGAGGCATGGCAGCCGTTCCAGGCGCTGAGAAATGAAATCGACCAGATTTTCGACGATTTCGGCAACGGCTTCTGGAAGCGGCCGTTCCGCTCGCTCGCCCGACTGGAACGCGATCTGTCCAAGAATTTCAATGCGCCGGCCGTCGACGTCGCGGAGAGCGAGAAGGCCTACGAGATCACGGCTGAGCTTCCGGGCCTCGACGAGAAGAACATCGAAGTCAAGCTCGCCAATGGCGGTCTCACCATCAAGGGCGAGAAGAAGGAAGAGACCGAAGAGAAGAAGAAGGACTATTACGTCTCCGAGCGCCGTTACGGCTCCTTCGAGCGCTATTTCGCGCTTCCGGACGGCGTCAATTCCGACAAGATCGAGGCGACGTTCAAGAACGGCGTGCTCAAGGTCGTCCTTCCCAAGACCGAAGAAGCTCAGAAGCCGGCCAAGACCATCAACGTGAAGGCCGCCTGAAGGCCCGCGACGCGAGGCTGCGACAGTCGCAGCCTCGCCTCACTCCGGAAACCCGCCAGCGAATTCGAGGACACAACATGCGCGCGCATCACATCATGACCAAGGACCTGGTTGCCGTAACGCCGCATACGACGATCGAAGAGGCGGCCAAGATCATGCTCCGAATGCACATCAGCGGCCTGCCCGTCGTCGACGACGCCGGAAACCTCGTCGGCGTGGTCTCGGAGAGCGACTTCCTCCGCCGCAGCGAGATCGGCACCGGCCGCAGGCACGCCGCCTGGCTGAAGTTCTTCATGGGACCGGGACGCTAGGCTGCCGAGTTCGTTCACGAGCGCGGCCGCAAGGTCGCGGACGTCATGACGAAGCAGGTCGTCTCGGTGCAGGAAGACACCGATCTCGCCGAGCTGGTCGACCTGATGGAGAAGAACGACATCAAGCGCGTCCCGGTCCTGCGGGGCAAGGCGCCCGTCGGGATCGTCACCAGGACGAATTTGCTGCAAGCCGTGGCGAGCCTCCTGCACGAAATTCCCGATCCGACCGCCGATGATGAGCACGTTCGCGAGCGCATCACGCGCGCAGTCAAGGCCACGGACTGGCGTCCGATCGGCTTTGAGGTGAATGTCCGCAACGGCGTCGTGCATCTGCACGGCCTCGTCACCACCGACGAGGCACGTCAGGCCGCCATCGTCGCCGCCGAGAATACCGCCGGCGTCAAGGAGGTTCACGACCATCTCTGCTTCGTCGATACCTACACCGGGTTGTATGTGGAATCGCCCGAAGACATGAAGGCCGCTGGCTGAACTCCTGCCGATCGTGGCCGCCATGCTCGGATGGTTCGTTCGTATTCTCTTCGCCATAGCAGCGCCGATTACGGCGCTGTTCGCGGCACGCGACGCGCTCAACTTCGGCTTGATCCAGACCATCGTGACCATGTTGCTCGTGACTGCCCTGGTCGGGCTGATTGCCGCCTTTACCGGGCGGGACCGACAGGCACCGCGCTAGCAGCCGACGCGGCACGGCCGCGGGCCTCTGGAGTGCCGCCTGCGGGCTCACCCGCTCTGTCGAGCCGACGCGCGAAGCCGCTGATGACGGTCGGCCGGCACAGCTCAGGCAGGTGGTGAGCCGGTACTCCGGGAGTGCAAGTTTTCGCTCCTCCCGCGGCTACGGATATTACCTTAGGTGAAGCCCCCAAATTTCAGCCGGACGCTTCATGCGTTAGTAAGAATCTTGCCAGCACGCACCGGCAAGAGGCCTGCGATGAACCACTCGATCTACACTGCGGAGAAGGCAACGCATCTGAAAGTGGTCGCTGCCGGATTGCTGGCCGGAATCGCCATCGTCGCGGCCACGCTGTCGGTCCGCTTTGCCGAATCCGAATTGAGCCCGCTGAGCGCAAGACATGTTCATCAGGCTCACCTCGTGCAGACACCGACCGAAATGGCCCAACGTTAGTCGAGATCAATTGTTGGAGGACATTCAGATGACCAACGAAGCAATCAAGGCGCTGATGGTCTTCGCAATGTACGGCATCCTCGAACTCGCACTGTACTTTTCGGCGACGATCAAGCCTTCCAAGCAAGCCGCCCGTGCGACAGCCGGCCGTGCTGCGAATCCCGATTTCACCGGGTCAGAAGACTAGGACGCGGACTCATTAAGGCGCAGCCACAATCTGATGGATGCGCGTTGAGCGAAAGCAGGGTAATTGGCGGCCAGCCTGTCGTAGCGTGTCGTCACACGACGATACTGCCCATTAAAGAACCGCTCGTTGCAAGCGCGGTAGGAGATGGGGCTGAAGCAGATCGGACCGCTGCGATTACTTTTCGGAATGTTGGCGCAAGACCCCAAAATTTCACTGAGGACACGTCGGTCGTTTACCCGGGGAACGCCACGCGGTTTGTTCGGCAGCATCGGCTTGATTGCCGTCCATTCGTAATCCTCGAGTTGCAAATTCGAACGCTAGTGCAGAATCAACGGGTATTACGGTAGGAGCAGTCCATGCCGTAGTGAGTAGCTTTGCCGCATGCACTCAATGACCGACGGATTGCACGACTTCTGACTGATAAGTAGAGTCACGACGATTGAAAGCAAATTCCCTGCGGTCGATCGTGATGGGATTGTTGCTACGATACCAGCCATCGCCAAAGTGGGCGACGGTAGAGAGTTTATCGATCGCGTCGAGAGCGAGGCGCTGCCGCTTAGCTATGGTCGATCGCTCACTTGCATTCCGCGCGCTGCTTCTTGGCCTCTCCGGATTTGTTTCTGGAGGTACCACTGCCGGCGCGGAAGGTGTGCCGCCCCCTGCAAATCCCTTGCTCCTGGTGGACAACGAAAATGTGCGGCTAGAGGGCAAGCTTGCCGTGCTTATGGGCGCGTTTGGCTCATCGGGGACGTGGTACGGGCTAGATTCGCTTACACCTGGATCGACGTACCAGCGGAGAAAGGGTTGGTTTGAAGGTTGGTTCGCTCCTGGCTTCGAGATCGCGCTGCGCCCTTCTCAGGGATGGGAGCTGTTTGGCGGCTTTAGCGTCGGCTTCTCAGGTACACTCGGCGTCGATCCGTTCGATCAGAAGAACCAAGGCGCTGTGCTGGTCGAGAAAGCCTATGGCGGCGTCCGAACGCGCAATCCCGCCGATCAGCTGAACTTCGAGATTTCTGCCGGTCAGCAGCCCTACGGAATCGGCACGGGAATGATCGTCTGGCAAGGCGCGGGAAACGGCTTCGAGCGCGGCGCCGTGAGCCTGCTGCCGCGCCTTTCGTGGGAAAATACAGCGATCGCGCGCGTTACCTTGGGCGGCTGGAAGGCAGAGGCCTTCCATCTCGATCCTAACGAACTGAAGTCGGCCGACACGGAGACACGTCTGGTCGGCGGCGTGCTCGAATATGCCTGGGGCGCTGGCTCCCGCGTCGGCGGCGCCTATGTCAAAGTGCAGAACTCGACGGCCCCTTACCCCATCCCGACATTTCCATTGATCATCCCCAACGGGCGAGACGGCACCGAGACGTGGTACGGCTATGGCCGGATTGAGGGGACGGCCATCGGCCTGCCGGCGGCCTGGATCCGCGGTGAACTTGCCTTACAGCGCAACGACCGGATCGATATGCGCGCCAACGCCTGGTACGGCGAAATCGGCAATCGTTTTGCAAGCCTGCCGATGACACCGGCCTTGTCCTATGGTTATGCCTCGTTCTCCGGCGATAACCCGTCGACGCGGACGTATGAGCGGTTCGACCCGCTGTTCTATGGGAACGGTCTCGAGAATTGGTGGTTTGGCGCATCGAGCGCCTACACGTTTCTGAACTCGAACGTCAACTACCATCGCGTTACGCTGAACCTCGTTGCGACCCAGCAGGACTTCCTGAAATTTCAGTTCATCCACACTCGCGCCAATGAATTGAATTCGCCGCTTCAGTTCGGGCAAGGCGCGCGGCTCAACGTGGTCAACGGAAACCTCCTGCTTACCACCGGCGTGGCGCACCACGATCTCGCCGACGAGATCTATGCCGAGTGGACACATGTTTGCACGCCACAGATCGCCACGACAATGTGGGGCTCGGTGGGCGTTCCCGGTCGCGGCATCACGTCTCTTCCCGGCATCAACTCCGAGACCTGGCTTTCCGCCGGTTTCATTGTCTCGTTGAAGTACTGATCATGACGCAGAGAACGGAAAAACAGAGCGTGGCCGGTGGCCGGCGATGGAGCGCGGCGGTCGGGGCCGCGGTGCTTCTTTTCATCGGGGTTTCTGGTGGCTTAGCGCTCAGTCGCGGCGCTTCCATCGATTCATCCGCGGGCGCCCAACAGTTGTGCAGCGCCTATTTTGGGCTGCCGAAGAACACAACGGTCACCCGCGGCATGATCTTCGTGGCTGGCGGCAGCTATCGAATGGGGTCGGACAAACACTTCCCTGAAGAGAGACCGCAGCGGGTCGTCAGCGTTGACGGCTTCTGGATCGACCGCCACGAAGTGACCAACGCACAATTCGCGGCATTTGTTGCGGCGACCGGCTACATTACGGTCGCCGAGCGCCCGGTCGATCCCGCGCTTTATCCGAGCGCGCCCCCACATCTCCTGTTGCCCGGCGGCATGGTCTTCCATGCGCCAGCCGCGCTAGGCAGCGCCGAGGATTTCCGGCAGTGGTGGCGCTACACGCCTGGCGCGAACTGGCAGCACCCTCAAGGGCCTGGCTCGTCGATCGACGACCGCATGAATCACCCGGTGGTTCAGGTCACCCACGAAGACGCAGCAGCATATGCGCGCTGGGCGGGGCGCGACCTGCCGACGGAGGCGGAGTGGGAATTTGCCGCGCGCGGCGGGCTGGATGGCGCCGAATATGTCTGGGGTGACGAGAAGACCCCTTCAGGTGTCTGGCAGGCGAATGTTTGGCAAGGACGTTTTCCGGTATCCAATCAACTGCTGGACGGATTCGAGGGAACAGCTCCGGTCGGCTGTTTCGAGGTCAATGGTTACGGCCTCTTCGACATGGCTGGAAATGTGTGGGAGCTAACCGCTGACGACTATCGCGACGCGCGGGGCTTCCAGCGTGGCATGAAGGTCGTCAAAGGCGGCTCGCACTTGTGCGCCGACAACTACTGTTTCCGGTACCGCCCGAGCGCGCGTCAGCCAGCCGCCCTCGACTCCGGAAGTTCGCACATAGGCTTCAGAACAGTTCTGCGAAAAGGGGGAGACCACACATGATTCGATTGCTTGCGATCTCCACGGCGTTGGTACTGGCAACGACCTCGCTTGCTGCCGCCCAACAACCGGCGGCTCAAGCTCCTGCGCAGCAAGCTCGTCCCGCGCAACCGCCGATCCTAGCGCGGCCCAACATCATCATGATCATGGCCGACGACGTCGGCATCACGAATGTCGGCGCCTATTCGCATGGCATGATGGTTCCGACACCCAACATCGACCGGATCGCTAAGGAGGGCGTGCTCTTCACGGATCACTATGCCGAGCCAAGTTGCACGCCTGGCCGTGCCGCGTTCATCACGGGCCAGATGCCGATCCGCACCGGCCTGACGACGGTCAGTTCGCCCGGCTCAATGATCGGGATCGACGAGCGCGATCCGACGCTCGCCGAAGTGCTCAAACCGCTGGGCTATCGCACAGGCCAGTTCGGAAAGAACCATCTCGGCGATCGCAACGAGCACCTGCCGACCGTCCGCGGCTTCGACCAGTTCTTTGGCAATCTCTATCACCTCAACACGGAGGACGAGCCCGAGGACCTGGATTGGCCAAAGGACAAGGCATTCAACGACAAGTACCGGCCGCGCGGTGTCCTCGACTGCGTTGCGATGCCGCAAGACAATCCGGCGCCAGCCGACCCGCGCTTCGGCTCATGGGGCCGGCAACGCTGCACCGATACGGGGCCGCTGACCCGCAAACGCATGGAGACGGTCGACGACGAGTTCCTTTCGCGGACCCTGGCATTCATGGATGAAGCAGTAAAAGCGCGCGAGCCATTTTTCGTCTGGCATGCACCCTCGCGCATGCACATCTACACAAATTTGCGGCCTGAAAGTCGGCTGCTTGCGCAGCCCTTCTCGTCAGGTGACGACATCTACGGCTCCGGCATGATCGAGCTCGACCAGCAGGTGGGTGCGATCCTTAAGAAGCTGGACGATCTCGGCCTTCGCGAAAATACCATCGTGATGTTCACCAGCGACAATGGCGCAATGGCGGCCTGGTGGCCGGACGGCGGCACGACGCCATTCCGCTCCGAGAAAGCGACCACTTGGGAAGGCGGCGTGCGCGTGCCGATGCTGATCCGCTGGCCAGCCGCCATCAAACCGGCTTCGGTCTCGAACGGTATTCAGAATCACATGGATCTTTTTACCACGCTTTCACGTGCAGCTGGCGTCGTAGACGTTCGCAAGGACCTCCTCGAAAGTCATAAGGTAAAGATCGACGGCATCGACAATCTTGCCCATTGGCGCGGTGAGGCGCCTTCGAACCGTCAGGTCCACATCATGTACAACGAAAAGGAGATGACCGCTCTGCGCTTCGGGCCCTGGAAAACCCATTTCAAGACGCGCAACGGCTTCTTCGATCCCTTCGTCGAAAGCGCGCTGGTCTTCAACCTGCGCATGGACCCGTTCGAGCAGCGCGACGGGCATCGCTCGAACTTGTTGGCGATGCGAAAGGCGTACCTTGGCAACATGATCCGCGACATTCTAGCTGAGCACTACCAATCAATGGAGCAGTTCCCGCCTCGCCAGGAAGGGGGCACCCTCAGACCACGGTAGGCACACTGAGCATCGGTTGCCGCGGTAGGCGCTCAGCAGATATTGTCTCCATCGCACTATGCCGCTGATTTATGAATACGCGGCCTAGATCCTTCCGCGCGGTCGCCCTGCAGTGCTCCGGCAGGGGCGATCGTCACAATGGTTCGTCATCGACCGTGGACGGTTCTGCCTGCAGCGAGACGAAGTCCCCACCGCCGTAATCGTCCTCCGGGGCCGGGCTGTCCGACTGAAGGCACAGGCGATCATCGACGCCGCGGACGCCTGAAACGTTCTCACATGCGACGATTGCGGCCCGGCGGGGGTTGTCGCCCTTGACGACGCCGCGCAGCGTCACCTTGCCATCCCTCACGCTCACGTTCAGGCCGACGGGCTGCCAAGGCATCCCGGCCATGGCCGCAAGGACCGAGCGCCGAATCTGGCTGTCGTCCTCCGAATAGCCGGGTGCGCCGGTCAGCGGGCCGGCGATTGCGGACAGGAAGTCGGACCGGGTGATGATGCCGACAATGCGCTCATCACGCATGACCGGGACATGATTCAGGTTCCGGCGCTCCATCAGATCGGCAATCTCCTCGAGCGGAGTGTCCTCCTTTGCCGTCGCCGGATCACGCGTCATCACTTGCTCGACTTTGCGCCCATGCTCCTTGACGAACTCGCGCGCAACCCGGTCTGCTCCGAGCAGAACCGTCAGCAGCCGGTTGCGAGTGTGCTCCGTTTCGAGCTCGGCCCGTCTGAGGAAGTCGCTCTCGCAAATGATGCCGACGAGATTGCCTGCCGAATCCGTGACCGGCAATCCACTGATGTGGTGAGTGAGCATGACCTTGATGGCGTCGGCGATCGAGGCCTCGGGCCGAATGGCTATCACCCGGCGGGACATGATCTGATGCGCGCGCATGACTTCAACTCCAGAGAGAAGTTAGAGGTAGTCGCCCGCTCCTGACAGGCTCTTGATCGAGATCAACGCCCGGCTGGGATAGAGTGCCATGCTGCCGTCAAATCTGGGGCATTGGACATGCGCCTGCGAGCAATGTTCATGATGGCGATCTTTGCGGCGGTCGCGGCGCTGGGCGCAGGAGCGCCGGCTGCAAGGTCAGCCGACGTCTCTGCTGCGCTCTCCGATCTCATGACCCGCCTTCAACTGCAACATGCCAAGCTCTGGTTTGCAGGCAAGTTCAGCAACTGGAGCCTGGCGAGCTACGAAATCCAACATATCGAAGGCAATCTCGCAGCCTCCGGCAAGCTCTTGCCCGATCCATCACGCCTCGGTCCCGCCAAGGATCATCTGCAAGCCGTAAGCTTGGCGATCCAGCAAAAGGACGTGCCTGCATTCACCAAAGCCTATTCGGACCTGACGAACGAATGCAACAGCTGCCATCGGGCCAGCGGCTACGCCTCGATCACAATCCAAGTCCCGGTTCGTCCGCCTGTCACCAACCAATTGTTCGTCGATCAGGTCGCCGAAGGCCGGGCGCTGGCCCATGCGTCCTGCGGAACATGCCATGTCGTGGAGGATGCCGCGAAGGAATCGCCGGCGTTCCGCCCGCCGGCCGCGAGCTTGCTGGCGATCGTCAATCGCCCCTCGTTCTCCGCCGAAGGCATGAGGCTGTTCCTCATTTCCGGTCACCGCAGGCTCGGACCTGAACAGGCCATGCCAAACCCCCGCCTCGCAGATTACCAAATCGACGAGATCGTCGCGTACCTGGAAGCCTTGAGAGCCGGCCTGCCGCCGCGCTAGGAGGCGTCATGGCGCTGACGGCCTGCCTGCCGGGCGGTTGATCTCCGTCAAACGCAGATCGGTAAAGAGCAGCATTGTGGACCGATCCCATCCGAACTGCGCCATCGCAAGGCAGGCACATGACAACGACAGACGGAACCGCTCCCTCACCTCAAACGCGGATGCCGGCAGCGGATTCGTTTCTGTGGGGCGTCTCGACCTCGAGCTTCCAGATCGAGGGCGCCTCTCACCTGGATGGACGCGGCGACAGCATTTGGGACAGCTATTGCCGGCAACAGGGTCGCATCAAGAACGGCGACACCGGCGACGTCGCATGCGATCATTATCACCGCTACCCTGAAGACATCGCGCTGATGCGCGATATCGGCGTCGGCGCTTACCGCTTCTCGATCTCATGGCCGCGCGTTCTGCCCCGCGGCCGCGGGGCTGCGAACCAGGCGGGTCTCGATTTCTACGACGGCCTGGTCGATGCTCTTCTGGCGGCCGGCATAGAACCCTGGGCCTGTCTCTATCACTGGGATCTGCCGCAGGCGTTGCAGGATCTCGGCGGCTGGCAGAACCGGGACATCGCGGGATGGTTCGCCGATTATGCTGCGTTGTTGGCCCGACGCCTTGGCGACCGGGTCAAGCGGTTCGCCACCTTCAATGAACCATGCGTATTCACGTTGTTCGGATATGGTCTCGGCTGGAACGCACCCGGCATCGCCGACAGGGGCGCTTTGCACCAAGCCATTCACCACGTCAACCTGAGCCACGGCCGTGCCATCGACGTGCTCCGCCAGTCGGTGGCGAACGCATCGCTCGGCGCCATTCACAACCGCCAGCCCTGTTATCCCGCCACCACGCGGGAGGAGGATGTTGCGGCGACGTGGCGCTTCGCGCCGTACTGGAACGACGCATTTCCGTATCCGCAGCACCTTGCCCATTACCCCCTGGAGCTTGCCGAGGCGATCGAGCCCTATATCAAGCCGGGCGACATGGCTCAGATCGCAAGGCCGGTCGACTGGTTCGGGCTCAACCACTATTCGCCGCACTACATCAGGGCCGATGCCAATTTGATCGGCGCCGGCTTCGGCGCACCGCCCGTCGAGGTGCGGCGAACCGCTATCGGCTGGCCCATCGTACCCGACGCGTTCCGCGACACGCTGCTGGACATCCACCACCGCTTCCGTTTGCCGATCTATGTGCTGGAGAACGGCACGGCCGCGGACGACAAGCTTGACGAGGCCGGCCGCGTTCAGGACCCTGCACGAATTGCCTATCTTGATGCCTATACAAGGGCGATGCAGGAGGCGATCCGGGCCGGAGCCGACGTCAAAGGCTATTTCGTCTGGTCCCTGCTCGACAACTTCGAGTGGACATCGGGTTATTCGCAGCGGTTCGGTCTGGTTCATGTCGATTTTGCCACGCAGAAGCGGACACTGAAGGCGTCGGCGCACTGGTATGCCGATCTCATCCGGACGGCGCGAACATCGCGGATTGCTGCAGACCGTGCGGAGCGTGACACCATGACCGAACGAGCCGGGGCGGCGGCCGCCACCGCGGTCTCCGATTGAGCCGATGACCGAGATCCTCACGATCACGCCCAATCCGGCCGTCGACGTGTCGACGTCGGTGGACAGGATCATCCCCGTCGCCAAGCTGCGCGGCATCGGGCAGCGCCGCGACCCCGGCGGCGGCGGCATCAACGTTGCGCGCGTGGTCAAGCGCCTCGGCGGCAATGCCACCGCGCTCTATCCGGTGGGTGGCCTCACAGGAGACCTGCTGCGACAATTGCTCGACAAGGAGGGCATCGAAAGCCTGACCTTTCCGATCGCGGGCGAAACCCGACAAGACTTCTTCGTTCGCGAGATCAGCACGTCCCAGCCCTATCGCTTCATCCTGCCTGGACCGCCTCTTGCCGAGAATGAATGGCAGACCTGCCTCGCCATGCTGTCGGCGCTTCAACCGTTTCCCAGCTTCGTGGTTGCCAGCGGAAGCCTGCCGGCGGGGGTGCCCGACGATTTCTACGCGCGTGTCGCAAGGATCGTGAAACGGCGCGAGGCCAAGATGATCCTGGATACCTCCGGTCCGGCCCTTGTTGCCGCGGTGGCCGAGGGCATCGAGCTGGTCAAGCCGAACCTGCGAGAGATGCGCGAACTGGTCGGTCACGAGCCATCCGACGCCGCCGAATGGGAAGCTGCTGCGAAGACGTTGGTGCGCAGCGGCAAAGCGGCGATCGTCGCCCTGACAATGGGACATCTCGGCGCCGCCCTGGTGACGAGCCGGCAGGTGCTGCGCGCAAAACCTCTTGCGATCACGCCCGTCGGCGCTGTTGGTGCAGGTGACAGTTTTCTGGGCGCGCTGGTCTATGGGCTGGCATCTGGAGCCGGCCTCGAGCGCTGCTTTCGGCAGGCCGTCGCCGCCGGCGCCGCGGCCCTGCTCAATCCAGGCACCGAACTCTGCCGGCCCGACGACGTCAAGCGTCTCGCCGAACAAGTCATTCTTTCTACGGCAATTTGACCGATCCAGTCGGAAGCATCGGGGACTCTGCCTGCTGCGGCGGCGTTTCCCGGTTGAGGCGGTCGAGCGAAAGCAGAAGACCGCCGACCCGTTCCAGCGACGACCTCCAATCGGCGATACGCGCGTAATTGTCGACAACCCAGTTGAACGAGGCCTGCACCAGCGTGAAAGCCGCGGCGGCTTGCGTGAGCTCCCCCAGCGTCATGGCTCCGGAAAGAAATTTCGGCGCGCAAAGCACCAGGCCGATGATCGGCGCCAAAAGCGTGTTTCCATGTGACACGATCGTCGTCCGCATCAGTTGCCAGCACAGACGGCGCCACTGATCGATGGTGGCCCTGAGCGCACTGCGAACGTCGCGGCAGACTTCCGACCGTCGGTCTCGCGGCGCGGCCCCCTCCCCGATGTCGCGCAGCTCGTGGGCCGCCGTGATCAACTCCGCCTCGGCCTGGTTCTTGATCTGGACCAGCCGGGTCAGGGGCGCCCCGACCAGCGTCATCGCGGTCGTCACGATGCCGGAATAGAGCGCCACACCGATGACGAGGTAGCCCGGAATCCGGACGGAATGACTTCCCACAGGCAGCGCGATGTCGCCACCCACGGTCCAGAGAATCTGAATGAAGATGACGGCGCTGAGCAGCGCGGAGACCAGCCCGAGCGCCAAGTCGATCGGCGCATCCGTTGCGATCCTGACGTCCTCGGCAATCCGGTATTCGGGAATCTGCTGCTCGCTCTGCACGGCCGCGAGGCGGGCATAACGGTCATCCTCGACCCAATAGTCGATCACCTTGCCGGTCAGCCATTCCCGCCACTTTCTTTGCACGGTCATACGGCCCCAGACCGAGGTGACGGCGAGCGCGACGCTGCCGAGGCACAATGGGACGAGCAGGAGCGCCTGGCCTCTCAGCCGTGCGGGATCGCGGCTCTCCAGCGCATCGAAGAAGTCGCGATTCCAGTAGTTGAAACGAAATTGCACATAGAGCTGGAGGACGACGACGCTCACCAGGAGCGCGCACAGCGCCCAGACGCGCCATGCCGGTACTCCACGCCAGAAGCCGGAGGCGCTCTGCCAAAATCGTGACCTCTCCAGTGAAGAGGCGCTCTGGTCGGGTTCCATCGTCATTATTGTTCACAGCTAAAGCGGGCGCGCGTTGCGCACTTGATCTTTCGCAAATCAGTCGCGCGCAGATGCGGGAAAGATATCGACATTCAGATCCATTTTGCAGCGCGGGAGAATGCGCGATGGACGCACCGAGCTACATTCGCTGGTTCAGGGACATCCGTCTTGCCGACGTGCCGCTGGTCGGAGGCAAGACCGCATCCCTGGGCGAATTATATTCGGTACTGACGCCGCAGGGCGTCAAGGTCCCGAACGGCTTTGCGCTGACGGCCGCGGCATTCCGAGACGCCCTGACCGAAGCCGGTGCGTGGGACAAGCTGGGCCCTCTGCTCGCCGGCATCGACAAGCGGCGGATCGCCGATCTTGCCCGACGCGCCGCGGCCGCGCGCGCGATCGTCTATGCCGCTACCGACCGGGATGATCTCCGCCAGCAGGTCGCACAGGCGTACCGGCAGCTGGAGCAGGAATATGGTCGCAACGTTGCGGTGGCGGTCCGTAGCTCGGCCACGGCCGAAGACCTGCCGACCGCGAGCTTTGCCGGACAGCACGACAGCTTCCTCAACATCCGCGGCGCGGACGGGCTGATGGAGGCCTGCCGCCGCTGCTTCGCTTCGCTGTTTACGGATCGCGCGATCTCCTATCGGATCGACAAGGGTTTCGATCACTTCAAGGTCGCGCTGTCTGTCGCGGTCATGAAGATGGTTCGTTCGGACCTTGCGGCAAGCGGCGTCACCTTCACACTCGACACCGAGACCGGGTTTCGCGACGTGGTGTTCGTGACCGGCGTCTACGGACTGGGCGAGAACATCGTGCAGGGCGCTGTCGACCCCGACGAATTCTACGTTCACAAGCCGACCTTCAATGCCGGCTTCCGCTCGGTTCTGTCGCGCCGCCTGGGATCCAAGGCCAAGCGGATGGTCTACGGTCGCGGGCGCAACGCAACCCGGAACGTGGCAACGGCGGCGCGCGAGCGCCAGCAATTCTGCATCAATGACAACGAGGTCCTGACGCTGGCCGAGTGCGCGCTGCTGGTCGAGAAGCACTACTCGCAAAAGGCCGGCAAGCCGACCCCAATGGACGTCGAATGGGCCAAGGACGGCAAGGACGGTTCACTGTACATCATCCAGGCCAGGCCCGAGACGGTCGCCTCCCGCCGAACGCCGGAGGCGCTCGAGAGCTATGTCCTGAAAGCGCGCGGGACAGCACTGGCGGAAGGCCGCGCTGTCGGAGAGAAGATCGCGGCAGGACGCATCCGGCTGATCAGCAACGAGCGGGATCTCCGTAAATTCCGGCCCGGCGAGGTGCTGGTCGCGACGGCGACGAGCCCGGACTGGGAGCCCGTCATGAAGCTTGCCGCCGCGATCGTGACCGATCATGGCGGCCGGACCTGCCATGCCGCGATCATCGCGCGCGAGCTCGGCGTGCCCGCCGTGGTCGGAACCGGCAATTTCAGCAAGAAAGCGAAGACGGGCACGGCGGTGACGGTGTCCTGCGCGGAAGGCGATATCGGCCACGTCTTCGAAGGTACACTGCCCTACGAGGTCGAACGGACCGCGACCGAAAGTGTGCGGAAGCCGCGCACCGAAATCATGGTGAACCTCGGCAATCCCGAGATCGCGTTCAAGAGCGCATCCCTGCCGAGCGATGGCGTTGGCCTTGCCCGCATGGAATTCATCATCAACCAGCATATCGGGATCCATCCGATGGCGCTCGCCTGCCCCGGCAAGGTGACCTCAGCGCGGGACCGACGGAAGATCAAGCTGTTGACCGCGCGCCACAAGAAGCCGTCCGAGTTCTTCGTCGAGCGGCTGTCGGAAGGCGTCGGCACCATCGCCGCGGCGTTCTATCCCCGGCCGGTGATCGTGCGCCTATCCGATTTCAAGACCAATGAATATGCGAACCTGCTCGGCGGGGCCGATTTCGAGCCTCGCGAGGAGAACCCGATGCTCGGCTTCAGGGGCGCCGCCCGCTACGCCCACCCCGCCTATGCGCAAGGCTTCGCGCTGGAATGCGCCGCCATGAAGCGGGTGCGCGAGGCGATGGGCCTGACCAATCTCAAGATCATGATTCCGTTCTGCCGGCGTGTCGAAGAAGCGCGCAAGGTCATTGCGGCCATGGCGGATCACGGCCTGAAACGAGGCGACGGCGGCCTTGAAATCTACATGATGTGCGAGATCCCGAACAACGTCATCCTGATCGACCAGTTCGCGCAATTGTTCGACGGATTCTCCATCGGCTCCAACGATCTCACCCAGCTGACGCTCGGCGTCGACAGGGATTCCGAGATCGTCGCCTTCGATTTCGACGAGCGCGATCCCGGCATGCTGCAAATGCTGTCGATGGCCGTGCTTGGCGCCAAGCGCAACCGCCGCCACGTCGGCATCTGTGGCGAGGCCCCCGCGAACTACCCGGAGATCGCCAAGTATCTGGCTGAGCTCGGGATCGACTCGATCAGCGTGAATCCGTCGAGCGTGTTGCGGACCATCGAGACCGTCGGCGCCGCGGAGAGCGACAGCGGCGGACGGCGGCGGGCTGCGGGCTGAAGCATGATCCGGAAGACTGCGCAGCAGTCTTCCGTCCCAACAAACCCTCGCAGCAAGCCCGGAACGCGTTTGCTGCCGAGATCATGCCGAACAGTCACCCGAAGCGGGACGTCAGTGCGACATCAACAGGCAGACCGGAGCGTCCTGCAGGAGGCTTTGCGTCATGCCGCCGAAAACCCACTCTCCCAACCGGCTGTGTCCATATCCCCCGGTCACGATGAGGTCGGCGCCGACGTCGGCAGCGAGCCGAACGAGGTAGCCCGCGTCCGGCTCCGCCGTATGTACGCGCACCTCGTGCCGGCAGCTCACGCCGTGACGCCCGAGATATCCGGCCACGTCCCGCAACCGGTCTCGCGCCGCATCTTGTTCGCTGGAGGTGCAGACTTCGGTGATCGTGACCTCTGAAGCCCGGGTCAGCAACGGCAGTGCGTCCCGCACGGCCAAGCGCGCCTCCCGGGAATCCTTCCAGCCGACCACGATCCGGTCGCCTGACAATCGGGTGACGCCGTCCGGCACCGAAAGGATGGGACGGCCCAGCCGCAACATGGCTCCGGGCGCATCGAGATAATGAGAGGATTTGGTCTTCGGCCGGCTGCGCCGTACCACGACGAGGTCCGCCGCCCTGGACTGCTCGACCAGGAACTCGGTCGGAAACCCGATCGTCCAGCGCCATTCCACCTTGTCGCTCGGCAGCCGAACGATACGCCTGAACCACGCCTCCTTGGCCGACAGCGTTGCGCGCATGCGCTCGAGATCGTCGGCCGTCGTCTGTTCGATGATCACGCCTTCGGCGACGAACGGGGGATCCGTGGCGATGGCCGAGACGCCAAGCAAGGCGGCCCCGAAGCCGTTTGCGACGGCCTCGGCGACGGCGATCTGGCCTTCATCCTGCTGCTCGGGATCGACGTAGACCATGACGCTGGCTAGAGACATGTCGTTGCTCCATTGTTCGAATGGTACCCTTATCGAGCGTTTCGACGTCGTCCCGTTGACGCAGGTCAAGCGATCACGCCTGGGCTTGATCCCGATCAATCCGGTTGGCCCGATGGACGGCAAGATGCCGGAAACCAGCACGGAGGTCTGCCATGCAAGCACAGGACGTGATGATCGCGCCGGTGGTGACTGTGGGCGCAAATGCAACGGTTCGCCAAGTCGCCAGGATCCTGCTCGAGCGCCGCATCAGCGCGGTGCCGGTCGTCGATTCCGACAACAACATCCTCGGAATCGTCTCCGAAGGCGATCTGCTGCACCGAACCGAATCCGGCACCGAGCGCTCCTATGGCTGGTGGCTTCAGATTTTGACCGGCGACGCCGAGATGGCGGCTGACTACGTCAAATCGCATTCGGCCAAGGTCACGGACATCATGACACGCGATGTCGTGACTGCGGCTCCCGAAACGCCGCTGAGCGACATCGCCATGCTGCTCGAAAGACGTCAGATCAAACGCGTGCCGATCGTCAACAAGCAAGGCCAGCTCGTCGGGATCGTCAGCCGGACCAACCTGCTGCAGGCCGTCGCGAGCGCCAAGCCGAAGCTGGAAATTTCGCTTCCCGACGCCACCATCAGAAAGAGATTCCTGGAGGAGATCAAGAAGCAACCTTGGGCACACACATTCAACCTGAACGCGACCGTCCAGAACGGCATCATCGACATCTGGGGCAGCGCGCCATCGGCCGCGGAACGCAAGGCCATCCGGGTCGCGGCAGAGGCCATCCCAGGCGTCGTGCTGGTGAATGATCACCTGATCGAGACCCCGGCCTTCGTCTACTGACCGAGCCGTATCGCTCGTTCATCGGCTGAGGTCCATCCAGGCGGTTGGACGAGGCGACTGGAACGTCGCCTCGCCCGTGCGTTCGGCGGCTTCGGGCCCCCTGCCAAAAGCCGGCTCATCTTCTGACCGACTTCCTGCTTTGGGATGCCGACCGGCGCGAGGTTGGCAACGATCCGGTCGATCGTCGGCTCGACGGTTCGATCTGCAGCCTCGGCTCTCCACGATTGGCCGTGGACGACAGCCGGGAGGCGGCCGGCTTTGGCGCGCCCCCGAGCTGCGATCTGCATCTTCTTAGTAACAGACGCGCACGCGGCGCCAACGCCAACCATCCCAGACGGTGCGGCGAACACACGGGCCGTAATAGACGGGTCCGTACGGTGCATAATAGGGTCCCGGTGGATAGTAGACCGGAGCCGGATAGTACGGATAGGGCCCCCAATAAGGCCCGCCCATCGCGGCACCGGCCAGGACGCCAGCGGCGAACCCGCCGACCACTCCGGCTGCGATGCGACCGTTCCGGGCCTCTGCGCTGGTCGGCATCAAAGCTGCCGTGGCAATGACGGCAACGGTCGCCAGCGCGCTCAATTTTCGTAAAGTTCGCATGATTGACTTCCTTCCGATCGTGAATGCCGGACGATAGCAACTGAGCAGCAGCCTTCGTTTGCGCGTGATCAATCTTGCGATGATCCATCGAGTAGCCGTTTCGGGCCGATGGGCGCGCCGTGTGGTGATGGCTTGGGCGATCGCTGAGGCAGACGTAACACGTGCGCCAAAGGGGCTGGGGATCACTCTTGCACCTCCTGCTCGTCAGCAAATGACCGAGCGAACTCGACCGGCTTTCCCGTCATTGCGGGTAGATCTGGCTGGTGCTTCGCAAATGCTGGCGCACCAGCACTCGATCGAGGAGCGAACGACGACCTCACCGGCGTCACCGAATATCCGCCCGCAGCGGTCGATGACGCGGCCAGATCTCGGGACGGCACTTATGCGCCTCATCATGACAAGGGCCAATCTGCCGCTGCAGCTGCTGCCCCGCACTTTGCCCTGATCCTGAGAAGCCCGCTCAAAGCGACGTGTCCAAGGATGCTGCAGGGCAAGCCCTCAATGCGTATCCCTGATGTCGATGGCGACGCAGGGCCGTATCCCCTGGTAGCACGCCGCTGCAACCCACGCGCAGCCGCAGGTTTGATGTCGTCTCGCCTCCCCGTCGTGCGACGATGAATTCTATGGCGTCGCTCGGTTTGGAGAATTCGAAATGATAGGTGTCAACACTCGCTTTTGATGCTAATTGACAGTCGTCGAGTGCCTGGCTTACCGCTTCCGAAACGAGATATTTTCTTCAAGTTTGCGCTGCATTGCCCGGAAATTCATGACGAGACTATGAATCTGCACAACCCCCCAAGCGATGGCCTCCCCGCCGCGTCCGATCTATCGGCGCTTGCGATCGACCGTAGCGCCGACTCTCGCCGTCGCAGACAACTGCGCCGCATCCTGGTCCGGGTCCTTGTGGTCGCCATGCTTGTCGGCATCGGAGTCGCAACGTGGATGTGGCGCCGGCACACGCAGATCGCGGTCGAGACGGCGGCCGTCTACTCCGTCTATCCCTCACAGGCGCTGACACTGTTGAACGCGACTGGCTACGTCGTTGCGCAACGCAAGGCGTCCGTCGCCTCGAAGGCGACAGGCCGCCTGGAATGGTTGGGTGTACTCGAAGGCAGCAAGGTGCACGAGGGCGAAGTGATCGCCCGGCTCGAGAGCAGCGATACCCAGGCGATGCGCGACCAGGCCGCCGCCAACGTGCAGGTTGCCTATGCCAACCTCGCCCAGGGGCAGGCGGAGCTCACGCAAGCGGAGATCGCGTTCAAGCGCTCCGCGGCCCTCGGCGAGAAGAACATCATAAGCGATTCGATGCGCGAAAGCGCTGAGGCACGCCTCGCCAAGGCGCGAGCAGCGTTTGCCGGGTACGAGGCCGCCATCGCCGCTGCACAGGCCAATCTCCGCGCGTCCGAAGTTGCCGTCGGCCAGACCCTGATCCGGGCGCCTTTCGACGGCGTCGTGCTCACGCGGCACGCCAACGTCGGTGATACGATCACACCGTTCTCGCAGGCGGTCGACACCAAGGGCGCGGTGGTCACCATCGCCGACATGGACTCGCTTGAAGTGGAAGCCGACGTCGCGGAGTCGTCGTACCTGAGCATCCACGTGGGGCAAGCGGTGGAGATCCAGCTGGACGCGATCCCCGGCGAGCGTTTCGAGGGTGTGGTTAACCGGATGGTACCGACGGTGGATCGCGCCAAGGCGTCTACCCTCGTGAAAATCCGGTTCGTGCACCGCGACGCGCGGATGCTTCCGGACATGAGCGCCAAGGTGGCCTTCCTCGAGCGTGAAGTAGCCGAATCAGAGCGCAAGCCGGTTCTTGCAGTGCCGATGGCGGCCGTCTTCGAGGTGGGCGGACAACAGCACCTTTATGTCATCGAGAATGGCAAGGCTCGCCTGCGGCGCGTGGATCTCGGCGCGAAGGTGGGCGACCAGATCGAGGTACGCGATCTCAAAGCCGGCACGCGCGTGGTGGTCCGACCTCTGGAAGATCTTGTTGACGGGCACGCAGTCAAGCAGGCCACGAAGTGACCGTGCTTCGCGTCTCCGACGTGCCGACCGGCGAAGACGTGCTCATCGCGCTGAGCGACGTGAGCAAGAGCTATCGGCGCGGCGCGCAGATCGTTCCGGTCCTTTCCAAACTCACATTCGACATCCGTCGCAAGGAGTTCCTCGCGCTGATGGGCCCGTCCGGGTCGGGCAAGTCCACCCTGCTCAACCTGATTGCCGGCATCGACAGTCCGGATCATGGCTCGATCACGGTGGCTGGCGAGGACATCACGCTCCTCCCGGAAGCCGACCTCGCTGACTGGCGCGCGGCGAATGTGGGCTTCATCTTCCAGTTCTATAACCTGATGCCTGTGCTCACGGCGCTGGAGAACGTGGAATTGCCTCTCACGCTCACGGGCCTCAAGCGCCGCGAACGCCGAGACCGCGCGCAACTCGCGCTCAGTCTCGTAGGCTTGAGCGATCGCGTCAAACATCTGCCTTCGGAGCTCTCGGGCGGGCAGCAGCAGCGCGTGGCGATCGCGCGGGCGATCGTCACCGACCCGACGATGCTGGTGGCCGATGAGCCGACGGGCGACCTCGACCGGCAGTCCGCGGAGGAGGTGCTCGAGATCATGCAGCGGTTGAACCGCGACATGGGCAAGACGATCGTGATGGTGACCCATGATCGCCGCGCGGCGGCGCGTGCGAAGCGCATCATGCATCTGGAGAAGGGCGATCTTTCGTATCTGGTGGAGCAGCGCCTTGAGTGAGCGCCGGTCATGAGCCAATGGCTGACGCTCGTGGCGCGCAACGTCTTGCGCCAACGGCTCCGCACGTCTCTGACGCTGGTCGGCCTCGTTGTTTCAATCCTGGCCTTTGGTGTGCTCCAGACGGTGGTCAAAACGTGGTACGCTGGCGTGGATGGCGCTGTGCCTTCGCGGCTGCTCACCCGCAACGCCGTCTCTTTCACGCTGCCGCTACCGCAGGCATATTACAAGCGCATCGGCGCTGTCGAAGGCGTGCGGCACGTCACCTACATGACCTGGTTCGGCGGCGTCTACAAGGATCCGAAGAATTTCTTTCCCCAGTTTGCGATCGATGCCGCGAGCTACTTCGATATCTTCCCCGAGATCCTCGTTTCGGACGAGGTGCGGCGCGCCTTCCTCCGCGACCGCCGCGGCGCAATTGTTGGACGCAGACTCGCCAAGCGCTTCGGCTTCAGGCCGGGCGATGTTGTTCAACTGCGCGGGACGCTTTTCCCCGGCAACTGGGAATTCGTGATCTGCGGCGTCTTCGACGGCCGAGACGCCAAAACCGACACCTCGCAGCTTTTCTTCCGTTGGGACTATTTGAACGAGACGCTACGGGTGCGCTCCAAGGCACAAGCCGACCAGGTCGGCTTCTTCGCCGTGGACGTTGGCAGCATCAATCGGGTCGCGGAAGTCAGTCAGGCGATCGACGAAGTGTTCCGAAACTCGCGCGCCGAGACACTCACCGAGACTGAGCGCGCGTTCCAGATCGGCTTCGTGAAGCAGACCGAGGCGATCCTCATCTCCATTCGCGTGGTCTCGTTCGTGGTCATCTTCATCATCCTGGCGGTCATGGCCAACACCATGGCGATGACGGCGCGCGAGCGACTCCGCGAGTATGCCACGCTGAAGGCCATTGGCTTCAGCCCCGGCTACGTCGCACGCCTGATCCTGGGAGAATCCGTCGCGATCGCATTGGTCGGCGGTGCCATCGCCATCGGGCTGACGCCCCCGGTTGCCTCGCGACTTGCCGAACTCTCCGCGACGCTCTTCCCGTCGCTGATCGTGAGCGTCAACACTGTGTTGCTTCAGGCACTTTCGGCATTGGCGGTCGGGGTCCTCGCGGCGGTCTTGCCGATGCGCCAGGCCGCCCGTGTCAGCATCGTCAACGGTCTTCGGGCGTTGGGCTGATCATGCCGTTGCTGCTCGCCTACAGCCTGCGTAACCTCTACGTCCGCAAACTCACCAATTTGCTCACCGCGGCGGGCATGGCCCTCGTGGTGTTCGTCTACGCCGCCGTGCTCATGCTCGACTCCGGACTCAAGCAGACACTCGTGGCAACCGGCGAGGAAACGAACGTCATCTTCGTACGCCGCTCTGCGGAAGTCGAGATCCAGAGCCTGATCGACCGTCGGCAGGCCAGGATCATCGAAAGCCAGCCCGAGGTCGTCATGGGAGCCGAGGGCGCACCTGTTGTCTCCAAGGAAGCGGCTGTGCTGATCGCCCAGCCCCGGCGCAAGACCAAGCAGGCAAGCAACCTCTTGATCCGGGGCGTTGGTCCAGCCGCTCTGGCCGTCCGCCCGCGGTTGCGGCTGGTCGAGGGACGCATGTTTCGTCTGGGATCGGACGAGATCATCATTGGCCGGGCGCTCGCGGGGCGTTTCGAAGACATCGAGATCGGATCCAGCCTGAAATTTGCGCACCGGGAGTGGAAGATCGTAGGCCGGTTCGACGCGGGCGGCAGCGGGTTCGATTCGGAGATCTGGGCGGACAGCGAACAGCTCATGCAGTCGTTTCGGCGAGACTTCTTCTCTTCCGTCACGGTACGGCTGGCTGATAGCTCAGGCTTCGACGCGCTCAAGGCGCGGCTCGAAGCGGACCCTCGCCTCACCATCGAGGCCAAGCGCGAGCGCGTCTTCTACGAGGAGCAGTCGCGCCTGCTCTCCGGATTCATTCAGCTTCTCGGGATCACGCTCTCGGCGATGTTCTCGCTCGGCGCGGTGATTGGCGCGACGATAACGATGTACGCTGCGGTGGCTAGCCGCATGATGGAGGTGGGGGTTCTGCGCGCACTCGGATTTCGGCGCTCGCGGATCCTCGGTGCTTTCCTCGTAGAGGCGCTGCTGCTCGCGCTCGTCGGCTGGGTCGTTGGGCTTTTGTTCGCATCGCTCATGACGCAGGTGAAGATCACGACGCTGAACTGGACCTCGCTCTCCGAGCTCGCATTCCAGTTCGTGCTGACGCCCGGCATCGTGCTGCGGTCGCTCGTCTTCGCGCTGGTGATGGGCCTCCTCGGGGGTTTTCTGCCGGCGGTACGAGCCGCCCGCATGAACATCGTCGATGCGCTGCGCGTCGCTTGAACGTTCGACAACCGTCTTGGCCGTGCGCTGTGTCGGTCGGTTCTCGTCAACTGAGCGCCCCGCACAGGCCCATATCCGCGAGTGCGTCGCGCACGATCGGTGCCAATTCGGCGCGGGTCGTCACGCGATCTTTGGCGTAGCCGGACACAGTGGCGAACAGCCGTTCGCCGACACGGTGGCACAGGATGAATAGCAGGCCGCCCAGCCGTTCGAGTTCTGCGGCTGTATAGCGCTCCAGAGGGGCAATCTGCAGAAGTGACGCCTCGCCGCAAGGGCGGTGCACGTCGAGCGGCAATTCGCCGGCGAGGCTGCATCCAACAGGCAGGTCCGCCCCGAGTGCCGCCCGCTCCAGATGACGCGCCAGCCACAGCGGCACATACGGAATCAGCGGCAGCACCGGCGACAAGTCATCACCGTGGCGGATCAGCGAGGCCAGGGCAGCCTTCATATCTCGCTGTAAAGCGCGCGGATCGTTGCGGCAGGCATCGGGATCCACCATCACGGTGATCGACCGCAGCGCGTTGCCGCGGCGGTCGCTCGAACGGCGGTCGCTGACCGGCAACACCAGCTTCACGCGCCCCGAAGCATCCACGCGGCCCATCCGGAGAGCGAGCCGTGCCGTGAAGGCCATGATCAGCGTGTTGCTCGCCACACCCAGATCCGACGTTCGCCGTTTCGACGCTGCTGCGTCCATGACCACCCACACAAGCGGCACATCCACTGCCGGCTCAAGCCGGTTGCGACTGCTTCGAGCGCTCGAACGGGACACGCCCGCCCTCCTTTTGTGCGCCCCTCGCAGGAGAGCTACCAGAGCACGCGAGACGTCGGGCAGAGTCCGCAAGCTCTCGACGCTGTCGCACGCCAGCATCACTGGAGACCATCGCCAGGATGGGGCTGGGAATCCATGGTCAAGACATCGACCCGCCACTGCGTCAGCAATGGCCTGACTTGTGGCTTGGGTGTCAGCGATCGTGTGCGAGACCAGCATCATCAGCGCGCAGCCGCCGCCCTCCAGCGGCTGGACTGCCAGTCGCCAGCCTGGTCCGTGCTCGGGATCGAGAGGCAGATCGAGCAGCTCACGTCGCAAATGGGGCAGACGCTCATCCGGGAGCGGGTCACGAAACCACGTCACCGGCCCCGACACAGGATTGGCCACCCAACGGTGCCGCCCCCATGGTAATGGCGAACGCTGCAGGAGACGTCCCAGCAATCCTCTCGTGAGGCGCTCGTTGAACTCCCTCACGGCCGCTTCATCGAGAGCGTGCGGATACAACCAGGTCAGGTGCAGCGCAGGCCCGCGCCCGAGCGCGCGCAATCCGACGAATGAACCCTGGTCCATATAGCACAACACGTCGTCTGCGCCGGGGTCGGTCGCCCCGGAGCAGCGTCGGTAGAGCTTGTTGGCAGACGAATGGCTCACGCTCAAGCCTCCACGATCTTTGCTGCGCGAAGCGACCGTCGCCCCTTGTCCTTCGGCACTTGCAGACGAATGTGGCACGACGCTGAGCGCGGCGCGTTCCCTTGAGATCACGCATCGATGATTGCGTCCAGTCCGAAGTCCGCGAGTGTCCGCGAGACCAGCAGGCGAAGTTCGTCAGGCGTGGTTTGTGTGGGTCCCAGCTGGCAGGCCTCGATGCAGAGGGAAATCGTCTGGCCGTAGCGGGAGGCAACAACCACGAGATGGCCCTGGGAGCGCTCCAGGTCTTGGCGCGTAACGTTGACATCCACAGCTCGTGTCAACACCTGGCGGCACGGCGCGCCGTCGATGCGCGCGAGCCCGTCCGGCAGCATACCAACGTCGGAACAACTCGCCGGCAGCTCACCGGCATAATTGAACAAACGGTCCACGAGCGTCTTCGCGGCGGAGCGCGGCATCCAAGCGATCGCAGGCAGGAACGAAGCCAGTGGACCGGTCTGACTTTTCCTCGCGCCGCGAACCAGTGCCTCCAGCGAGGCATTGACGGGGCGCAGGCTCGTGTCCAAGCCTGCAGGCGCGACATTCATCGTGTGGAAATCAATCGCCAGCGCCCGTTCGTCATCGAGCCCACGCCTCCGGTTTATTGGGACAAGCAGGCTGATGGCGCCGTCGGAGAGACGGCGGCGGCCCAGGCGCGATGCGAGGGACGCGACGAAGCCTGGCAGTAGCGTATTCGAGCTACCGCCAAGCCGCTGCTGGCAGACGAGCCAGGCATCCGATTCAACAGTGACCACAACCGCCGGAAGCTCCACGATCGTCGATGGCTCGTGGCCTGCCTCGGCGACTGCAGCGGCCGACCTCGACACAGGGACTGCGGACTTGTACCAGTTCGCGTGGGCGATCCGGGCGAGCGCGGCGACCGTGCGCGGAGCGTCGGCGAGGACCTGCCACGCGTCCGACACGCACCCGGACAGCCGCCCCCGGGCACCTGCAATTGCGTATGGGCTCGGGAGGCCGATGCCGTTTACGGCCGCCGCGATGGCGCGCACGGCCCCCAGCCCGTCGAGCAGCAGATGCGACCCGACCAGGCTCACGGCCGTGCTGCCGTCGTCGAACGGCTGGATGGCCATTCGCACGGCCGGACCGATCACAGGGTCGATGGGCGCGCGCGCGTGCTGGTTAGCCCAGTGCAGCAGCCGCGATCGTGGCAGCGGGTCCGCACTCTGCTCAAGCGGAATGGCTGTCACGGCCGGCTTCACCCAACGAGGCCTTCCCCACGGCAGGGGCGACGGCTCGATGAGGCGATTGAACGACAGCGCCGCGAACCGCTCCCGTGTTCGCAGTAGCGCGGCGAGGTTCACGTCACGGTCGTAGAGCCACAGGCATTGCATCAATTGGCTTCGACCCGTGGCCCTGAACAATTCGTAAGCCAGTTGGTCCAGCCAGGCGAGGCGGTGCCGCGTGTAGGCGGGGGCGCCGGGCGTGCTCGTCTCAAGCATCGAAGGACTCGCCAACGAGTTCGCAGTCAGCGAAGAGCCGTTCGACGAGCGCGCGAAGATGCTGAGCCTCCGTCACCACGCCAGGCTGATAGGCTACGAAGCTCAGGTTCAGAAAACCGGGTACGGCGCCGGCGAAGACAGTCGCAACACCTTGACGCGCCTCGATCGCGCAGCGCGGGATGGGGCGGTCGATGCCGCGAAAGCAGACTCGATCGGCCGCGCCGCCGTCGATCTGGAGCACGTCCTTCGGCAGGTCGCCCAAATTCGAACAGGTGACCGGCAGGTCGGCGAGCGCGCCAAGTGCCGCATGGTTGGCAGCCGAAGCTGCGCGTCTTGGCACAAACGGCACCAGGGGCAGCAGCGTGGCAAGTCGATTGGGTTCCCGTCTCGTCCGCAGCAGCGTAGCTAGCAGACGCCGCTGCAACGAATGCAGACCTCCGCGCAATTCGTCGACACGCAGCTTCAATGTGGCAAGCGCAACGCCGTTTCCGCCGGTGTGCGACGAACCCTCTCGCTGATTGACGGGAATCAACAAGGTCACCTCTTCGTCGCGGACACGACCGAGTGTCTGGGCAAAAGCCGCGGTTATCGCGGCCAGGAGGGTGATACGGTTTGCACCGAGGCTCTTCGCCCTGGCGTCCCAGACGGACGTGGGTACGCGCATGAAGGCTGACGGAAATACGACTGGCCGGCCATCTGCGCTAGCCTGATTCAACGCGGCGGTGCGGGACGTGGCGCGCGAGGTGTATGCTGTACGGGCCAGCTCGGCGAGCGCCTGGAGCGTTGCCGGCGCGTCCCGCACGATACGTTGCAGTTCGGCACCCAGTGTTGTCGCAGCGCGGAGCGCTGACAAGACTGCCCCTGCGGGATAGGCCGCAGGCCTTCGCTCTCCCCGCACGGCTTCGTTCACGGCTGCTGCGATGGTCAGTCCGTCCGCGATGCAGTGCGACACCACAAGCGAGACCACCGTGGAGTTGTCTGTAAAGGTTTGGATCGTCAATCTCCATGCTGGTCCGCGCACCGGATCTAGTGGAAGCGCCACCTGCGCGTCGGCCCACGCCTGCAGCTGCTCAGGGGCAAGCGGCGCCTCGACGACAGCCAGAGCGGACGAAGGTGGTGGCGCGCTGACCCATTGGTGCCGCGCGAACGGAAGCAGCGCCGGCCGGATCAGCCGCGCCAGATGTCCGTGCGCGAGATTGTCACGGAACCGTGTCAGCGCGTCCAGGTCCACAGGCCGCAGATAGCGCCACAGTACCTGAATGACCGCATGTTGCCCGAGTGAGACATGCGCGAGGTAAATTGCCTGATCCGTAAAGGACAGGAACGGCGGCGACATAGGGTGCGGGTTCTCCGGGTCAGCGATCGCATGCGTCATAGCGAAAGGCCGACATGAGCTTGCGTCGCCATCACTGCGTCGGCCGCCCGGCGGCATGCACCCGCAAAGGCTTTGACATAGCGGTGCATCGAGGCTCGGGCGGTCGCGTTGGCCGGATAAGCCACCGTAAGCGAGAGCCCGCGTTGCGTACGAAACAACCAGAGCGCAACCTGCGCGGCCATGCCTTGGTTAATATAAACGCGCCCATTCGCCTCATGCCATTCGCGCGCAATGTGCGCACTGAGCGGAGGAACGTTCGCATCCATATACGACAGCATGACGCCACCCGTGGCGACGGACCGTACCGCCGGCAGCCCGGCGGCCAGTTCGAGCACGAGCTCGATCGGCACGTTGGCAAGGCAAAGCCGTTCGTCAAAGTTGCGTTGGGCAATGAGGGCAAGTTCGGAAAACGTCAGCTCTTGCACCTCGAAGTCGATGGGCACCACGCCAACGCACCAGCCGGTCGTCCTGAACGCCTGTGGCGATATTCGCGTCGTCGTTGGAGTGACGACGCTGTAGCGCGACCGCCCTGTCATTTCCCGTTCGGTTAGGGCCGCGCAGGCCAAGAGGCCGCCGATTGCCCGCGCGCCGGAAGCATGGCACGCGGACTCGAACGCGGCCATGGCATCATCATCGAAGATGTCGATGTGCACGTACTCGGCCTGATAGCGATCCTCCATCACACCGAGCGGCAACGCGAAAGAGGGCATCCGCCCGCTGTTCCGGTGCAGGAACGCGATCCACTGCTCCACCTCGGGATCCGACAACGTTGTCACGGCGGCCCGCTGGCGCTGACTGGTGCAGTAATCCAGATAGCTGCCCGGCCGTCCGAGTTGAAGCGGCGTCTCCCCGTCGAGCACAGCGCGATACGCCAAGCGGATCTCTGTCATCAGGAACGCGATGACGGTCGCGTCGCCGTGCAAATGGTCAATGCTTGCGAAGCAAGTGAAGCCATTGGTGCGTTGGAGAATGCCGAAGCGAAAGCAATCCCATGCGAACGGTGTCGGGGTTGCGATGATGTGCTTCTGCCAATCCTTAGCGCTCACCTCGCCGAGCGTCGAACACTCCATCTGAATGGCCGCAGGATCGGTCAGTACGTGTCTTACGATCGCTTTGCCGCGCTCCTCGAACCAGCTGTGATAAGTGTCGTGCCTGCGCAGATGCGCGGTCACCACATGGGTCATCGCCCTGAGGTCACATCGCCCGGGTTCATCCCACACAACCACGAGCAGGCGCGCCATCGCCTCTTGCCGCTGCTCGCACGCACGGAAAGCACGCAGATGCTGTTCCTGTTCGTAGCTCGGCAAGGCGGGCGACACCGGCGCGCGTTTGGCGCTTTCTATCGAGGCCGCAGAGGGACACCAGAGAGTCAGCGTCGCAGGAGGCCCTGACCAGTCATGCAGCGGACTCAGATCAGTCACCGGCATCTGCTCCGGCTGGCTGCAATTCTCGCATCGCCTTGCTCAACGTGTCGGCCAGAGCACGCACGGTCGTCACCTCCACGGCGCGCAGCCGGACGCCGGTGTCGGATTCGAGTGCCACCAGCAATTGGAGCGTCCCCAGCGAATCGAGGCCGTAGTCAAAGAATGAGCGGTCGGGATTCACCGTGCGGCGCAAGATGACACCGAGATGCTCGATGATCAGACGCCGCAACAGGGCCGGCCTCTCATCGAGCGGTGCGCGTCTCAGCTCCGCGCGCAGGCGGCGCGCCGGATCGTCCGCGACCGCCGGAGCTTGCGACAAGGCCACAGCGAACGGGCTTCGCGCCGATAGCGACGTCAGCCACGGCGCGCCGCCAAGATCGACATATGCGGCATAGCCGCGGTCGTGCCGCAGCAGCGTCTCGAATGCATAAGCGCCATCGCGTGGGTCAATCATTCGCACATCGCCGCGGGCCGAGAGATGCGCACCCGCGCCGACGTCCGCCCACGCGGCCCAGGCAATTGCCGACGACGGCAGGCCCTGCGCGCGCCGCCACTGCGTGAAGGTGTCAAGCCAACTGTTGGCGGCAGCGTAGGCGGACTGCCCCGGCGAACCAAAGAGCGCTGCGAGCGACGAGAAACAGCAAAACCAGTCGAGCTGTCGCTTCAAGGTTGCCTGATGCAAATGCCAGGCGCCATCCACCTTCGGCGCCCAATTCCGATACAGCCTCTCCTCGGTGACGGAGGGAAGGATACCGTCTGCGACGACGGCTGCGCCGTGCAGGACACCGCGCAGCGAGAGGCCTGTCGCAGTGGCAGCTTCGACAAGGCGCCGCGCGGTCGATGGAGCCGCGATATCCGCACTTATCACCTCGACCTCGGTGCCCCGCGCTCTCATCCCGGCCAACACGCTCGCAGCCGCGTCCGTCGGCCTGGAACGCGCATTGAGGATCACGCGGCCAGCCCCGGCAGCGGACATCGCGTCGGCGATCAGCAGGCCGAGCCCGCCCAGGCCGCCGGTGACGATGTAAGCGCCATCGCTCTTGAACGGCGTGAAGCGCTTCGGCACCTCTGCCACGCGGTAATGGCCGGTCCTTGGAACCGAGAGCACGAGCTTGCCGATGTGACCGGCGCCGCTGACAACGCGAATGGCGCGAGCCGCGTCGGCGAGAGGATAGGCAGCGATGTCTGGCAGGATCCGCCGCTCCTCTCCGGCAAGACGCATGACGCGCGACAGCAATGCCTGCACGCGAGCCGGAGCAGTCATACACATCTGCGCCAGGTCGACCGCGAAGAACGACAGGTTGCGCTTAAACGGAGACAGCTCGACCCACGTGCCCCCATAGATGTCCTTCTTGCCGATCTCGATGAAGCGCCCGCCCGGGGCGAGAAGCTCCAGGCCGGCGCGCTGCGACGCGCCAGTGAGCGAGTTGAGGACGATGTCCACGCCGTAACCCGCCGTGTCTTGCCGGATCTGCTCGGCGAATGCCACGGTTCGGGAGTCGTACACGTGGCCGATGCCGTTGGCGCGCAGCAGTTCTCGCCGCGCCTCGGAGCCCGCGGTCGCGAATATCTCTGCACCGGCCGCGCGCGCAATGGCCACAGCCGCCTGCCCGACTCCACCGGTCGCCGAGTGAATGAGCACCTTGTCGCCGGGACCGATCCGCGCCAGATCCTTGAGGCCGTACCACGCTGTCGCGGTTGTGGCGAGAATGGCGGCGGCTTCGGCATCGGTGAGCGTGCGGGGTATCGCAGCGAGCAGCCGCGCATCGCAAGTGACATACGTGGCCCAAGCTCCCCCGCAGCAGAGCCCGGCCACTCGGTCGCCGACGCGAAACGGCGAAAGGCCCGGCCCGACGGCGGTGACGATGCCGGCAAAGTCCAGGCCGAGATCCTGCGCGCGACCACCGACCGTGGGATAGCGACCAAGGGCAACGAGCACGTCGGCGAAATTGACACTGGTGGCATGGACGGCCACCTCCACCTCGCCCGCGTCCGGCGCGCGCCGCTCGAACGCGGCCATCTCAAGGGTCTGGAGGTCACCCGGCACGCGGATCTCCAGGCGAAGACCATCGCGCGCCGCGTCCCGGTCCACCATGCGGCGATCAGCATGACCAAGCGGACTTCGCTGCAGCCGTGCGACATATGCGCTCGCCCCGCGCAGCGCCGTTTCGTCTTCCTTCGAGCCGCTCAGCAATTGACGCTGAATCAGTGACAGGTCCGCTCGAAGGTCCACGTCGATCTGGGTGGGATGGAGTGCGGGAAACTCGGCGCCGACGGCCCGCAGACACCCACGCACACCGGCGTGCGCGAGTTGGACGGTGTCGTCCGGCAGTACGCGTTGGGCCATGCAGGTGATGACGAAGAGGCGAGGCCGCCGCTCGCACTCCATCAACGCCTTGGTCACGTGCAGCAGGCTGCTTATGTTGGCTCGACCCGCGTCCGGAGACGCTGGCTCGCGGCTGCGCGGCAATACCACAGCCACGGCCGCAGGGCGATGCTGATGCAGAACATCTTCGATCTGCTCGCGCCACATGCCTCCCTTCCCGGCCCCGGCGCTGCTGAGGATGAGAGTCTTGAACCCTTGCTCGCGCAGGCTTCCCTCCAGCCTCATCGTCAACTGGTGTCCGGAATCATCGGCGTCGAGCAGCAACCAGGCGCCATCGCCCGGCTGGACCTTGGCACGGGGGATATCCCATGGCTCCCAGACGAC
This sequence comes from Bradyrhizobium sp. Leaf396, assembly GCF_001424605.1. Lineage (NCBI taxonomy): Bacteria > Pseudomonadati > Pseudomonadota > Alphaproteobacteria > Hyphomicrobiales > Nitrobacteraceae > Bradyrhizobium > Bradyrhizobium sp. Leaf396. The sequence continues at coordinate 67,021 of NZ_LMQJ01000004.1, forward strand.
GTCGAGCAGGCGCGAGTTGCAGGCCACGGCGTCAGCGTGCTGTCCGGCCGCACCGCTACCCATTGCCAACCCATCGACACTGAGCAGCACGCGCCCGGAGGCATCGAGCAGATCAATGTCCACCTCGACGTGCAGCGCGTCCATCGCGACAAAGCGAGTGATGCAGTGCGCGGCGTCAGCGTCTGGGTGGTGGAGCCGCAGACTTCTCACCGAGAGCGGCAGTAGCGGACGCCCGTTTGTCCCCGAAACGACCTGAGCGAAAGCGCCAACGGACTGGAAGCACGCGTCGAGCAGCACGGGATGTACTGTGTAGCCGCGCGCGCCCGTTCGGAGCGACGCCGGGAGCCGAAGATCTGCAAAGAGCGAGGCGCCGTCGGCAGATAGCGCCAGGCTGGTGCCCAATGCGCGAAATGATGGTCCGAACTGGATGCGCTGCGAGTCGAACCATCGCCACACTTCATCGGCGGCAACAGGCCCGGCGTGAGCGGCGCGCAGCGCGGCGATGTCGTAAGCTGGAGCCGAGTCTGCAGAGGCACCTGCAAAGAGCCGAGCCCTTGCATGGACCTGCGCTCCGCTGTCTGCCCGGCTCTCGAGCCTGAAGTTCAACTCACCGGGCCGATCCAGCACTGCTGTACAGACGACCGGCATCGACGGCTCCAACCGGAGCGCGTGGTCAAACGTCATCGCCTGCACTTCGACAAGCGATGTACCAAAGGCCATGCGTGCGGCGGCAAGCGCCATCTCGCAGAAGCCAGCGCCCGGGAGAAGCGGCACTTCGTTCACCCGGTGGTCCGCAAGCCAGGGGTGGGCATTGAGCCCAACCTCGGACGACCAGATGTGGCGTTCCGGTTCCTCGTGCAGCGTGCGGTGGACATTCAGAAGCGGATGCGTTGACAGAAGGTGATGCGCACCTGCGGTTGGCACAGCCGGCGCAAGGAACAGGGGATAATGCGTCCAGGCCGGCAGCGGGAGATCGAGCAGTGGGCCATCCGGATACATGGCACCGAAATCGATCGCCGCGCCCGCGACGTAGATGGCGCCAACCAGATCGAGAAGCCCGTTGCGCATGGGCTCGGCGCGCGTCATCGACGGAAGCGCGCGGACGGCGAAGTCCATCGCGGCAGCATTCTCCAACACCGCGCGGGTCACGATCGGATGCGGCGATAGCTCGACGAATACGCGGTGTCCGTCTTCGAGCACCGCGTGCACGGCGGGACGAAAGCGCACTGAATGCCGAAGGTTGTCGACCCAGTAAGCGCCATCGCAGACGGGGGATTCGCGCGGATCAAGCAGGACCGTGGAGTACATCGGCGTCTGCGGCTTGTTCGCAGTCACTCCCGCGAGGCGCTCCGACAATTGCGCAAGGATCGGCTCGACGTGGAAGGTATGAGAAGCCACATCGACCGCGACCTCACGGGCGAACAGGCCTTCGGCCTGCCAAGCAGCGACGAGACGTTGCACGGCTTCGACAGAGCCCCCGACGACGGTGGATGCCGGAGCCGCCAGTACCGCGACCTCCACGTCATTGACCAGCCGGCGCGCCAGATCTTCGCGGACCGCTGCAGGCGCCAGCCCGACGACTGCCATTGCACCGGAGCCAGCGAGCGTCTGGCACAGCATTGCGCGATGACAGATCACCTTTACGCCATCTTCGAGCGAGAGTGCGCCAGCCACGACTGCGGCCGACACTTCGCCCATCGAATGGCCGATCACTGCGGACGGCGCCACACCCTGGGCCTTCAGGGACGCGGCCATCGCGACCTGCACGGCGAAAATGGCGGGCTGGACTCGTTCGATTCCGGAGAGTTGTCCGGGCTGCCGTAGAGTATCGGTCACGGAGAAGCCGCTGACGGCTTGAATCAGAGGCTCAATGGCGGCAATCACATCGGCGAAGACCGCGTCGACATCGAGCAGCGCCGCTCCCATCGTGTCCCATTGCGAGCCGTGTCCAGAGAACACGAAGACGGGCCCGCGGCCGTTGTCATCGACCCACTCCGCATCGATAGAGGCATCGCCTGCGAGCCCATGCAATTGCCCAGTCAGATCGTCGAGCGTTTTCGCAATGAGCGCGTGCCGGACCGGCCTGTGCCCTCGTCTGCACGCCAGGGTTCGCGCGACGTCACTCGGGCCGTGACTGCCGGCGGTCGCGTCTAGCCAGGACGCAAGACGGCCGGCCGACGCGCGAAGCGCCGCTGGCGAGGTGGAAGAAATTGGAAACAGCCACGGCCGTTCGCCTGTTCTACGGCTCTCCAGCGGAAGGGGTGAATCCGCTGCCTGAGGAGCCTGTTCGAGCACCACATGCACATTCGTGCCGGACATGCCGTAAGACGATACGGCTGCACGGCGGAGTCCGTCCGCACCGGTCGAGGGCCAGGGCGCGGTATCCGTCGGGACGAAGAGCCGCGTCTCGATCGTCTGGAGATGCGCGGGCAGCCGATGAAAGTGAAGTGATCGCGGTACGACGCCGTGCGCGAGCGCGAGCGTCGTTTTGATCAGGCCCAGGACGCCCGCCGCCGATTCCGCATGGCCGAGGTTGCTCTTGAGCGACCCCAGTGCGCAGGGCGCCTGTCGTCCATACTGCGTGGAGAGGCTGTGGAACTCCTCGGTGTCGCCCACAGGCGTACCGGTGCCATGCGCCTCGATCATTCCGACGGACGAGGGGTCAACCTGCGCTTCGGAAAGGGCACGATCGATCACCGCGACCTGCGCCGCGCGGGACGGTGCCAGTATGTTGTGCGTGCGTCCGTCCTGGTTGACGGCGCTGCCGCGGATAACGGCAAGCACGCGGTCGTTGTCGCGAAGCGCGTCGATCAGCAGCTTCAGCATCACGACGCCGCAGCCCTCGGCGCGCACGAAGCCATCGGCGCGCTCGTCGAACGCGTGACACCGGCCTGTCGGCGACAGCATGCCGAGTCCCGATGCCGAGGCGTATGTTGCGGGCGAGAACATCAACATTGCCCCGCCGGCAAACGCAATGTGGCACTCGCGCGCAAGCAGGCTCCGCCGAGCCGCATGCACGGCGACGAGGCTGGACGAGCAGGCCGTGTCCATGGTGATCGCCGGGCCCGTGAGGCCCATCGCATGGGCCACCCGCCCCGACGCCATGCTGAAGGGCGTGCCCGTGAAAGCGTAGGCCTGGCCCAGCGCGCCCGCGTCGCGCGTGACCTGCATGTAGTCCTGATGCGAAAGGCCGAAGAACACGCCCGCGTCGGTCCCGCACAGGCACCGCGGATCGCGACCAGAATGTTCGGCGGCCTCCCAGGTGACCTCAAGCAACAGCCGGTGCTGGGGGTCCATGGCGAGAGCCTCAGGTTCGCCGATGCCGAAGAAGCGATGGTCGAAGCCCGATGGGTCGTCCAGGAACGCGCCCCAGCGTGAGACCGAGCTGCCCGGCAGCCCCGCCACGGGCACGTAGTAGTCGTCGGCATTCCAGCGCTGCTGCGGGATATCAGTAACAAGATCGCTGCCCGCCAGGAGCGCGCTCCAGAAGGCGGCCGGCGAGCCGATATGTCCCGGTAGTCTGCAGCCAATGCCGACAACAGCAATCGCAGTCACAATCGAGACCTTTTTTCCGGAGAATGTTTTCGATCCAAATGCAGTACTAAACTATTGATCCTCCCATCAAACGTCTAGCACACCGGTCGCTAGAGGTCAGAAAGCAAGACAATCGGCACAGCACGTGGATGGTCGCACGACGCGACTTACGATCTCGCTTCCGCACTCTGCACGACCATGCCGCTCCGGCAGCGTCATTTCCATGAATGGAGTCGCTATGCTCGCCGCCTGTCGTCAGGCCTTGTCATTCCGGTGACCGCCCTCCGGCGTTCTGCTGGATGATTGCGCCTGCAAGTTTCGGGACAAGCGAACGGCGGTCGGTGCCGCCAGGAGCACACGGCATCCGGGCGAAAGATGTGGGCGGCCTGCAGCAGTGCTCCCCAGCCAGGATGGGTGTCGCGAGTGATTGCAGGCGGGGCGAGCAATCTGGCTGGGGCGGGAGGGATCGAACCTCCGAATGGCGGAATCAAAATCCGCTGCCTTACCGCTTGGCTACGCCCCATCAGGCGACTGTGGGAATGGCGGAAGATAGCGCTACCGCGGATTCTCTCCAGTCGCAGCCGGTCTATAGGGAGCGGGGCGGCATTTCAACCGCCTGGAGGCGTAAAATAGCGCAGGCGCGGGATTGGTTGCGCCCGCCCTTCCGTCGCGTCCCAAGCTGTCGTTCCCGGCCACCCCGCCCCGACCATTGAGACCGCCTTCGTTTCGTGAGAATACGGCGCCAAACATCTGCCCTCGGGAGTGAGCCATGACCTACCGCGCGCCTATTTCTGACATGCTGCTGTCGCTCAACCATGGCGCCGGCCTGAAGGCCGCCGTGGAGGCCGGCCATTACGGCGATTTCGACGCCGACCTTGCGGCCGCCGTGCTGGAAGAAGCCGGCAAATTCGCATCCGACGTGCTGGCGCCCCTCAACAAGGTCGGCGACGAGCACGGTATCAAGCTCGAGGGCGGCAAGGTCACGACCGCGCCGGGCTGGCCTGACGCCTACAAGCGCTGGACCGAGGGCGGCTGGAACGCGGTGTCCGGCCCGGAAGGTTTCGGAGGCCAGGGCCTGCCGCTGGCGATCAACGCCGCCTGTACCGAGATCTGGAGCGCCGCCAACGTCGCTTTCGGTCTCTGCCCGCTGCTGACGGCCTCGGCGATCGAGGCGCTGGACGCGCATGGTAGCTACGAGCTGAAAAGAATCTATCTCGGAAAGCTCGTCTCCGGCGAATGGACCGGCACGATGCAGCTGACCGAGCCGCAGGCCGGCTCCGACGTGGGCGCGCTGCGCACCCGCGCCGAAAAGCAGGCCGACGGCACCTATCGCCTCAAGGGAACTAAGATCTTCATCACCTATGGCGAGCACGACATGACCGACAACATCGTGCATTTCGTGCTCGCGCGCCTGCCCGATGCGCCGGCAGGCACCAAGGGGATCTCGCTGTTCCTGGTGCCGAAGTTCATGGTGAATGCGGACGGCTCGCTCGGGCAGCGCAACGACATCTATGCGAGCGGCGTCGAGCACAAGCTCGGCATGCATGCCTCGCCGACCTGCACCATGACCATGGGCGATCATGGCGGCGCCATCGGTTTCCTCATCGGCGAAGAGAATCAGGGCATGCGCTGCATGTTCACGATGATGAACCAGGCCCGCCTCGGCGTCGGCCTCGAAGGCGTCGGCGTTGCCGACCGCGCCTATCAGCAGGCGCTGTCGTACGCGCAGGAGCGCAGGCAGGGCCGCGCGGTCGGCAGGAAGGGCGACGGCTCGGACGCGATCTTCGTCCATCCCGACGTCAAGCGCATGCTGATGCGGATGCGGGCGCAGACCGCTGCGGCGCGCACGATCTGCTATGCGACCGCGGTCGCGATCGACGTCTCGACCCGCGCCAAGGACGCGAAGGTGCGCGCAGATGCGGCAGCACGCGCGGCACTGCTCACGCCGATGGCCAAGGCCTATTCCACCGACATCGGCAACGAGGTCGCCTATCTCGGCGTGCAGGTGCATGGCGGCATGGGCTTCATCGAGGAGACCGGCGCGGCCCAGCACTATCGCGACGCCCGCATCACCGCGATCTACGAGGGCACCAACGGCATCCAGGCGATCGACCTCGTCACGCGCAAGCTGGCGGCCAATGGCGGCGCGTCTGTGTGGGCGCTGCTCGACGAGCTCTCGGCAACCGTCAGCCAGGTCGAGGCCTCCAACGATCCCGGTTTCGGCACGACGGGCGCCAAGCTGCGCGAGGCGATCGATGCGCTCACACGGACCAGCAAATGGCTGCTGGAGCGCGTTGCCTCCGCACCGAACGAGGCGCTCGCCGGCGCGACGCCCTATTTGCAGCAGTTCGGCTCGACGCTCGGCGGCTGCCTGCTGGCCTCCGAAGCGCTTGCCGCAAAGGCCGACGGCAACGCGGACGCTGCGCGCCATGTCGCGCTCGCGCGCTTCTTTGCCGAGAACATCGCGGTGCAAGCGGGAGCGCTCGAGCGCACCGTGACGGAGAGCGCGGAGTCGGTCGCGTCGGCGGATGCGGTGCTACTGGGGGTGAGCGGCTGAACGCCGCGGTGGCGGCGTTCCACGAACTCGCGAACGGGAGGGACCAGTGAGTGCACGCTCGCTCGTCGTTCCCGGGCGTGACGAAGGCGCCAGCCCGAAAGACGGCGAGAACTTTCGTGAAATCTTCGTGCGGAACGTCTAGTCTCATTCCATGCGATACTCGGTCCTCCTTTCCGCACTCGCACTGACGCTCACTTTCGCCCTTCCCGCGTCGGCCCAGACCGCCGAGCCGGTCGAGCTGCGCGTGCTCGCGATCAACGACTTCCACGGCAATCTGCGCCCACCACCGGGCGGCATTCGCATCGACGATCCCGAGGACAGAACCAGGAAGGTGATGGTGGCCGCTGGTGGCGCCGAATACCTGGCAACGCTGGTCAAGCAGCTGCGCGAAGGGCACAGGAACACCATATTCGTTGCCGCCGGCGATCTGATCGGCGCGAGCCCGTTCCTGTCGGCGATGTTCCACGACGAGCCCTCGATCGAGTCGCTCTCGATGATGGGCCTCGCGATCAGCTCGGTCGGCAATCACGAATTCGATGAGGGCAAGACCGAGCTTCTGCGCATGCAGAACGGCGGTTGCCATCCGGTCGACGGCTGCCAGGGACCGCATCCATTCACAGGCGCCAAGTTCCGGTACCTCGCTGCCTCCACCATCGAGACCTCTACCGGCAAGAGTGTGCTGCCTCCCTACGAGATCCGGGAATTCGACGGCATACCCATCGCCTTCATCGGGCTGACCTTGAAGGAAACGGCGGGCATCGTCTCTCCAGCCGGCATTGCCGGGCTCGAATTCCGCGACGAGGCCGAGACGGTGAACGCGCTGGTACCGCAGCTGAAGGCGCGGGGCGTCGAGGCGATCGTGGTGCTGATCCACCAGGGCGGCGAGCCCGCAGGCGACTACAATGAATGTCCTGCGATTACCGGGCCGATCGTCGAGATCGTGAAGAGGTTCGATCGTGCCGTCGACGTCGTCGTCAGCGGCCACACCCACCAAGCCTACGTCTGCGACATCGACGGGCGGCTCGTCACCAGCGGCGACAAATACGGTACCCTGGTCACCGCGATCGACCTGAAGCTCGATCCGGCCACGCGCGACATCGTCGGGACGAAGGCCGAGAATGTCATCGTCGCCAATGCCTCGCTGGCCCGGGATCCCGAGCAGACCGCATTGATCGACGCCTACGACAGGCTCTCCGCGCCGATCGCGAACCGGCCGGCCGGCTCAGTGACGCAGACGCTGTCACGCGTGCCGAACGACGCCGGCGAAAGCGCGCTTGGTGGTATCATTGCCGACGCGCAATTGGCGGCGACGCGCGATACGAAGGATGGCGGCGCTGTCATCGCGCTCACCAATCCCGGCGGCGTCCGCACCGACATCGCTCCGAAGGAAAATGGCGCGATAACGTTCGGCGATGTCTTCGCCAGCCAGCCGTTCCGCAATCGCCTTGTCACCATGACGCTGACGGGCAGCCAGCTCAAGGACCTGCTTGAGCAGCAATGGCTCGATCCCAAGCGGCCGCGGATCCTCCAGGTGTCGAACGGCTTCAGCTATACCTGGGATGCATCGAAGCCATTCGGGCAGCGCGTCATCTCGGAGAAGATGACGCTCAACGGCAGGCCGATCGAACCTGGAAGCGACTACCGCGTCACGCTCAACGATTACCTCGCAGTCGGCGGAGACGGGTTTACCGTCGCCAAACAGGGTACGGCACCGCGATATGGCGGCTACGACGCGGACGCGCTGTTCGCGTTTTTCCGGGCGAACGGGCCGATCGGTCCGCTGCCGCCCACCCGCATCCTGCGCGTGAATTGATCTCGATCAAACACGCAGCCCTTTGCCATTCCTGGCCAAGCGCCTAGATTGGGTTTTGCATTGCGTTTTGGCGCCGGATGCGTCAACGACGTCGATAGCCCGCATCCCATGAGGCCGACCTGATGAGCACGCTTCTCCTTTCCCACAAGGCCTGCCTCGACCATGTCACGCCGCCGGGACACCCTGAGAGGCCGGATCGCCTGCGCGCGGTGGAGGAAGCACTGTCGCATGAGCGCTTTCAGTTCCTGGCGCGCGAGGAGGCGCCGGAGGGCGATCTCGATCTCGTCACGCTCTGCCACAACGAGCATTACGTTACCGAGCTGCGCCATATCGCGCCGACCAGCGGGCAGGTCTATATCGACGGCGACACCTCGATGTCAGCCGGCACCTGGGAAGCGGTGATGCGCGGCGTCGGCGGCGCGGTGGCGGCAACCGAGGCCGTGATGGCGGGCGAGCATCGCAACGCCTTCGTTGCGGTGCGCCCGCCCGGCCATCACGCCGAGATCAGCAAGCCGATGGGCTTCTGCTTCTTCGACAATGTCGCCATCGCCGCGCGCCACGCCCAGCGCAAATACGGCATCAAGCGCGCCGCCATCGTCGATTTCGACGTGCATCACGGCAACGGCACGCAGGATATCTTCTGGTCCGACCCGACCGTGATGTATTGCTCGACGCACCAGATGCCGCTGTTTCCGGGCACCGGCGCGACGAGCGAGCGCGGCGATCACGACACCATCGTCAATGCGCCTCTGGCCTCCGAGGATGGCGGCCCGGAATTCCGCTCAGCGTTCGAGAATCTGATCTTGCCGCAGCTCCAGAAATTCAGCCCGGAGCTTCTGATCATCTCCGCTGGCTTCGATGCGCATTACCGCGATCCCCTGGCTTCGCTGAACCTGCGCGCGGAAGACTATGCGTGGGTGACTCGCAAACTGATGGATCTCGCCGACAAGACCGCCGGCGGCCGCGTTGTTTCGGTCCTCGAGGGCGGCTATGACCTGCAAGGACTGAAAGAATCTGTTACGGCGCATGTCGGCGCCCTGATGGGCGCTTGACGCACCCGCCACATTACGCCCGCAAAACTCTGTTTTCTCTCCGAGGAAACGAATCGGGCATCGGAAACGGATATGGCCGAAAACACCCAAGTTGACGTCTCCAGGCTGACCTTCGAGCGCGCGATCGAGGAACTCGAGACGATCGTGAAGCGGCTCGAGGACGGCAAGGTGCCGCTGGAGGAATCCGTTACGATTTACGAGCGCGGCGAGGCCCTGAAGCGGCGCTGCGAGGAATTGCTGCGGCAGGCCGAAGCGCGTGTCGACAAGATCACCACGGACGCCAGCGGCCAGGCCACCGGCACGGCGCCGCTCGACGTCCAATAGATCAGCCGGATCTCCAACCCACCCCTCTGGCGTCGTAAGCCCCGCGGGAGCCCCACAGGCCGGGCCCCAGCAGCCCTTTCTACATCCACGCTATTCCTGGCGTGCCGGTTCCATGCCGGCGAAGGGACGCCCTCCCGTACGCGATCGACCGCCGAGGCTGGCAGGATCGCATTTTGGGCAGAAAGGGCCTGCCAAGGAACCGAGCAGCAGCGGAACGTCTCACCGGGGGCCACGGTTAACCACTCTGGCCCGCCGGTTGCACCTGCATACCCCTAGTCGGTCCGGCGGGTTGGCTTTGGCCCAAGGTTTGGTGTAAAGCTGCGCGGAGTGTGGCTTTTTGCAAGCCTTGCGTGGGCACCGATTGCCGACGGCAAGCGCTTCAAACTGCTAATGAAATTGGCTTGGGACGGACGAAGCCGATCTAGGTGACAGGGATCACAGAGACTGAACCGGAGCGCACTTAAGCTTACCTAAGCTTGAAGAGGGGCCTCGCCCCATGCAGGTGGCTCCGACGGTTTGAGGACTCGCGCTGCGCCGATATTGTGCAAACCCATCGCGCACCGGAATGACTTTCCGGGGCTGACAAATTGGAAATCGCCGTGAACGCATACAGCAAGACGCCGCTTCTCGACACCATCCGGACGCCGGAAGACCTGCGCAAGCTCAAGGTCGAGCAGATTCGCCAGGTCGCCGACGAGCTGCGGCAGGAGACCATCGACGCCGTCTCGGTGACCGGCGGTCACTTCGGCGCCGGTCTCGGCGTGGTCGAGCTCACCACCGCGATCCATTACGTCTTCGACACGCCGCGCGACCGGCTGATCTGGGACGTCGGCCACCAGGCCTATCCGCACAAGATCCTCACCGGCCGGCGCGACCGCATCCGCACGCTGCGCACCGGCGGTGGCCTGTCCGGCTTCACCAAGCGCAGCGAGAGCGACTACGATCCGTTCGGCGCGGCACATTCCTCGACCTCGATCTCCGCCGGCCTCGGCATGGCCGTAGCGCGCGACCTCTCCGGCGGCAAGAACAACGTTATCGCCGTGATCGGTGACGGCGCGATGTCGGCGGGCATGGCTTACGAGGCCATGAACAACGCCGGTGCGATGAACTCGCGCCTGATCGTCATCCTCAACGACAACGACATGTCGATCGCGCCGCCGGTCGGCGCCATGAGCGCCTATCTGTCGCGCCTCTACTCCGGCAAGACCTATCGCACGCTGCGCGATGCGGCCAAGCAGATCAACAAGCGCCTGCCCAAGATCATCGCCAACCGCGCCAACCGCGTCGAGGAATATTCCCGCGGCTTCATGATGGACGGCGGCACGCTGTTCGAGGAGCTCGGCTTCTATTATGTGGGCCCGATCGACGGTCACAATCTCGACCATCTTCTGCCCGTGCTGAAGAACGTCCGCGACATGGAGACCGGCCCGATCCTGGTCCACGTCGTGACGCAGAAGGGCAAGGGCTACGGTCCGGCCGAAGCCTCCGCCGACAAGTACCACGCTGTCGTCAAGTTCGACGTCGCCACCGGCACGCAAGCCAAGGCCAAGCCGAATGCGCCGGCGTACCAGAACGTGTTCGGCCAAAGCCTCGTCAAGGAAGCGCAGAAGGACGACAAGATCGTCGCCATCACGGCCGCGATGCCGTCGGGCACCGGCGTCGACATCTTCAACAAGGCCTTCCCCGATCGCACCTTCGACGTCGGCATCGCCGAGCAGCACGCAGTGACGTTTGCCGCCGGTCTTGCTACCGAAGGCTACAAGCCGTTCTGCGCCATCTACTCGACCTTCCTGCAGCGCGGCTACGACCAAATCGTGCACGACGTCGCGATCCAGAGTCTGCCCGTCCGCTTCGCCATCGACCGCGCCGGCCTCGTCGGCGCCGACGGCGCGACCCATGCCGGCTCGTTCGACAACGCCTATCTCGGCTGCCTGCCGAACATGGTGATCATGGCGGCGGCCGACGAGGCCGAGCTCGTGCACATGGTGGCGACCCAGGTTGCGATCGACGATCGCCCGAGCTCGCTGCGCTATCCGCGCGGCGAGGGCCGCGGCGTCGAGATGCCCGACGTCGGCGTGCCGCTCGAGATCGGCAAAGGCCGCATGATCCGTCAGGGCAGCAAGATCGCCCTGCTCTCCTTCGGCACGCGTCTCGCCGAATGCGAGAAGGCGGCCGACGAGCTTGCCGCCCACGGCCTGTCCACCTCGATTGCGGACGCGCGTTTCATGAAGCCGCTCGACACCGAGCTGGTGCTCAAGCTCGCCCGGGACCACGAGATCCTGATCACGATCGAGGAAGGCTCGATCGGCGGCTTCGGCTCGCATGTCGCGCAGTACCTGACCGATCAGGGTGTGCTCGACACCGGCATGGTCAAGTTCCGCTCGATGGTGCTGCCCGACGTGTTCCAGGACCACGATACCCCGGCCGCGATGTACGCCCGCGCCGGCCTCGACGCCAAGGGCATCGTCGCCAAGGTGTTCGAAGCGCTCGGCAAGGACGTGAAGACCGAGACGGTCAAGCTGGCCTGATCGTCGTGCTGGCACTGAGCTCCACCTCTCCCGTAGGGAGAGGTTTGGCACCGCTGGCATGGTGACAACGCTATGCCGCCTCGATCATTGCTTCCATGAACATCTATCTGGCAGGCCCCGACGTGTTCCTGCCGGATGCGATCGAGATCGGCCGGCAGAAGGCCGCGATCTGCGCTGCGCATGGTCTCACCGGCCTCTATCCGCTCGACAATGCGATCGACCTCACCGCGAGCGATGCATCGCGGCAGATCTTTCGCGGAAACGTCGCCATGATGGACGCGGCAGACGCCATCATCGCCAATCTCACGCCGTTTCGTGGGCCGGGCGCCGATCCCGGCACCGTCTACGAGCTCGGCTATATGGCGGGCACGGGTAAGTTCTGCCTCGCCTATTCCAACGAGGACGCGGCGTATGCCGACCGGGCCGGCCGCTTCACGGACGTCACCGCCGAGGATGGACGGCTGGTAGACGCGCAGGGGTTGACCGTCGAGGATTTCGGCCTCGTGGACAATCTCATGATGATCCATGCGCTGGAACTGCATGGCTGCCCGCTGGTGACGCCGTCCAAGCGGCCCGTCGACATCTGGCACGATCTTGCCGCCTTCGAGGCTTGCGTCCGGATGGCGGCCGCGCGATTGATCGCTACATAAGCGCCAGCCCCTCTTGAGTGACCCGATGCCCCCTGCCCGCAAGCGCGCGGATATATTGCTGGTCGAGCGCGGCCTGTTCGAGAGCCGGGCACGAGCGCGCGCGGCGATCGAGGCCGGCCTCGTCATTGCGGACGACAAGCAGGTTTCGAAACCGTCGGAGACGATCGCCGAGGATGCGGTGATCCAGGCCGAGCCGGCGCACCCTTTCGTCTCCCGCGGTGGCGTCAAGCTCGCCGGTGCGCTGGAGCGCTATCCGATCGAGATCGAGGACCACGTCTGCCTCGACGTCGGCGCCTCTACCGGCGGCTTCACCGAGGTGCTGCTGGCGAACGGCGCCAGCCTGGTATTCGCGATCGACGTCGGCACCAGCCAACTGCATCCCTCGCTGCGCGATCATCCCAAGATCGTGTCGATGGAGGAGACCGACATCCGGTCCTACGAAGGCAAACGCCTGCCGGCGCGGCCCGATGTCGTCGTCATCGACGTCAGCTTCATCTCGCTCAAGACGGTGCTGCCGGTGGCCTTGTCATTGGCGGCTGCGCCCATGAACCTGCTGGCGCTGATCAAGCCGCAATTCGAGGCCGACCGGAAACACAACAAGAAGGGCATCATCCGCGACACCGCCGTTCACCGGGAGATCTGCGACGACATCGCGGCCTTTGCCGCGTCGCTCGGCTGCACCGACATCGAGGTGTTCCCCTCGCCGATCACGGGCGGCGACGGCAATATCGAATTCTTCCTCGGGGCCCGCCGTGGTTGAGCGCGTCAGGATCGATCACGTCGGGCATCGCGGCGACGGCGTCTGCCTCGATGCCGGAGAAGCGATCTATGTGCCCTACACGCTCGGCGGCGAGACAGTCGAGGTCGATCACGTCTTGGGCCATCATCCCGACCGCCGCAAGCTGCTCGCGGTGGATGTCGCAAGCCCTGAACGGATCGAGCCGTTCTGTCCGCATTTCGGCGTCTGTGGCGGCTGCGCCATCCAGCATTGGGCGACTGAGCCGTATCGCGCCTGGAAACGCAAAATCGTGGTGGAGACGCTGGCGCAGGCCGGCATTGATTGCGAAGTCGCGTCACTGATCGATGCTCATGGTGCCGGGCGCAGGCGTATCACGCTGCACGGCCGCTTCGGCACGCATGACATCCTCAAGGTCGGGTTCTCCGCCACGAGCTCGCACGAAGTCATCCCGATTCATCGTTGCCCCATCCTCGATCCCGCCCTCGACGGCGCGCTCGACGCGGCCTGGGCGTTGGCTGAGCCGCTGACGTCCAAGATGCCCGTGACGAAGCCGCTCGACATTCAGGTCACCGCCACCGCCAACGGCCTCGACGTCGACGTGCGCGGCTCCGGCCCGCTGCCGACGCCGCTGGTCACCACCCTCTCGCGCGTCGCCGAGCAACACCGGCTGGCGCGACTGACGCGGCACGGCGAGCTGGTGCTGCAACGCCTGCCGCCGACGGTGACGATGGGCCGTGCGGAAGTGACGCTCCCGCCGGGCTCGTTTCTGCAGGCGACGGTAGCGGGCGAAGAGGCGCTTGCAGCGCTCGTGGCGGAGCGCATCGGCAAGGCCAAGGAGGTTCTCGATCTCTTCTGCGGCGTCGGCCCGTTTGCTCTGCGGCTCGCGGAGAAGGCGCGCGTAACCGCCTATGACAGCGACGCTGGCGCCATCGCAGCGCTCGTGAAAGCCGCGCGCACACCCGGGTTGAAACCGATCAAAGCGGAGCCGCGCGATCTATTCCGCCGCCCCTTGGTGCCGCAGGAGCTGTGCGACTTCGACGCCGTGGTGTTCGACCCGCCGCGCCAGGGCGCCCAAGCGCAGGCGCTGAAGCTCGCCGCGAGCAAGGTGCCCGTCGTGGTCGCGGTGTCCTGCAACGTCGCGACCTTCTCCCGCGATGCGCGGCTGCTGATCGACGGTGGCTATCGGCTGAAATCCGTGGTGCCGGTCGATCAGTTCCGGCACACACCGCATGTGGAGCTGGTGGCGAAATTCGAACGGTAGTCGCGCGGGCTGACGTCCCTGCGTCAGAACGCGATCCGCAATCCGCCACGGCCGGAATAGGCGACGCTCGAATCCGACAGCTTGAGATATTCACCGGCGACGAACAGGCTGGCCGGTCCCAACGTGACATCGAGGCCAGCGCCGCCGAACAGACCCCAGACGTCGTTCGCGCCGGGAAGCACGAACGGCAGAGACTGCCCGAGCAGGGTCAAGTTGACGGTCGGATCTCCCAGCCGCTGGAGGCCGACCACGCCAGTTCGCAGACTGCCGTTCAGCCAGGCTGCCCGTTCGATGCGCGTGGTGGCGGAGAGCTTCAACTCGCCGCGCTCCTCCAGTCCGGACAGAGTATAACCTCCGACGGTGGCATTCGCCGTTACTCCGCTCTCGCTGAACCCGCCAAGACGGCCGGCGAGATAACGCACGCGGCCGACAGGCGTCAGCGTCCAGACCGTCCCTCCGGTCCGGCCCAGGCCGATGCGATGCCCAAGGGCGAGTTCTGGGATGGCGTAGGTTCCGGAATTGCTCGCCGTCGCGGTCTCGATGCCGCCGGCAACGAGGTTGTTGGAGATGAGGCGGGAGCCGCGCTGGTCGACGTGGCCGAGCTGCAGCATCATGTCGAGAAAGGTCGCACCGAAGGTACCGCGCGCGAACGCTCCGCCGAACACGATGTCGGCATTCGTGGTCGCGAGGTTGAAGTCCTCGCTGGTCTGCATCGCGCCGCCTCCAATGAACGCACCCACACGCAGATTGGAATTGGCCTGCCAATCGCCACCGATCAGCCCGCCCTGGAAGCGGCTGGTACTGTGCAGCAGCGCCCCACTCGCCGGTTGATCACGTTCCCCGGCAAATCCGCGTGCCCAAACGCTTGTGCCGTCGGCATAGACCGCCGTCGGCCCTTGCGGCGTGATCGCAGCGAAAGCCTCGCGAACATCGCGCTTCGGCCCGGACGGCGCGGCATGGACGAGTGAGTCACTGGTGGGAGAAGCATCCGCATCCGGCAACGCGGAGGACACCGCCGAGATGAAGGCGAGCAGATTACGGTCCGTGGCCCCGAACGGCGTGGAGTCGAACGTGACGACCTGCGAACCGCTCACGACGTAGGGTGCCGCCGAGCTCACGGTTGCCCCTGCAAGCGAATTGAAGGTGTAGTGGAAGTTGCCGCCCCGGAAATTCACCCTGTCCGCGCCACCCCCGAGGTCGATCAGGCCGATAATGCGGGATCCCGGCCGCGAGGTCAGCGTGTCGGTCGAGGCGCCGAGCGACAACGCAAGACTCGCGGTGTCGGCGGCCGCGATCACGCCGGCATTGGTGATGTCGGCGGAGCTGGCGTAGATCGTTGAGGCGCCCGAGGCCTTCACCGAGATCGTGCCGCCGTTGAATAGCGCGAGCTGGTTCGACGTGATGGCGATCACCTCTCCCGTGATCGTGCCGGAATTGTTGATCCTTGTGTTTCCGGAGTCGATTGCGACCGAATTCGACAGGATCGAACCACTGTTCTCGATCACAGCATTGCTGATCGCAAGTGCCGCGAAGCCGCCGAAGATCGTGCCGCTGTTCGATAGCCTGACAGTCCCGAACGATTCGATGCCGTAGCTGCCGCCAGAGATCGATCCGCTGTTGGTGATGTCCCCTGCACCGGTCAGCCTGATCGCGCGGCCTGCACTTCCGGTGATCGTCCCCGAATTGGCGAGGGTTGCGGTGGATGCTTTGATGCCGTCCGAACTGCCGCGGATAAGCCCGGAACTGGTCAGCGTCAGGCTTCCAGCCAAATCGATCGCCGGACCTGCGCTCGCCACGATGGCGCCTGAATTGCCGATCGTCGCCGTCGTGCCGTGTATAGCGGCCGTAACGCCGCTGACGAGACCTGAATTGACGAGACTGGACAGCGTCACGACGTCGATCGCTGTCGCCGTCGCGGAGGTGATGGATCCGGCATTGCTGATCTCCGCGAGCGGAGCAGTGATGGCGGCCGTGTGCCCGTTAATCGCCCCTGTCGCCGTATTGACGAGCGATAAGCGAACTGCCACGTCGATGCTCGTATCTCCGACCCCGTTGATCACTCCGGCATTCGAGATCGCGGCGCCGTCGGCGAAGATTCCGAAGAAGCCGGTGACTGTCCCGAAATTGTCCAGAGTCAGATTGCCGCCGGCGGTCGTGATTCCGATGCCAGTGCCCGCAATGCTGCCGCGGTTGGTCACGGTCGCCGTGCCGGCGTCGATGCCAATGCTGCCCGCGAGCGTGCCCTCGTTGACCACCGTTCCGGCGTTGAGCCCCGCAGCTGAGCCCCCACTGGTCACGGTGCCGCGATTGATCAGGCTGCCGGTATTGAATGCGACCCCGCCTGACAGCGATGCGCCATCGTCAACGGTCACGTTGAGGTTGGAGAAACCGAAACCGCCATAACCGCCAGCCGTTACGCCGGTACAGAGCGCCGAGATGCCGTTTCCCGCAGCGGGCGTACAGGCTGCCTTTGCCGGGCCGCAGGCAATGATCGCCATGCAGGTGCCAGCGATAGCCGACAAGAGAAGTCGAGAGATCGCAGAACCTGTGGTCGACGCCATGAGCGTTGAGCATCCGCCAATTGGACGCGCTCTCAGATCAGGAGCGCTGCAATGCTTCCTACGGCGCGGCGGGAACCGCTGCAATCAGCGGGGATGCTCGGGTTATGCGCCTGCGTTCCGATTGTGGCTGATCCGCCACACTCATGCGGCGAATAGGCGCATCATTCACAAGCAAGAGCCGGCAGAGCACTGCGAGCGTCGCACGGGTACGTGATCTGCAAGCTATAATGTTCGGATGACCGTCAGCAGTTTGCACCGACGACGATTCATCACCGCCGCGCTTGGGCTCTCCGCGGCCGGCACCGGCACCTCTGCAGCCGCTGCAGCGAGCACCTATGACGAGGCGGCGAAAACGTCACGTGCTCCGCTGCAATCGACGCCGAGGGATCGCGAACTGGTGCGCTTTGCCACGCTCGCGGCCAACAGCCACAATACCCAGCCGTGGACCTTCTCGATTCGCGGCAACGTCATCGCGATCGCCCCCGACTTCAAGCGCCGCTGTCCGGCCGTCGATCCGGACGATCATCACCTCTTCGTCAGCCTCGGCTGTGCCGCCGAAAACCTCATCCTCGCTGCATCAACGCTTGGCTGGCACGCCGATCTCGCCCTCGACGGCGACCGCATCGTGATCACGCTCGAGGAGGCCTCGCCGGCAGCATCGACGCTGGCCGCCGCGATTCCGATCAGACAATGCACGCGCGCTGCATTCGACGGCAAGCCGGCCGCACCGGAGACATTGCGCCGGCTCGAGGGCGCTTGTCGCGAATCGAACGTCACGGCGATCCTGATGACCGACCGCGCCGCGATAGCCGGGGTCACCGATTACGTGCTCCAAGGCAATTCGGCGCAGATGCGCGACAAGGCCTTCATGCGCGAGCTCGTGCACTGGATCCGCTTCAACGAGGCGGAGGCGCTCGCGACGATGGACGGGCTGTATGCGCCCGCCTCAGGCAACCCCTCCCTGCCTTCATGGCTGGCGCGGCCGCTGCTGAATCTCTTCTTCACCGAGAGCGGCGAAAACAAGAAGTACCGCGAACAGCTCGAGAGCTCTGCGGGCGTCGTCGTGCTCGCTGCAGACGGAAGCGACAGATCGCATTGGATCGCGGTCGGCCGTGCCTGTCAGCGCTTCGGTCTGCAGGCGACCGCGCTGGGACTCAAGTATGCCTTCATCAACCAGCCGGTCGAGGTCGCGTCGTTGCGGTCGCAATTTGCGGTTTCACTCGGACTCGGCGAACGGCGCCCCTATATCGTGATGCGCTTCGGAACCGGCCCGGATCTGCCGAAATCGCTGCGGCGTCCGCCGGAGCGCGTGATGCAATCCTAGCGCCGCAACCCGCCCAGCGCCGGAGACTCGCCGGGCAACATCGAGGAGTTGATGTCGCTGTCCATGCGTCCCGATTGCTGCTGGGTATAGCCGACGCCGAACGAGAGGCTGAGATTGGAGGTCGGGTTGAACTCGACGCCCGCAAATCCACCGTAGCCGGGCGCGGCGCTGGAGGTGAGTGGCGCCAGTGAGCTGCCAATGCCGTTGCCGAATTTCAGTGTGTTGAATCCAGCGAAGAATGTGACGGGCATGCCGCCAGCCGTCTTCGTGTTGTAGCCGAACTGCGTGCTGTCATAGGACAGCGCACTGAAGCTTCCCGCAGAACCGGCCTGATTGAAGCCGCTCAAGCCAAGATTGCCGCGCTCGCTGCCGACGAAGAAACCGTCGGCATAGTTGGTACGCCAACCCGCCTCGCCGGTATTGAAGCTCGAAAAATTCCCGTAGGTATCGGAACTCTGGCTGGCGCCTCCGCCGAGGCCGAAAGGCCCGCCTGGGATCCAATATCTCAGCGGCGCAACCTGTGCATCAGCCGATGACCCGTTCAGGCAAAGCAATGCCAGCAGAGCGGCAAGGCCACATTGATTGGCGAAGTTGAACATTCAAGCTACCGTCGGAACTCCTGGCGATTATACCCTTGGAAGATCGCCAACGCCAGCGGAGCGACCTCGCCGATCGCGCCTTACGGACACCTGCACCGATATCCCCCGATCCCTTGCTCCGCCGGCTGACTTCCGCTCTCGCCGAAGTCCCGCGCGTTCAGGCCATCGCACTCCGGTGCTAGCGTGCGCGGTACCGCACGTCCGTCCGCTCGCGATCCCACGTTTGATCGAGCGTTCCAATCAAATCTGGCAACTCGTCGGGACGGCGATTTCATGCAGGCCTGCACCATCCTGCGGCAGGTCGATCAAGAATTGAAGGCGCTGACGCAGCCCCGCAGGACACCGCCGTGAACGGCTATGCCGTCTTGTCGACTGAAGAGGACGAATCTGCCGGCGGGTATTTGGTCACTGGTACCATGAAGGATTTGGTGCCGACCTGATAGATGACCTTGCCGTTCTGTCCGTCGTCGGTCGCGATCTGTGTCTGCCCGAACATGATGACGTTCTTGTAGACGTAGCCAGTGCCCTGGCGGGTGACGCCGTCCGTGGTGACGCTGACCTGCGCCTCCTTGCCGTTGACGGCGAGCACCTTGAAGCTCGCGCTCTTGCCGTTGTCGCTGGAATAGCCGCCCCAGCTTCCCATGAGACGGCTGTCGGACGCCGGCGGCGCCTGCTTCTCGAGATTCGCGGTCTGCTTGCCAACGCCGCCCACCGAGAACAGCAGCACCATGTTCTTACCGTCCTTGGTGCCGACGGTGACGCCGCCGAAGGTGATAAGCGTACCCTTGACCTCGCCGAAGCCGCGCTCGGTGCGGCCGTTGTGGGTGTACTCGACCTGCGCCCGGGCTCCACGGATGTTCACGACCTTGAAGCTGACGGGCTGGTTGTTGCCCACCCAATTGCCCTTCCAGTCGCCGACCAGAGCACTCTGGCGATACATCCGCTCGTTGGCGGGCGAGATCTGGTTGGTGCTCGACGTGACGATGGACACTGGTCCGCTCGGAGGTAGGCTGGTTACGGGGATCATCCGATTAGGGTCATGCATCGGTTAACGAGCAGTTAAATCCGACTGCATGCCGGTAAGGCAAAAGGTGTCAGTGTGGTCTTACCGCCCCCACCGATCGGACCAGATCTTCTCCCCGATCAGGCAGTTGACGCGCGGCTCCTTGTCGGCAACCCGCATTACGGGCCGCTCCGGCGTGCGGCCGGCGACCTCCATCAGCAGCTTGGTGCGGATCGCTTCCTTGAATTTGTCGCGCTCCTTGATCGTGATGACGAAGGAGCCAGGCCCTCCGATGACGCAGTCCTCGTAGTAGAAATCGAGATTGTCGATATCCATGGTCGAATAGGACGGCTCCTTGACCATGATCGGCAGACCGTTGATGACGATGCCCTTCTCCAGCGCGGCATCGCGCGCAACCGTGACCGGACCGCCATTGTTGTTGGGGCCGTCACCGGAAATGTCGATGACGCGGCGCAAGCCCCGATAGGGGTCCTCATCAAACAGCGGCATCGCGAAGTTGATCGCGCCCGATATCGATGTGCGCGAAGCGCGCCGGATCGGCGTCTTCATGATCTCGGCGGCCACTGCATCCGCCGTCTCCGGTCCGTCGACCAGCCGCCAGGGAATGATGATCTTCTGGTCGCTGGAGGCGGCCCACTCGAAATAGGTCACCGCGATCCGGCCGTTCGGCCCCAACTTCAGCGCCTGCAGGAACTCCTTCGACTGAATTGCCTGCGCATAGCCCTCGCGCTGCATCGCGAGTTCGTCCATGTCCATGG
The DNA here is from genome assembly GCF_001424605.1 of Bradyrhizobium sp. Leaf396. Lineage (NCBI taxonomy): Bacteria > Pseudomonadati > Pseudomonadota > Alphaproteobacteria > Hyphomicrobiales > Nitrobacteraceae > Bradyrhizobium > Bradyrhizobium sp. Leaf396. The sequence continues at coordinate 87,745 of NZ_LMQJ01000004.1, forward strand.
AGTAGGACACGTCAACCGCGAGGATCAGTTCGACGTCGACCTGCACGTCCTTGTCGGCTGCGAGTCGCTGCGGATGATTCCTGGGCGCTCCAAACTTGGGTCCCGGTGCCGCGATGCCCGCGACGTCCCCTCCGGCAAACATGCCGGCCACCAGCACAGCCCCGATCGAGAACAGCAAACGCATCGCAGTCTCCCGTCGTACGACGCGATGGTGACATGCAAACGCCTTGCCGCAAAGGCCGAAGATCGGTTGTGCTTCACATTCGAGTTAAGAGTTCGCGGGTCGAGAAGTCTCAAGATGAAAACTTGCGAGCTCGGCGCAAAGCTGCCGTCGTCTTGCCGCGGTCGCGCCGCAGGAACCCCGCAGGCCACCTCGCGCCCTTGGGCTCGAATGCGAGCGACCGGACACGACGAGTCGCGGGACAGAGCGCCCGGCCCACTTGTCCGGCACGATTTCCATGCTAGGGTTGCTCACACAGATGGGGATGGAGTCCCCCGACAACCGCCCGGCGGTCGATGACCTCGTGGGCTGATGACTCCTGCTTGAGGAGAGGCAATCTGCGGCCTCTGCCTTGGGCGGGAGCATGGACACACCCGCCGATGGCGGGTTTTTTGTTGCCTGGTGACGAAGGCCAGCAGGCGAAGGCGAGGACACGGCGAAGGCGCGACGATGACGACACCGAATGCTCCGCGCACCTCCCTGCCCAGGGGAATCTGGGTGCTCGGCTTCGTCTCGATGCTGATGGACATCTCCTCCGAGATGATCCACGCGCTGCTGCCGCTCTATCTCGTCACCGTGCTCGGCACCTCCACGCTTACCGTCGGCTTCATCGAGGGCATTGCGGAGGCGACCGCCTCGATCACAAAAATCTTCTCCGGCGCGCTGTCGGATTGGCTCGGTCGCCGCAAGCTGCTGGCCGCATTCGGCTATGGACTTGCCGCCTTCACCAAGCCGCTGTTTCCGCTCGCGCCCAGCGTCGGATGGCTGGTGGCGGCACGCTTCATCGACCGCGTCGGCAAGGGCATTCGCGGTGCGCCGCGCGATGCGCTGATCGCCGATATTGCGCCGATCGGCTTGCGCGGCGCGAGCTTCGGGCTGCGGCAATCGCTCGACACCATCGGGGCCTTCCTCGGACCGCTGGTTGCTATCGCGCTGATGTGGTGGACGGCGGACAATTTCACGATCGTGTTCTGGGTGGCGGTGCTGCCGGCCTTTCTGTCGTTTGGACTGATCACCTTCGGCGTGAATGAGCCTGACCCGGATCCGAGCCGGGTGCCTGTGAAGAATCCGCTCAATCTCGCCGCCATGCGGCAGCTCGGTGCGGTGTACTGGCGCGTCGTCGCGGTCGGGATTGTCTTCACGCTCGCGCGCTTCAGTGAGGCCTTCCTGATCCTGCGCGCACAGAGCATCGGCCTCGACGTGATGTGGGTGCCGGCGGTGCTGGTGCTGATGAACGTCGCCTATGCGCTGTCAGCCTATCCGGCCGGGATCCTCTCGGACCGGATCAACCGGACCGGCCTGCTCGCGCTCGGTCTAGTCCTCCTCGCCGGCGCTGATCTTGCGCTGGCCCTGCTCCCGAGCCTTGCGGGTCTCGCGCTCGGCGTCGTGCTGTGGGGACTGCACATGGGGCTGACGCAAGGACTGCTTTCGGCCCTCGTCGCCGACGCGGCGCCACCAAGCCTGCGCGGCACCGCATTCGGCTATTTCAACCTCTTCACCGGGCTTGCCTTGCTGGCCGCCAGCGTGATCGCGGGCGCTCTTTGGGATGCCTTTGGTCCTCAAGGCACGTTCCTGGCAGGACTCGGCTTTGCGCTGGTTTCGCTTGTGGGACTGCTTGCGGTCGGCAACGGTCTGGCGGCAAGAAACAGATGATGCAGACTGAAAACCGAGGAACGGGACATTGAACATCCAATTCATTTTGGCGGTGGCCGCCGGCGGAGCGCTCGGAGCCGTCATGCGCTATCTCGCTGCAATCGGTTCAGGCCGTGCTTTCGGCACTGACTTTCCCTGGGGCACGCTGATCATCAACGTGACTGGATCGTTCCTGATCGGCATCTTCGCCGCGCTGTTCGCGACGAGATGGAACCTGCCGCAGACCGTCCGGATATTTTTGACAGTGGGGATTTGCGGCGGCTACACGACATTCTCGACGTTCTCGCTGGATACCTGGTATCTGATCGAGCGTGGTCAGACCTTGGCCTCGGCTGCCTACATGATTGCATCGGTGGCGCTGTCCGTAGGCGCCCTGATCGCCGCCATGCAGCTTGTCCGCGCGCTTCCCTAGAGTAGGATGTAGCAGCGTGCAGCGGTTCTCCGAAAGGATAATGCTGACCTGGTGCGGGCAGGCGCGGTCGCCGCATCCCTGCCCATTCGCAGCGGCATGATGGCGGCGTGCCGACCAGCTTGGAGCCGCACGAGTGCCTGCATTATGATGAAACGGCTGGAGCTCATCAGGGCCGGGGTTTCAGGATACGATGAACGACACCGTCAGCAAGCCGAAAACCAAGACAAAGACCAAGGTCGAGCGGCCGCGGCTGCACAAGGTCATCCTGATCAACGATGACTACACGCCTCGCGAATTCGTCACCATGGTGCTGAAGGCCGAATTCCGCATGACCGAGGATCAGGCCTACAAGGTGATGATCACCGCCCACAAGCTTGGCGCCTGCGTCGTCGCGGTATTCACCAAGGACGTGGCCGAGACCAAGGCGACGCGAGCCACCGACGCCGGCCGCGCCAAGGGCTATCCGCTGCTGTTCACGACCGAGCCGGAGGAATAGGCTCAGCCGCCTGCGCGTACGTTTCATCCGCCAGCCCGTACACGCGCTGCGCCTTGGAAAATCCCGCGATCGGAAATTCGCCGAGTTCGAGCCAATCGTGCCGACAAACATTGGCAAAGCCTTCCGAGGCGACGACCGTCCGCCCCAGGCGCCCCGTGATCTTCTCGAGCCTTGCTGCAAGATTGACGGCAGGGCCGATGCAGGTGAAGTCGAGGCGGTTGCCGCCGCCGATATTGCCGTAGAGGATGTTGCCGACGTGGAGCGCGACGCCGAAGCGGAAGCGCTCGACGGCATCGCCGACCGGGATGGCGAGCGCTTCGACGCTGGCGCGGGACTCGCGCGCCGCCTCAAGCACGCCCGCGCAGACATCAGCGGCATCGCCGACATATTCGTCGATCGGAAACACCGCGAGCAGGCCGTCGCCCATGAATTTGAGCACCTCGCCGCCATGGCCGCGGATTGCGGCGACCTGGCAGTCGAAATAGTGGTTGAGGATCGTGACCACTGTCTCTGGTGGCAGCCGGTCCGATAGCGCTGTGAAGCCGCGCAGGTCCGATAGCCAGATCGCCGCCTGCATGGTGTCGTTGTGACCGCGGCGGATTTGGCCGCCGAGAATGCGCGCGCCGGCACGGTTGCCGACATAGGTGTCGAGCAGCATCTCGGCAGTGCGGCGCAGGCTGATGATCTCGCTGACGCGCGCGAGCGGCGCTATGATCGAGCGGATCGCCGCGATGTCGCCATCGCTGAAGCCGCCGGGCTGCTGCGTGATCCAGCTCGTTGCGTGGACGGAGCCGTCGAGAAAGGGCATCGGCACCGCGACATAGTCGGTCGCGCCTTCAGCCCGCATGTCCTCGAGGAACGGAAAGCGCTTGCTGTCGGGATCGCTCGGGCGTCCCCTCACCTCGATGCCCTGCTCGAACACAACGCGAAGCGGGCTGCGGGCGAATTCGGGCGTGTCCAGGATCTCGAAATCAACAGCGCCGATCTCGACTTCCTGACCTCGCCGCCAGATGAAGTTGCGGCCGAAGATTTCGGGATGCAGCGTGCGAATGAATATGCCGAACCGCCACAGCGGCAGACCGGCCGCGACCAGACGTTCGCAGAAGTCGGCGATCATCTCGGCCGGCTCCGCCGCCGACCACGCGCCGTCGATCAGCCAATCGCAGACGCGGCGAAGCTCGGAGCTGTTCATGGCCGCATTTGGGGACGAAAGTTGCGGGGCCGTCAAGCTGCGCCGTCGCCTAGTGCCGTGACAGACGGTTTGGCCGCAAATGCGCTCGCCTCTTCCCGACGGGAAGGGAAGGTCATCAACGTCCGACCTGCCCGCGATCGCGCAGGAAGTGATCGGCAAGCACGCAGGCCATCATGGCCTCGCCGACGGGAACGGCACGAATGCCGACGCAGGGGTCGTGGCGCCCCTTGGTGAAGATCTCGGTATCAGCGCCCTGCCGATCGACGGTGAGACGCGGCTGCAGGATCGACGAGGTCGGCTTCACCGCGAAGCGCACCACGACCGGCTGGCCGGTGGAGATGCCGCCCAGCACGCCGCCGGCATGGTTGGACAGGAAGCGCGTGCCGTCATTGCCGGTGCGCATCTCGTCGGCGTTCTCCTCCCCGGTGAGCTCGGCCGCGCCGAAGCCGGCGCCGATCTCGACGCCCTTCACCGCGTTGATGCTCATCATCGCGGCTGCGAGATCCGAATCGAGCTTGGCGTAGATCGGCGCGCCAAGACCTGCCGGTACACCTTCCGCGACGACCTCGATCACCGCGCCGATCGAGGAGCCGTTCTTGCGGATGCCGTCGAGATAGGTCTCGAAGAACGCGGCCTTGTCCTTGTCGGGACAGAAGAACGGATTGTTGGCGATCTCGTCCCAGTCCCACTTGGCGCGGTCGATCTTGTACGGGCCCATCTGCACCAGAGCGCCGCGCACCCTGACGTCGGGCAGCACTTTTCGCGCGATCGCACCAGCGGCGACGCGCGTTGCGGTCTCGCGCGCGGATGAGCGGCCACCGCCGCGATAGTCGCGCAGGCCGTACTTCGCCTCATAGGTGAAGTCGGCATGACCGGGACGAAACTTGTCCTTGATTTCGGAATAGTCCTTGGAGCGCTGATCGGTGTTCTCGATCAGAAGCCCGATCGGCGTGCCTGTCGTCACCTGCTCGCCGGTCTCCGGATGCGCCATCACGCCGGACAGGATTTTCACCTGGTCCGGCTCCTGGCGCTGAGTGGTGAAGCGCGACTGTCCGGGCCGGCGCCGGTCGAGGTCCTTCTGGATGTCGGCCTCGGTCAGCGGGATCATGGGCGGACAGCCGTCGACCACGCAGCCAATCGCCACCCCATGGCTTTCGCCGAAGGTGGTGACGCGGAACATGTGGCCGAAGGTGTTGAAGGACATGCCGAACTGCCGCCTAGCGTTGACGTTTTACATAAACGTTGTTTGTCAACGTTCGTAGCCCTGAGGGGCATGGCGTTCAACCCCGTTCCCGTCATTCCGGGGCGCCCGGAGGGCGAACCCGGAATCTCGAGATTCCGGGTTCGATGCTCCGCATCGCCCGGAATGGCGAAAAACTCAGGCCTAGCTGAACTTCTCCAGCCGCCCGTCGCGGAACACGTAGACGGCGCCCTGCTCGATGAAGAGCTCGGCGGCACCGGCGGGGGTCTCGAGCCCCAAGGCCACCATCAGGGCCCGGCAGGTCCCGCCATGAGCCACCGCGACGGTATCGACCAGAAGCGACTCGTACCAGTCCAGCATGCGCAGCTGCACCGCCGCGTAGGTCTCGCCACCCGCGGGCGCGACCGTCCATTTGTCGGCGAGACGCTTCGCATAGACGTCCGGATCGGAGGCCTCGCTCTCGGCCAGCGTCAAACCTTCCCAAATGCCGTAGCCGATCTCGCGGAGGCGATCGTCCAGGGAATAGTCGGCAGGCGGCAGCTCAAGCTTGCCGCGCGCGAGCTCCATGGTCTGACGCGCACGTCCGAGCGGGCTCGACACATAGGGCAGCGCGGCACTGTCCTTGCCATCGCGCTTGAACAAATCGGCCAGAACACCGGCAGCGTGCACGGCCTGACTGCGGCCGCGCGCGTTGAGCGGAACGTCCTTGGTGCCCTGCAATCGCCCGAGCGCGTTCCACTCGGTCTCGCCATGGCGCAGGAAGTAGATCGTGGGCACGGCCATTCCAGATTCGAGGCTAGTCCTTCCCGCCCAGCGAGATGTCCGGCGCGTCCGGGCGCTTCATGCCCAGCACGTGATAGCCGGAATCGACGTGATGCACCTCGCCGGTAACGCCGCGTGAGAGGTCGGAGAGGAGATACAGCGCGCTGCCGCCGACGTCTTCGGTCGAGACGTTGCGCCGCATCGGCGCGTTGTATTCGTTCCACTTCAGGATATAGCGGAAATCGCCGATGCCGGACGCGGCGAGCGTCTTGATCGGCCCTGCCGAGATGGCGTTGACGCGGATGTTCTTCTCGCCGAGATCGGCGGCGAGATAGCGCACGCTGGCTTCCAGCGCCGCTTTCGCCACACCCATCACGTTGTAATGCGGCATCCACTTTTCAGCGCCGTAATAGCTCAGCGTGATGAGCGAGCCCCCGTCCGTCATCAGCTTCTCGGCGCGCTGCGCCACCGCCGTGAACGAATAGCAGGAGATCAGCATCGACTTCGAGAAATTCTCCTGCGTGGTGTCGACGTAGCGGCCGTCGAGTTGCTCGCCATAGGCGATCGCGTGCACCAGGAAGTCGATCTTGCCCCACTTCTCCTTCAGCACGGCAAAGGCGGCATCGATGGTCGCGGCATCCGTCACGTCGCAATGGCCGAGCACGAGCCCGCCGATCTCGGCGGCAAGCGGCTCGACGCGCTTCTTCAGCGCATCGCCCTGATAGGTGAAAGCGAGTTCGGCGCCGGCGGCGTGGCAGGCCTTGGCAATGCCCCAGGCGATCGAGCGGTTGTTGGCGACGCCGAGGATGACCCCGCGCTTGCCTTGCATCAGACCTGAATTCTGCGCCATTTTTGAACGTCCCGTCGAGCTCTCGTTGAGGTCTGGAGGTACACCAGCCCTCCCCTGCGGTACAGTCCTAATACGCGGCGTTAACGCTGTTTCGAGCGCCGGAATAGCTGTTCCATTCGGGTGTTATGATCACTGAGGCGCTCGCGCCTGATACCGGGACGTTAAGACCGCAATGAATGCGTTTCGCCAGAATGTGGAAGCCATGATCCCGGCGCTGCGCCGCTATGCCCGCGCGCTGACGCGCGACGCGGATACGGCCGACGATCTGGTCCAGGATACATTGGTCCGCGCGTTGCGTTCGGAGCGGCTGTTTCTCGGAGGCGACGTCAGGAGCTGGCTCTATACGATCCTGACCAACCTCAACAAGAACCGGCGGCGCTCACTGGCGAGGCGGCCTCAATTCATGCCGCTGACGGAGAACAACCCGGACGCCAGCGGGACGGAGGCAGAAGGACGCGACATCGAGAAGGCACTGGCGACGCTGGTCGAGGAGCAACGCTCTGTGCTGCTCCTGGTGATGCTGGAAGGCATGAGCTATCGCGAGGTCGCCGATATCCAGGGGGTGCCGATCGGCACCGTGATGTCGCGGCTGGCCCGCGCAAGGGCCCACGTCAAAGCCTCGCTGGAGGGCGAGCGCCCGGTGCTCAGGCGAGTGAAATGAGGACAGGGTGATGCATTGCGCAAGGTGCGATCGCAGCCTGCCGAGGGCGCGAGCGAAGTTGAACTACGAACGATTTTTTGGGCCGCAGAGCCAGAGACGAGCAATATGAACGACCGCAGGATCGCAGTGACCGAGGACGAACTGCACGCCTATGTCGACGGCGAGTTGCCGGTCGAGCGCCGCCCCGACGTCGAGGCTTGGCTTGCTGCCCATCCCGACGAGGCCGAGCGCGTGCAGTCCTGGCGCACCATGGCCGAGATGCTGCACGCTCGCTACGACGGCATCGCCCACGAGCCGGTACCAGCACGGCTGGAGCTGGAGCGGCTGGAGCGCCGCCCGCGGCAATGGCTTTACGGCGCGGCCGCGGCGGCGTTGGTTGCTTTCGTGGCCGGCGGCACGGCTGGTTGGGTCGCGCATGGTGCCGCCAACGCACCCTCCACGTTCCAGAGTCTTACGGCGGATGCGCTCGACGCCCACCGCCTCTATGTCGTCGAGGTCCGCCACCCCGTCGAAGTCGGCGGCAACGAGCGTGACCATCTGCAGGCCTGGCTGACCCGACGCTGCGGCTGGACCGTACTCGCGCCGAACCTGGAAGCCAGCGGGCTGAAGCTCGTCGGGGGCCGGCTTCTGCCGGGACCGAACGGTCCGGCGTCGTTCCTGATGTATGAGGGCACCTCGGGCGAGCGGTACACGATCTACACGGCCAAGACCGACAACGGCGCGACGCAGATGCGCTACGCCAAGGCGGACAAGGACGGGGCGCTGTTCTGGGCCGAGCGCGGCGTCGGCTATGTCGTCAGCGGCGGCAATGATCGCGACCGGCTGACCAAGGTCGCGCAGGCGGTCTACGACCAGGCCGAAAAGAACGGCAGCTAAATCGGACGGCCGGGCCACCGCCGAAGCAATGCATTGGATCGCCAAGAAGAGGCCGGAAACGTCGCGCCTCGATTCCGTCATTGAAAATTTGGAATGAAGACATCGACGCGTCTCATTATCGCACCGGATGATCACGCGAAAATGAGCGGCGTTCGATCCGCCGATCGACGCGGGCGGCCTCGATTGGGGCTTTGGTACCGCGCTGGTCCCCCTCTCGAGGCCGCACCTTTTTATCGACTGCCCCGCCGGACAGCCGACACGTCATATGCGTTCACGTCGAAGCGCGATGCGCGCTTTCACGCGCAGGTTGAGCATTATCCTTCCGGGAAGAGAATGCTCCACGCGTCGAGGCGGCTCGGATAGCGCCCTAACCGAGCCCACTCCGCGGATTGTAGGGGTCTTGGTCCCGCCACTTTTCCATCAATGCTTCAAGCTCGGCGTCGTTCCCGTCCGGTAGCATAATCCTGACAGTGACGAAGAGATCCCCGGTCCCGCCAGCTTTTGGCAGGCCCTTGCCCTTCAGCCGGAAGGTCCGGCCGCTAGAGGTGTTTTTCGGGACCGAGAGCTCCACGGCGTTGCCGAGGGTCGGCACGCGGACCTTGCCGCCGAGCACCGCCTCGTAGAGCGTGACCGGCAGGTCGATCCGGAGGTCGGCGCCTTCGACCTTGAAGAACGGGTGCGGCGCGATGTTGATGGTGATCAGGAGATCGCCGGGCGGATGGCCCTGTGCGCTCTCACCCTGCCCTCGGAGCCGAATCTGCTGGCCCTCGGAGACACCAGCCGGAATCTTGACGTTGAGCTCCTTGCCCGTCGGCAGCCGGACGCGCTTCTCGCCACCCTTGACCGACTCCTCCAGCGAGACGGACATGGCAACATTCACGTCGAGATCGAGCCCAATGCCGCCGGTATCGAAGTCGAACTGGGCGCCGCCGCCGGCCCCCGGCCGGGCACCGCGCATGCCGCCGCCGAACATGCTGTTGAGGATATCCTCGAACGCACCACCGCCCGGGCCGCCCGCGCCGCCGCTCCGGAACGTATAGCTTTCGAACCCGCCCGGACCCGCACGGCCGCGCGGGCCTCCGCCGCCCGGAAAGCCTTGGAAGCGCGGCTTGCCGTCGGCATCGATCTCGCCGCGGTCAAACTGTTTGCGCTTATCCTCGTCGCCGAGGATCTCGTTGGCCGAGTTGATCTCGGCGAAGCGCTCGGCCGCCTTGGGATCGCCCTTGTTGCTGTCCGGATGGTGCTTCTTGGCCAGCTTGCGATAGGCGCTCTTGATCGCGGCAGCGCTGGCGCTCCGCGGCACCCCCAAGACCTCATAGGGGTCGCGCATTCGTCACATCTCCTTCAAGAAATCGAATTGTCCAAAGGGCTCCCCGCCCCACCTGCCGATCATGTGGGAAGAGAGTGGCATTTTTGCAACTAGGAGCGCGTCCTGAACCTAGCTGCGCCACGGCTTTAGCGTATGAATCTCCCAACGGCCACGGCCGCTTTGGCAGCCGGCGCCCTGCAGCCAACTTTCGGTACTGCCGTTGACGTAGCTTGCCAGAAAGTCGCGGCACTTGCGTCCGTCCTCGGCCGCATAGGACTGCGCGATCGGCGTCACCGAACCGCGCGCGCCCGTTTCCGGATTCTCCCAGTGCTGGCTGGAATCCTTGTCCCCCTTGCTGAGGACATCGGAGGCGGCGTTGCGGGTGAAGGCGAGATCGGTCTCGGTCGGGGACGCGTCCTTCGCCGGCCGCGCGATCGAGCCGGTGAGGTCGCTGTCGTCGACCTTGGCGTAGGCGCTCTGTTCATTGCGGGAAAAGCTGCAGCCGCCGGCACCGAGACCGACGAGAACGACGGTCATGACAAAGCCGGAGGGCCGGATCGCCGATAGGCCAACGCGTTCCCATGCCCTATATAGGGCGTTAGCGGACAACAACGCGTTTTGGGCCGCGGGACGCAACTCGGACTCCAGACATGACCGACACGACCTCGATGAAACACCAGACACCCTTAACATCCGGTGATTTCACCGCCGCCGACGAGCCATTTGCGCTGTTCGAGGCCTGGCTGAACGAGGCGATCAAGAGCGAGCCGAACGATCCCAACGCCATGGCGCTCGCGACGGTGGACTCTGACGGGCTGCCTGACGTGCGCATGGTGCTGATGAAGGGATTCGATACCGAGGGTTTCGTCTTCTACAGCCACATCGCCAGCCAGAAGGGCCGCGAACTCGCCGCAAACCCTAAAGCAGCGTTACTTTTTCACTGGAAGTCGCTGCGCCGTCAGGTCCGCATCCGCGGCAACGTGACGCCGGTGACCGACACTGAAGCCGACGCCTATTTCGCCACCCGCCCCAAGCAGGCCCAGATCGGCGCCTGGGCGAGCAAGCAGTCGCAAGAACTGGAGAGCCGCTTCGCCTTCGAACAAGCCATCGCCAAGGTTGCGGCCAAATACGTCATCGGGGACGTGCCGCGGCCGCCAGGCTGGAGCGGCTGGCGCATCACGCCGTTGCGGATCGAGTTCTGGCACGACCGCCCGTTCCGGCTGCACGACCGCATCGAATTTCGCCGTGACGCGGCCGGCCAGAAATGGTCCAAGACGCGGATGTATCCTTGAGACTCATCTTGAACCTTATCTCGAGACTTGCGCCGACCTGAAAGATGTCCATGCCGCATTCGTCCAATGCGCCGCGTCGCACTCTGCTCCTGACCGGAGCCAGCCGCGGTATCGGCCACGCCACGGTGATCCGTTTCTCTTCTGCAGGCTGGCGGGTGATCACCTGCTCGCGGCATCCATTCCCGGAGGACTGCCCGTGGGACGCCGGCCCTGAAGACCACATCCAGGTCGACCTCGGCAACCCGGCGGACACAACGCGTGCGATCTCCGAAATTCGCGACCGGCTCGAGGGCGGCACGCTGCACGCGCTGGTCAATAATGCCGCGATCTCGCCGAAGGGACCGGGCGGCACGCGGCTCGGCTCGGTCGACACCGACCTCGACACCTGGACGCACGTCTTCCACGTCAACTTCTTCGCGCCGATCATGATGGCCCGCGGACTGATCGAGGAATTGAAGGCGGCCAAGGGCTCGGTGGTGAACGTCACCTCGATCGCGGGCTCGCGCGTGCACCCCTTCGCAGGCGCCGCCTACGCGACCTCGAAGGCCGCCCTTGCCTCGCTGACGCGCGAGATGGCGTCCGACTTCGGCCGCGTCGGCGTGCGCGTCAACGCGATTGCACCTGGCGAGATCGACACCTCGATCCTGTCGCCGGGCACCGAGAAGATCGTCGAGCAGCAGATCCCGATGCATCGCCTCGGCACGCCCGACGAGGTGGCCAAGATCATCTACGTGCTGTGTACGGAAACCAGTTCGTACGTCAACGGCGCCGAAATCCACATCAACGGCGGCCAGCACGTGTAGGCTGTCCTCTATCCATCCGCCATTGCTTCGCTCCTCGCAATGACGAGATCTAGCTCTTGGAGAAGCAAGGCGATCCAGACAACGCCGCCGCAAGACCTGGATCGCCCTTACCTTCCGTTCCTCAATCGAGTCGAATCCGACGTGACCTTTCGCGCGGCCGCGGAGCGGCCGTGCTGAATGCGGTCGAGCAGTCGTCGTCATTCTCACCATCGAGCAGCGGAGCACCACAGTGCCGGCACATGCGTGCCGACATCGACGGCGCCTTGCCGCTCGTCAGGACCTGGCGGTAGTTCGCCAGGTCGATGACGTTGCGGGGCGACGTTATGTGTTTCTCAACCATGGCTGTTCCTCGCGGCTACGCGCTGCTTATCGCAGACAAGTTTCGCGCAAACGTTCAGCCCACCGCTCAAATTTTACCGGAGGAATTGCGGCACGACGCACGCATCACAGCGCCGCCTCAATCCCGATCTATTCTGCGACACGATCGACCGCGTCTATGCGAGCGGCGTAAGGTCCCGGTAGGCATCTTTGCTCGAGCATGACGCCTACAGCCACTTCTTCCACTTGAAGATCCAGTACGGGACGATCGCCGCGATCAGCATCATCACCAGCGCCATCGGATAGCCGTGCACCCATTCGAGTTCCGGCATCACCCTGAAGTTCATGCCGTAGACCGAGGCGATCAGCGTCGGCGGCATCAGGACGACGGCCATCACCGAGAACAGCTTGATGATGTTGTTCTGCTCGAGATTGACGACGCCAAGCATGGCATCGAGCACGAAGGTGATCTTGTTGGAAAGATAGGAGGCATGGTCGGTCAGTGACGCCACGTCGCGCTGCATGGTCTTGAGCTGCTCGCGCATGTCTTTCGACCATTTCACGCCCTCGACCACCGCGGACAGGAACGTCACGACGCGGCCGATCGACACCAGGCTCTCGCGAACCTTCGAGGTCAGATCGCCCTTGCGGCCGATCGAGATCAGGATCTGGGAATATCTCTTTGCCTGCCCGTGACGCTCGCTCTCAGGCTCAAAGATGTCATGGGAGACCTGATCGATGTCGGCGCCGCAACGCTCCAGAATGTCAGCGCAGCGGTCGATCACGGCGTCCAGCAGCTCCATGAGCACCATCTCGCCAGTAACCGCCGGCGTGCAGGAGCGGGCGAGCTTGGCTTCGACCAGGGCGAATGGCTTCGGCAGGTCGTAGCGCACCGTCACCAGCCGGTGGTCGCCGAGGATGAAGGTCACCGGCGTGGTCCGAGGCATGTCGGTATCGGAGTGACACATCAGCGTCGCAGTCATGTAGCGTGCGCCGTTCTCCATATAAAGGCGGCTAGAGATCTCGATCTCCTGCATGTCTTCCCGGGTCGGGATGGCGATGCCCGCGAGCCGCTCCACCGCTTTGTCCTCGGCCGCGCTTGGATTGACGAGGTCGATCCAGACGGCGCTCTCCGGCACTGCCGCAAGGTCCTCGATCACGGCCTTCTTGAGGGCGGACTCGGAGGGAACAAACACCGAAAACATGAAAAGCTCCAGAGATCCTGCCGACAGAATGACAGCCCTTACCGCGATTCTGACAGGTTCACGATGACAACAACATTAACGGGGTGTTCGCATCTATGGCGGCCCAGATGCCGACTGTTGCGCGAAATCGACAGTCTGACGCCTCTGGCTCCAGAAAACCCGTATGGGGCCGCCAAATTTGCGGCATAAAAGTCACAGCTGCCCCCGCACGGCCCGGCAAACGGCCTTCAGTGCTGGAATTGTGGCAGATTTCAACGATAATGGATTAACGGAGTCGAGGAGCTTGGGCGCCAAGCCAAGCCTTCCGCACGGTATTGTTTTGATTGGAACCAAACCATGTCGTCGCTGAAATTTACATTTGGGATTTTGGCCGCTGGCCTGCTGTTGTCGGGCTGTATGCAGGCCACGCGCTATGAGGCGACCGACACCAAGGCATTCAAGCCGAAGGACAAGGAACTCCTCGCCAAGGTCAAATACGAGAATACCCCGGTCGCGGAGCCGTTCCGCCGCGCTATCGTCGAGTTCCATCGCAAGGAAGCGCCTGGCTCGATCGTGGTCGATTCCGACAACCACTATCTCTATTACGTGCTGGAGGGCGGCAAGGCGATCCGCTACGGCATCACCGTCGGCGAAGAGGCCATGGCTTGGTCGGGCATCGCCAAGGTGGGCAGCAAGACCGAGTGGCCTGCCTGGCACCCCACCCCCAGCGAAATTTCGCGCCTGGGCGTGCCGACCTATGTCGCCCCCGGCCCGGACAATCCGATGGGCTCCCGTGCGCTGTACCTCTATTCGGGGGGCAAGGACACGCTGTTCCGCATCCACGGCACCAACCAGCCGGAATACATCGGCGCCTCGATCTCGTCCGGCTGCATCCGCCTGACCAACGAGGACGCGATCGATCTCTATGATCGCGTCAAGGTCGGTACCCTCGTCGTGGTGCTCGAGCCGAAGCACGGCGACTCCCCGCACAACTCGCGACTGGCGCTGGGCAGCAGCCAAACCGGCCAGGCAGCAAGCTACTGATCGCCACAACGGCCGACATCCAAAGCGCCGGTTTCACCGGCGCTTTTTCGTTGCCGGCTTGGACGCTCGGGCCTTCTCGGGCTCCGACTTGTTTTTAGGCGCATGGGATTTCTCCGCCTCGTCATCGGTCCCTTCATTTGCCTCTGGTCTGGCCGCAACCTCTCGCGGCGGCGCTTCCTCGGGACGCTCCGCCGGCAGCAGTGGGGCGACTTGCGGCAGCGGATCCCACACATTCCATTGACAGATCCGGTAGTCGTTGCGCCGCTGCGCCAGATCCAGATGGATGTGGTCCTCGTGGTACCAGTCCGAGCCCGGACCGAGCACGGTGGAAAAGCGCGCGCAGACCGAGTGCAGCACGCGCTCACGCACCTCGCGCGACAGGGTGCGAGCGGTGAGGCCGATCGACTGGCCATTGGCGAGCTTGATGCCACGAATGTCGATCGCATTCGCCTTGCCGTGCTCCGACAGCGTCGCGCCTGCGACCCGGTTGCGGCCCCGGCACTCGAAGGAATCGAAATTGTCGAGCTCGTTGACAGGCGAGCCGAGGCTGCTGGCCAGCGGCACCACGTCCTTGCGCAGCCAATCGGCGATCGCGGACGCCATGGTGCAGCGAAGGATCGCCGCCGGCTTGACCGTCACCTTGCGCTTGTCCGGAAGCACGACGGCCTCCAGCCGAACCAGATCCTCGCCACCACAGGCGCCGGGGCCGCGGATGTCGGGGATTGAAGGCGCAATCGCGATGTCCTCGGTCAGCGCGAGGCGGCAGGGCGAGGCCTGTTTCTGGGGTGGCGATGCCACCTCGGCGGGCTTGTCGGCGCCCGGCTGGTCCGGAGACGGCTTTTCCTCTGCCGCGGGCGGAGGCACGACCGGCGGCTTTTCCGATGCCTGTTCCGGTGCCTTGGGAGCCTCGGCCGGCCGCGGTCTGGGCAGCGGAATCCTGGCAGCATGGACGGCCGCGCGCGGGCGTGCTGTACCAAGGCCGAAGAGATCCAGGGGCGCAGGATATTTCCGGGCCTCGGCTCTCTCTGCGGACACGAGCAACAGGCCCAGCGCAGCGGTAACCATTGCTGCGCCAGCGGACATAAAGCCGCGATAAGACCATTTGCGGCGAAAGTCCGGCACGCTAAAAGTCATGACAATTCTTTGGCCCAACGCTGAGAGCGAACACGCGCCCAGCGACTTCTCGGAGGAACGTCGGAATGCTTGGTTTGATGCAAGATTGGCCCCTGCTCTGCCACAGGATCATCGAACACGCCGCCAGGATTCATGGCAAGCAGGAGGTGGTCACACGCTCGGTCGAGGGACCGATCCATCGCACCAACTACGCCGAGATCCACAAGCGCGCACTGAAGGTCTCGCAGATGCTGGAACGCGGCGGCATCAAGCTGGGCGACCGTGTCGCGACGATCGCCTGGAACACCTGGCGCCATCTCGAAGTCTGGTACGGCATCATGGGAATCGGTGCGATCTGCCATACCGTCAATCCCCGCCTTTTCCCCGAGCAGATCGCCTGGATCATCAATCATGCGCAGGATCGCATCGTGATGACCGACATCACCTTCGTTCCGATCCTGGAGAAGATCGCCGACAAGCTGCCGAGCGTGGAGCGCTACATCGTGCTCACCGACAAGGCGCATATGCCTGAGACCACGCTGAAGAACGTGGTCGCCTACGAGGACTGGATTGCCGAAGCCGACGGAAAATTCAAATGGAAGGAGTTTGACGAGAACACGGCTGCCGCGATGTGTTACACCTCCGGCACGACCGGAGATCCCAAGGGTGTGCTGTATTCGCATCGATCCAACGTGCTGCACGCGCTGATGGCCAACAATGTCGACGCGCTCGGCACGAGTGCGTCCGAGACAATGCTGCCGGTGGTTCCGCTGTTCCATGCCAATAGCTGGGGCATCGCATTTTCCGCACCCTCGCAAGGTACCAAGCTGGTGATGCCCGGCGCCAAGCTCGACGGCGCCTCCGTCTATGAGCTGCTCTCGACCGAAAAGGTGACGCACACCGCGGGCGTGCCGACGGTGTGGCTGATGCTGCTCCAACACATGGCCGCCAACAATCTCAAGCTTCCCGATCTGAAGATGGTGATCTGCGGCGGCTCGGCGATGCCGCGCTCGATGATCAAGGCGTTCCTCGACATGGGCTCCAACGTCCGCCACGCCTGGGGCATGACCGAGATGAGCCCGATCGGCAGCGTCGCGGCGCTGAAGCCGCCGTTCCAGAATGCCACCGGCGAGGCGCGGCTCGACGTGCTCCAGATGCAGGGTTATGCGCCCTTCGCGGTGCAGATGAAGATCACCGACGATGCCGGCAAGGAGCTGCCCTGGGACGGCAAGACCTTCGGCCGCCTGAAGGTCTCCGGCCCCGCCGTCGCCAAGGCCTATTACCGCGTCGACACCAACATCCTC
Source organism: Bradyrhizobium sp. Leaf396 (assembly GCF_001424605.1). Classification (NCBI taxonomy): domain Bacteria; kingdom Pseudomonadati; phylum Pseudomonadota; class Alphaproteobacteria; order Hyphomicrobiales; family Nitrobacteraceae; genus Bradyrhizobium; species Bradyrhizobium sp. Leaf396. Next base: position 104,435 of record NZ_LMQJ01000004.1, read on the forward strand.
GACGAGGAAGGCTTCTTCGACACCGGCGACGTCTCGACCATCGACGAGGACGGCTACATGCGGATCACCGACCGTTCCAAGGACGTGATCAAGTCCGGCGGCGAGTGGATTTCCTCGATCGACCTCGAGAACCTAGCGGTGGGACATCCGGCCGTGGCGGAAGCCGCAGTGATCGGCGTGTTCCACCCGAAATGGGACGAGCGGCCGCTTCTGATCGTGCAGCTCAAGCAGGGCCAGCAGGCCACGCGCGAGGACATCCTGAAGTTCATGGAAGGCAAGATCGCCAAATGGTGGATGCCCGACGACGTCGCCTTCGTCGAGGGTATTCCGCACACGGCCACCGGCAAGATCCTGAAGACGGCGCTGCGCGACCAGTTCAAGGATTACCGCTTCCCGAACGCGGCGGCGTAGGCATCAGCGTCATTCCAGGCGGCTGAAACAGCGCCGTCCCGGAATGGGCCGACCGGGGTTCGATGCCGCTGGCATCGCCCCGGGCTGCCGGGCCAGTAACAGTCCGGTCTCCCTTGAATTTGCTCCCGGGCCGTGGTCTCAACGGCGCATCGCCGCGCCAGACCGGCCGGCACCGCCCTCAACATCCGGCAGAGCTCACCCCGATGGCCCGCAGGTTTTCCGCTCCCTATCAGTCGGAGCCCGTGTCGAGCCTTGCGATCTGGGCCCGCAATCTGGCCGTGTTCGCGGTCGTGGCGGTGGTGGTCTCGATCATCATCGTCCGCTTCGACTTCCTGGAGCCGAAGCCGGCGCTTGCGACTTTCCTCGGCGGGCTCGCGATCGCCGGCGTCTCGATCCTGTTCGGACTGGCCGGCTTTGCCGCGATCTGGCAGAACGGCTCGCGTGGCATGGCGCGCATCCTGCTCGCCTTCCTGATCGACGGGGCGATCCTCGCCTACCCTGCCTATCTAGGCCTGCAATATCGCAAGCTGCCGCCGATCTACGATATCACCACGGACCCGATCGACCCGCCGCGCTTCGACGCGCTGGCGCGGCTGCGCACGGGCGACGGCACCAATACTGCAGTCTATGCCGGCCTCTACTCGGCAGAACAGCAGCGCCGCTTCTATCCCGAAGTCGAGCCCGTTGAGCTCGAGATTTCGGTCGACCGCGCCTATGCGATCGCGCTCCAGCTCGTCCATAAGCGCAAATGGATCGTGATCGACGAGCGCGCGCCGCAGCCGCCGCGCCGCATCGGCCGCATCGAGGCGGTGGCGCGTACGCCGATCATGGGCTTCCGCGAGGACGTCTCGATCAGGGTCGTGGCAGACGGCGACGATTCTCGCGTCGATATCCGCTCCGCCTCGCGCAATTTCGACAGCGACCTCGGCAGCAACGCCGCGCGCGTCAAGCAGTTCATCGACGATCTCAACGCCGCTGCCGACGCCGACGCGCTCAAGCCCGTGAAGAAGACGCCGATCGCGCCGCCCAAGACGCCGGCAAAGACTGTGAAGAAATAGCGAATGGGGGTGGCGAACAGCGAATGGACAATGCCATTTGCCACTCGCTGGTTCGCTCCTAGGCCATCCGATATGTCCCGCCAATCACGGGATCGCCCTCGGTCGCGACCACGCCGCGCGCGACCAGGTCTTCCAGGTGCGCCAGCACGGAGTAGCCGGCGGCCGTCGTCAGCCTGGGATCAATGCCGATATAGATCGCGCGGACCATCGTCGGAATGTCGGTCTCGCCTTTGGCGAGGCGGTGAAGAATCGAGGCCTCACGGGCCTTGCGGTGTCGGATCAGGAAGCGCGCGAAGCGTGGACCTTCGGAGATCTCGGGCCCGTGACCCGAGAAATAGAGATCCTCATCGCGTGCCGCGAGCCGGTCGAGCGAGTCCATGTAGTCGATCATCGAGCCGTCGGGCGGCGCCACGATGGAGGTCGACCAGCCCATCACATGATCGCCGACGAAGTTGAACTTTCGCTCGGCCCAGGCGAACGCCAGATGATTGGCGGTGTGCCCCGGCGTCGCCACGGCCTCGAGCTGCCAGCCGTCACCCTCGACGACGTCCCCGTGCGCGAGGCTGACATCCGGGGCAAAATCCCGGTCGGCGCCGGATTCCGGATTGTGCTTCTCGCTCTCGAAACGCGGGCGCGATGCACGATGCGGGCCTTCGGCATAGACCGGCGCACCTGTCGCCTGCTTGATGCGCACCGCGTTTGGCGAATGATCGCGATGGGTGTGGGTGACGAAGATGTGGCTCACCGTCTCGCCGCGCACGGCATCGAGCAGCGCAGCCGCATGCCCCTCATCGTCCGGACCGGGATCGATGATCGCAACATTGCCCTTGCCGACGATGTAGCTGACCGTGCCGGTGAAGGTGAACGGGCTCGGATTGTTGCAGAGCACGCGCCGCACACCGGGGCGGACCTCCTCGACAACGCCAGGCTTCAGCGGAAAATCGCGGTTGAACGGGACGTCGTCATTGTCGGACATGGCTTGCTCACACCTTGCTGACTTCGTCACACGGCCGAGTGCCGGGCATCCACGTTCATCGCGCCTAAGACGTGGATGGCCGGGACTTCTGGCGCGAAGATGCACTTCGCGCTCTTGCCCGGCCATGACGCAATTGGAGAGTTTCCGTTGCACTCCATGTCGAGGACGCGACCTCAGAAAAACGCCTGAATGCCAGTGATCGCGCGTCCCAGGATCAGGGCGTGGACGTCATGGGTGCCCTCGTAGGTGTTGACAGTTTCGAGGTTATGGACGTGGCGCATGACGTGATACTCGATCGAGATGCCGTTGCCGCCGTGCATGTCGCGCGCTGTCCGGGCGATATCGAGAGCCTTGCCGCAATTGTTGCGCTTGACGATAGAGATCATCTCGGGCGCGAACTTGCCCTCGTCCATCAGACGGCCGACGCGCAACGAGGCCTGCAGGCCCAGCGCGATCTCGGTCTCCATGTCGGCCAGCTTCTTCTGCACGAGCTGCGTGGCGGCGAGCGGCTTGCCGAACTGCTTGCGGTCGAGCGTGTACTGGCGGGCGCGATGCATGCAGTCCTCGGCGGCCCCCAACGCACCCCATGAGATGCCGTAACGGGCGCGGTTGAGGCAGCCGAACGGGCCCTTCAGGCCGGAGACGTTGGGCAGCAGGGCGTCTTCCGGAACCACGACGCCGTCCATCACCACCTCGCCGGTAATGGACGCACGCAGGGACAGCTTGCCCCCGATCTTCGGCGCGGAGAGGCCCTTCATGCCCTTCTCGAGCACGAAGCCGCGGATCTGGTTATCGTGCGCGGCCGACTTGGCCCAGACCACGAACACGTCCGCGATCGGCGCGTTCGAGATCCACATCTTGCTGCCGGTGAGGCGATAGCCGTCCGACACCTTCTCGGCGCGGGTCTTCATCCCGGCCGGATCGGAGCCGGCGTCGGGCTCGGTCAGGCCGAAGCAGCCAACCCACTCGCCGCTGGCGAGCTTGGGCAAGTACTTCTTGCGCTGGTTCTCGTCGCCATAGGCGTAGATGGGATACATCACCAGCGAGGACTGCACCGAATTCATCGATCGATAGCCGGAATCGACACGCTCGATCTCACGCGCCACGAGGCCATAGGCGACGTAGCTCGCATTGGCGCAGCCATACTCTTCCGGCAGCGTGATGCCGATCAGCCCGAGCTCGCCCATCTCGTTGAAGATCTCGCGGTCGGTCTTCTCTTCAAGATAAGCCTTGGAGACGCGCGGCAGCAGTTTGTCCTGGGCGTAAGCGCGAGCGGTGTCGCGCACCATGCGCTCGTCTTCGGTCAGCTGCTCATCGAGCAGGAACGGATCGTCCCACTGGAAAGAAGCCGCAGCCGGCTTGTCCTTGGCCTGAGGGCGCACGCTCATGAAACGTCCTTTCGAGTCTGGTTCCGTCGATAATTGCCGGACAAACTAGAGCGCCGCGGCAACAAGTTCAATTGCATCCTGGCTTCGGTCGTTCCGGGGCGATCCGAAGCGCCGACCCAAAATCTCGTTTCTACAACATCGAGATCCCGGATCGGGCGCCTGCAGCGCCAGCCCGGAATTACACGGCGAGTCAGCTCTCGAGCTGCTCGTTGGCGACGATCTCGATGCCGAAGCCCGACAAACCCTTGTAGTCGTGCACCGAGGAGGTGAGATGCCGGATCGAGGTCACGCCGAGGTCGCGCAGGATCTGCGCGCCGACGCCGACTTCGCGCCACTGGCGGTTGCGGTCGGCCTCCGTCGACGACTCGTCCGGCAGCGGCGCCACGGGGACACCGGCTGCACCGTCGCGCAAGTAAACCAGCACGCCACGGCCCGATTTCTTGAAATGCTCGAGCACGGCCGCCATGCGCTTGTGTCCGGTAAAGGTATCCTTGACGATGTTCGGCTTGTGGAAGCGCGTCAGCACATTCTTGCCGTCGCCGACGCCGTTATAGACGAAGGCGACGTGAGCGATGGAATCGAACGGTGAACGGTAGGCATAGCCCTGCAAGGGACCGATCGGACTCTCCGTGACGAAGGTCGAGACCCGCTCGATCAGCTTTTCGCGCGCCTGCCGATAGGCAATCATGTCCGCGATGGTGACGTGCTTGAGCTTGTGCTCGGCGGCGAAGCGGGCAACCTGCTCGCCCTTCATCACGCTGCCGTCGTCGTTCATGAGCTCGCTGATCACACCGACCGGCGGCAGCCCGGAAAGCTTGCAGAGGTCGACGGCCGCCTCCGTATGGCCGGAGCGCAGGAGCACGCCGCCGTCCTTGGCGATCAGCGGGAAGATGTGCCCGGGGCGGGCGAAGTCATTGGCGCCGACATTGGGATTGGCGAGCGCGCGGCAGCACGAGGCGCGCTCCTCGGCGGAGATGCCGGTGCCGCCGTCGGGCTTGTAGTCGATCGAGACCGTGAAGGCGGTGGTGTGCGCGGAATCGTTGTGGGCCACCATCGGGTCGAGCCGCAGGCGGCGCGCGTCCTCGGTCGTCACGGGCGCGCAGACGATGCCGGAGGTATGGCGGATGATGAACGCCATCTTCTCGGCGGTGCAGAGCGAGGCGGCGACGATCAGATCGCCCTCGCCCTCGCGGTCCTCGTCGTCGGTGACGACCACGAGCTCACCCCTGGCAAAGGCCTGCAAGACTTCCTGAACGCTATCGGGCATTTCCCAATCTCTATCGGTTATGGCCGGGAGGCTTAGCCGGACTTGGGGCTGGGCGCTAGTCTCCCAAGCGCAACCACATATGCCGGACGGCAGGCCTGCCAATGGGTTTCAGGCTTGCACCGGGCATACCAGCGATATAGGCGCAGACTAACAGCAAGGAAGGCGGCCGGCGCGTCAGGGAAGCACCTCCCGGCGCTCGCCGAGGCGTTGATCGAGCTCGGCGCGCTTGTCGGCAAGCAGGCCCGCCTGGGCGGCTTCGATCACGGTAAACAGCTCGTGGGCATCGCTGAGCCGGGTCACGGTGACATAGCTGGCGCCGGCCTCGTAGAGCGGGGCAACGTCGGCCAACAGGTCCGCGGTCGCAACGATCAGGGCGGTCGGATTGAGCGCGCGGACGTGCCGGACCAGCTTTTCGTTGGTGGCACCCTTCAGCAGCGAATCCGGCACGCTGAGGATGATCATCTCGGACTTGCCAATACCGGCGTGGAGCAGCGTATCGACATTGCTGATGTCGCCATAGATCACGTGCAGGCCACGCGAGAGCAGGGTCTGATACACATTGGGGTTGAAGTCGACGACGGTGATCTGCTCGAGCAGCACCGGTGTCTGCCGTTCGATCTCCGCCAGCAGCGCGCTCGCCGCACGGAAAAAGCCGAGGATGACGATGCGGCGGGCCTCCCCGTGACCGCCCTCGTGCCCTTCCTCGGCATGCCCGTTACCGTGATCGAGATCGCGCAGGCCGATCCGCTTCAAGGGGCCAATCGCCCAGCGGGTGATCTCGTCGCTGCGGGTCATCACGAAGGTCGAGAGTACCGCCAGCACGACGAAGGCAAACGAGGCGGCGTTCGCCGTCTCGGCCGCGATGTGGTGGTCGGCGACGCCGGTCTGGATGACCACCAGCGAGAACTCGGAGATCTGCGCGAGGTTCAGCGCCGGCAACAGACTGGCGCGCAAGCCCTGTTTCATCAGATAGAGCGGAGTGAAGGTGGTGACGAGGCGGCTCACGACCGTGAACGCCGCGATCATCAAGGCAAGGCTGATCACCGAGAGGCCGGGCACGGGAATGGTCATGCCCAGGGCGACGAAGAACAATGTGATGAAGAAGTCGCGGAGCGTGGTGACCTTCGCGGTGACGTCGAGCGCGTAGGGGAAGGTCGAGAGCGAGACGCCTGCAATCAAGGCGCCCATCTCGCGCGACAGCGACAGCCGGTACGCGGTCTCGGCGACCAGAAAGCACCAGGCCAGCGCGCCGAGCAGAATCAGTTCGGGCCGGCGGGCGATCTGGTGGAACACGCGCGGCAGCACATAGCGGCTGACCAGGAGTGTGGCAGCGACCAACACCGCGACGCGGCCTATCGAGAGCAGGATGACGCTGACCTGGAGGTTGGCGAGGCTCGGCTGCACCGCCAGAAACAGGATGGCGAAGATGTCTTGGAGCACCAGGACGCCGAGGGTGATGCGGCCCGGCAGCGTGTCGAGCTCGCGCTTCTCGTAGAGCACCTTGACGATGATCACGGTGCTCGACAGCGCGCAGGCGACACAGAGATAGACCGCATCGAAATGCCCGCTGCCGAGGGACAGGCCGATGCCGACGAAGAAAAGCAGCCCGAGCAGACAGCCTCCGAGCAGCTGGCTGCCCGCCGCGAACAGGATCACCCGCCCTGCCCGCACGATCTTCTTCAGGTCGATCTCGAGCCCGATCATGAACAGCATGAAGATCAGGCCGAGTTCCGAGATGACGCTGATCGATTCCTGAGAGTGGACCCAGCCCGCGCCGAATGGACCTATGCAGAAGCCGGCGATAAGGTAGGCCAGGATCAGCGGTTGCCGGGAGAAATGGGCAAGCAGTCCCAGCATCCAGGCAAACAGAATAGAGAGAGTGATGTCTCGAATGAGCTCGTGCATGCCAAATTGGTCCGTTTTGCCGCACCCTAGAGACGGGTTGCGGTGCGGCAAGCGAGCAATTCGTCACATGCGGAAAGGGCTCGTTGCAGCCATGCTGCTGGGTCCCCTCGCCTTTGCCGTGCCCGCCGCCGCGCAATCCAAGGTCAATATCGAACAAAACTTTGCCGATTCGCTCACCGCGCTGCCGAAGGAGGACCTCGCCGTCTCCGGCGGGTTCTACGTGCCCGCCTATTCCAGCGTCGCGATGAGCCAGGGCAAGTTGCGTGTCGACTTCTCGGTGACGCTAAGCGTGCACAACGCCTCCGAGACCCAGCCACTGGTCGTCAAACGCATCGCCTATTTCGACACCGCAGGCAAGCAGGTCGAGAATTATCTGAAGGCGCCGGTGGCCTTGAGGCCGCTGGCCACGGTTTCGATCTTCATTCCGACCGACGACGTGCGCGGCGGGACCGGAGCCAATTTCCTCGTCGACTGGGCCGCCACAGGCGAGATCGCCGAGCCGGTGGTCGAAGCATTGATGGTTGGCGGCATCGCCAATGCGCATTACGCTTTCATCAGCCAGGGCCGTCCGACCCGGACGGCCGGCAAGAAGTAAGGGGCGGTGCAAAGCCGCCGCTCAACAAGAACAAAACGAGGAACGCCCCCATGACGTCCAGCTTCGATTTCGCGTCCCTGTTTCCGGCGGGGCTGCCGGCCCCTTCTGCGCGGTGGACGGGCCTGGCGAAATACAGCTTTGTCGGGGGAAACAACGACTCCGAACAGGTGCCGCTTGATGACCTGATCGAGGCGACAAATGCGGTGCTACGACGCGAGGGGCGGTCGCTCGCCACTTACGGGCTGGCGCATGGCCCGCAGGGCTACCTCCCCTTGCGCGAATTCCTGGTGACGAAACTCAAGCGCGATGCCGGCATCAGCTGTACGGTCGATGACCTCCTGATCGTGTCCGGCTCGCTCCAGGCGCTTGATCTCGTCAATGCCACGCTGTTGACTCGGGGCGACACAGTGATTTTCGAGCAGGAGAGCTATCAAGGCTCCCTGACCCGCCTGGCGCGGCTCGGCGTCAATGTCGTCGGCATCCCCCTCGACAAGGACGGCATGCGCATGGACGTGCTGGCGATGACGCTGGCCGATCTGAAGAGCCGCGGCATCCGTCCGAAATACATCTACACCATTCCGACGGTTCAGAACCCGACCGGCAGCATCATGCCCGAGAGTCGTCGCGCCGAGCTGGTACGGCTCGCAACCGAATATGGCGTGCCGATTTTCGAGGACGATTGCTATGCCGACCTCGTGTGGTCAGGACAGCGGCCGCCGGCGATCTACGCGATGAGCCCGAATGGCGGCGTGATCCATATCGGCTCGTTCTCCAAGTCGATCGCGCCGGCGCTGCGCGTCGGCTTCGTCGTGGCGCCCTGGGAGGTGATGTCACGGATGCTGGCTCTGAAGACGGACGCGGGCTCCGGTGCGCTGGAGCAGATGGTGCTCGCCGCCTATTGCAAGCCGCATTTCGCGAGCCATGTGCCCGCCCTGACCAAGGCGCTGCGCACCAAGCTCGACACGTTGATGGAAGCGTTGAACGAGCAGTTCGGGACGGCCGCGGAGTTCGAGGAGCCCAAGGGCGGTATCTTCCTGTGGGTCAAGCTGCCAGACCAGGTCGACACGCTGAAACTGTATCAGGCCGCGCTCGCCGCTGGCGTCTCGATCAATCCTGGGCCGGAATGGTCGACCAACAAGGGCCAGTCCAGCTCGCGGCTGCGGCTGTGCTTTGCAAGTCCCACGCATCAGCAGATCCGCGAGGGGATCGCTGTCCTGGCCGAGGTCTGCCGCAAGGAATTCGGGGTGCCGGCCCGTAGTGCCAATGTGGAGAAGCGGGCCTGAGGCTGCTGCCTCACGCCTCGACGTGAAACTCAACGTTGACCTGACCGGAGCCGGACGAGGGAAAATAGTCGCAGAGCTGCTCGGCGGTGCCGTGGTAGTCATGCCAGCCGAGCGCCGCGAACAGCATGATGGTGTCGGCCATGCCGCCCTCGCCGTTGCACTTGGTGGCATAGTCCGGAAGCATATCGAGGAATTCGCGATAGCGGCTGCTCTGCCAGAGCTCGAGCACGCGCAGGTCCACTTGGCGATTGAACTCGCTGGTGACCGACGTCCACGCTTCGGGGCCCAGTTTCTTGTTCGGCCAGAGCCGATGCGAGAGCGACCCGCTGGCGAGAACGGCGACCCGTTCATCCGATGCGTCGATGGCGCGGCGGGTGGCTTCACCGAGTATCCGGCTTTCCTCGAACGAGGTAAACAGCGGCGAGGCGACCGAGACCACCTTCGCGAAGCCGTCGGGGTTCATGTAGTGCATCGGCACGATGGTGCCGTATTCGAGGCCGAGGCTGGGCACCTGGTGGGCGATCACGTTGAGACCCGCATCCCCGGCCCTGTTCGCGATAGCTTCAGCCAGATTCGTATCACCCGGCAGATCGTAGCGCAGATCCTGGATCATCTGCGGCGCCTCGTGGCTCGTGAACGAGCCACGATGCCGCGCATTGGCGTTGATGTGATAGCCGAAATTGGAGAGCCAATGGGTGTCGAACACCACGAAGCAGCTCACGCCGCGCTCTTTTGCCCGCCGGCCGAGTTCGCGCAAGGAGGAGACTGCCGGCTCACGGGCCGCTCGGAGCGGGCTGCCGGGGGTCTCCGACAGCATCAGTGATGGAACGTGGGTGACCTTTGCCGCGAGTACGAGCTGCCCCATGGCGGTCACCTTGAAGCGTCAGGCCTGTGGTTGACTGCCGTGGATGGCGGAAGCGAGCCGCAACAACAGCACGATCGAGACATTGCCCTTGCCGGCCTCGATCTGGGCGATATAGCGCTCCGAAATCCCGGAGCGGCGGGCCAACTCGCGGCGGGACAGGTCGCAGCGCATGCGGGAGGACCGTAAGCGATCGCCCAACTCGGTCAGAAACGCGGCCTCGGAATAAGGCGGTACGGCGCAGCTCCCCGGCAGCACTTCGCCCGCGAAATCCATGACTTGATTCAGCATTGCTCTTTCCACGTTCGCCTTCGGAAAGGCCATCCTACTCTTCGAACGCCCTGTCTCATTGACGCGGATCAAATTCGTGAGCGATCGGCGGCTGCCGTGGAACGGCCGCGGGCGCGATGCTACAATTTGGAATTCTTCGAGGCAGGGTTTTTCGGGACATGATGCGCAATTTGGGCCGCGGGATTGCGGCTGCGGTGCTGTGGGCTGCATTCACCTCCATGGCCGGCGCCGAGACGCTGGCCGCGACCCTCAAGCAATGGGGCCTGCTCGGCTCGTGGGCCGTCGATTGCGGCGTCCGGCCGGATCGCGAAAAGGGCGCGCTGCTGACCTACGAGATCAGGAAGGATGGCCGGGTGATGTACCGGCGCAATTTCGGCGACGCCAAGGACGAGAACGAGGTGGTGTCAGCCACGGTCAACGGCGAGGGTCTGCTCAAGGTGATGGTGTTCTTTCCCTCGCTGCGTCAGACGCGCGAGTTCGGACTCCTCTTGCTGAAAGACGGCAGCCTGCGCGCGATATACAATCGCAACGAGCGCGGCGAATACACAATCAAGGACGGCAAATACGTTGCGAGCGGCGCGCCGACACCGGTGCAGCAACGCTGCGATTGATCCTTACCTTGCATTCCTGTCGGAAACCATCACGCTCAGCTGAACATCCGTTCAGAATTCTCCTCCCGTTCCTCCGGAACGTTCGCATGCAGGTGCGGTTAGATGTGCATTCGTTTGGAGGAGGACTTCATGAAAAAGCTTGGTTATGTGGCTGCAGCTCTGGGTATGCTCGTCGTTGCGGGGCCAACGCTGGCAAGCGCAGAGACCGTGGTGATCAAGCGCGGGCATCATCACCATCACGGCCCCTACGGCGCTCGCGCCGAATACCGCATGCATCAACATGATCGCAGTTGGCACCGCCACCATCGCGGTGACCGAGTGGTCGTGATCAAGCGCAGCCACCGGCGCCACCATCACCACCACTGATGCGCAATGGAAATGGCCCCTCACGGGGCCGTTTCTTGCCTGTCCGAGGCCAGCCCCAGCCTCGCGCAAAGTCGGTTGAGGCATTTGGCACCCGCGGCGCAGGGCTCTCGGAATCGCAGCGAGACCGTATTGCTTCGAGCCGCCGATACTCAGGAATGTTTCGCCACCACAGCGGGGCGCATCTGCAGTTGCGGCAGAAGGTCGACCGACCAGAGGTCGCGGTTGTCGACGTCTTTAAGGGTGACCGTCATCACCCCGGTCGTTCCATCGATGTCGACCCGTCCGAAAAACTGCAGGCCGAAACACGGCGCGAGGTTCTCGCCCTGCTCAGCGCTGCAGCCATGCTGGTACATCGGGACCGGGCCAAACGTGTCGTCGAGCTCGCCAGGACTCCAACTGCCGGCATGAAGCGGACCGGAGACGAACTCCCAGAACGGCTCGAAATCCTGAAATTGCGCCTTGTTCGGATCGTAATAGTGCGCGGCAGTGTAGTGCATGTCGGCGGTAAGCCAGACGATGTTGCGGATTCCGGCACGTTTGATGGAGGATAGCAGATCGGCGATCTCGTGCTCACGCCGGTCGGGCGGCCCGTCGCCGAGCGCGACCGCGTCCAAGCTGATCAGCCCGATCGGCAGATCGGCTGCGATCACTCTCCAGGTCGCGCCCGAAGCTGAGAGCTCCCGCTTCAGCCACGCCAGCTGCTCGGCGCCGAGGATCCAGCCGCGATGGTCATCTCCCTTGTTCCAGGTGTCATCGCGATAGCTGCGCATGTCGATGATGAACACATCCAGCAGCGGGCCGTAGGCGATCTTGCGGTAGACCCGGCCCTGCCGCGAGCCGATGTCGCGGATCGGCATGAAGTCGAAGAAGGCGCGGCGAGCTCGCGCGACCAGCCGGGGGGTGCCGTCGTCGTCATAGCCGGTGCCGTCGTAGCTGCCAGTCGGCGACCAGTCGTTGGTGACCTCGTGATCATCCCATTGTGCGAACATCGGTACCTCCGCATGGAAGGCGCGGAAATGCTCGTCGAGATGGTTGTATTTGTAGTTGCCACGAAACTGCGCCAGCGTTTGCGCGACTTCCGATTTCTCCTCGGTGACGATGTTGCGCCAGATCTCGCCGTTCGGCAGCTTTTGTTCGGGAAGAATTGCGCAGTCCGCGTAGATGTGGTCGCCGGAGTGGACGAAGAAATCCGGGCGATTGTCGAGCATGGTGCGATAGCTGCGATAGCCGCCGCGCGAGGCATCTATGCCCCAGCCCTGCCCCGCGGTATCGCCGGACCACAGGAACGAGATCGACTGGCTAGCTGCCGGCGCGGTGCGGAAGTGTCCGATGCGGCTTTCACCGCCGAGACCCGTGGCAATGTCGTCGAAGCGCAGGCGGTAGAAGATATCCTGGCCCGGTGGCAAATCCGTCAGCAGCAGCTTTGAGGTGAAATCAGCGTCGGGCAGCGCATCACCGGAGGCTGACGCGATGATCGACTTGAAGCTCTCGACGGTCGACCATTCCACCTGCATCCGCGCCGGCCGGCCGGCACGCCCCCAGATCACAGCGGAGCCGTCAGAGACATCGCCGGACTGGATGCCGCCCAGGATCTGCGGGCGATCAGCAGCGCGGCTGATCGAAGGCGTCGCAAGCGAGGCGATAGGGAGGCTGAAGGCGGAGCGGACCAGGAACTGCCGCCGGGTCCAGGCGCGCGAGGCGCGAGGTGATGCCATTCAGAAGACCTTCGTCGAATTCCGACGGAAGGTGCCTGCGCTGCTTGACTTCCAGCTTACGGTTTCTTGACTCCGCGCCTACGTTTTTACGACGCGGGGATGACGGCTTGGCCGTCGCCGCCTAGCGCTTCCAGTTGCAGATGCCGCCGGAGCGGCAGGGCCAGGTCTGGATCCGGGTATCCATTGCCTGCGCGTCGAGCGGATTGCCGTGGCGCCGTGCAAGCTTCGCCCGGGCCGCGCCGCGTGCCTGTCCGCCCCTGGCTTGGGTGGCCTTCGGCTCGGCCACACGGACGCGCTCGGCCGCAACCTTCTTCGGCACGCCGACGGGCTCAGCGCGAGCCTGTGCTTCGTTGCCGTCGCGCGCTTCTAGCGCGACCGGCGCGAAGCGGGTCTCCGGCCCGAGCCGTTTCGGCGAAAGCACGGCCTTGGAGAGATCGAGGCCGAGATATTCCTCAGGCTTGTAGCCGTCAGCGCGCGCGATGCCGCCCCCTGTGATCACGAGGGCAAAAGCAATTGCAGCAAGAACGCTTTTCAGGACCACGGACGCCTCCTGAAACTGTTGTTAATAGGGTAATTTACCCTTATTTAGGAGGCGTCGCGCGCAATTCCAGCGGCCAGATGCGGCCGTGGTTAAGAAGTTGGCGGTGTCAGGCGACCTTTCGCGCCGCTCCCGTCCCGTCCAGAAACCCCATCAGGCGGCTGCGGATGATGGTTTCCGCCTCGCTCATGATTCGATCGATGAGTTCCTTGCAGGATGGGATATCGTGGATCAGGCCGGCGACCATGCCGCAGCTCCATGCGCCGGCGTCCATCTGCCCGTCCAGCATGATCTTGGGATAGACACCCGCAACCTGGTCGTGGATGTCGTCGATCGTGAGCTTGTCGCCCTTCTCGCGCTCGATCTCGATGAGGCGGTCGACGTTGGCGTTCTTCATGACGCGCTCGGTATTGCGCAAGCTCCGCATGATCAGCCGAGTGTCGAGCTCGGTCGCCGCGACGAGCGCATTCTTCACGTTCTGATGCACCGGCGCTTCCTTGGTGGCGATGAAGCGTGTGCCCATGTTCATCCCGGCGGCACCCAGCGACAGGGCCGCGACCAGGCTGCGTCCGTCGGCCATGCCGCCGGAGGCGACGAACGGGATCTTCAACTCTTCCGCCGCGCGCGGCAGCAGGATCATGTTGGGAATGTCGTCCTCGCCGGGATGGCCGCCGCACTCGAAGCCATCGACGCTGACGGCGTCGCAGCCGATGCGCTCCGCCTTCAGCGAGTGCCGCACCGAGGTGCACTTGTGGATGACCTTGATGCCGGCCGCCTTTAGCGCCGGCATGTATTGTTCAGGACTGCGGCCTGCGGTTTCGACCGCCTTGATGCCACCTTCCACGATGGCCGCGATGTATTCGGGATAGGGCGGCGCCGAGAAGGTCGGCAGGAAGGTGAGGTTCACGCCGAACGGCTTGTCGGTCATGTCGCGGCAGCGTGCGATCTCCTTCGCGAGCAATTCCGGCGTCTTCTGGGTTAGACCGGTGATGATGCCGAGCCCGCCGGCATTGGAGACGGCGGCGGCCAACTCGGCAAAGCCGACGAAATGCATGCCGCCCTGGATGATCGGGTGCTCGATGCCGAACAGTTCGGTGATCGCGGTCTTCACTTAAGTACCTCCCTGGATTTTACCTGGCGTTAGGATCAGTCTAATCGCAGTTATCCACCGCGGTCACCATTTCTCTCCGAACGGACGAATCTCCATCTCGAAGGTCCAGGCACTCTTCGGCTGCTGGTAGAGCTGCCAATAGGCGTCTGCAACGGACGAGGGCGGCATTAGCAGGTCGGGATTATCGAGCGCATTGGGCCCGAGCGCTTCGAGCCGGCGCTGGCGCACCCATTCGGTGTCGACCCCAGAATCGATGATGAGATGGGCGACGTGAATGTTTTTCGGCCCGAGTTCGCGCGCCATCGCTTGCGCCACCGCGCGAAGCCCGAACTTGGCGCTCGCAAAGGCGGCAAAGCCGCTGCCGCCGCGCAAGGAGGCGGTGGCGCCGGTGAAGAAGATATTGCCGCCGCCGCGCGGCAGCATCAGCCGTGCCGCCTCGCGTCCTGCCAGGAAGCCGGAATAGCAGGCCATCTCCCAGACTTTCCGGAAAACGCGCTCGGTGGTGTCGAGGATTGGAAAATTGACGTTGGCGCCGACGTTGAAGATGCAGACGTCCAGCGGTGCGCGCTGATCGGCGTCGTTAAGGAACGCGGTGATCTCCTCCTCCTTTCGCGCATCAAGCGAGCGCGCGTGGATTTCACCGCCGGCAGCTTCGATCGCCTTGACCAGCGGCGCGAGCTTGTCGCCGTTGCGACGCCCCGCATAGATCGAGAAGCCCTCGGCGGCGAATTTCTTGGCGATCTCGGAGCCGATGAAGTCGCCGGCCCCGATCACGGCGGCAGTCGCGTTTCGCTTGGGCAAGGTCGCCTCCCCCGATGAGTCGCGCCGCGGGCGCGCCGCGCGCAGTGTGCCGGAGGCTATAGTTCTAAAATAGAACTGTCAAACTGGTGGGAGCGCTGGTAGCTTCCAAACAGAATTGCGATGGCTGTTCAAGCAGTTCCATTTTTAGACTGACTGCAAGTTTAGACTCACTGCAAGTGGAGACCGCTCGTGAGATGGGACACGCTGGAAGAGGAAACCTGCTCACTCGCCCGCACCGTCGCCGTGATCGGGGACCGCTGGACCCTGCTGATCCTGCGCGAGTGCTTCTTGCGCGTGCGGCGCTTCGAAGCGTTCCAGTCCTCGCTCCAGATCACCCGGCACCTGCTCTCGGAGCGACTCAAGAAGCTTGTCCGCTTCGGCATCCTGCGCCGCGTACCCTATTCCGACGCGCCGAAGCGCTACGAATACATCCTCACGCAGAAAGGGCTCGACCTCTACCCGATCATCATGGCGATGGTGCATTGGGGCGACGCTCATATGGGCGACGAGCGTGGCCGTCCGCTGCTGCACGAGCACAAGACCTGCGGCAAGCTGTTCGATCCGGTGATGGTGTGTTCGGAATGCGGCGAGGCGCTTCACGCGAAGCAGGTGCATGTGCATGCGGGGCCGGCGCGGAGGGAAGCAGGCCGTTGAGGGATCGCGCGCCCTCCAGTCCATCAGGCGCAGCATGGCCACGCCACGGGAGCGCCGTCAGCCCGCCACGGTTGCGACCGGATGCGGATCCCGGTGGTCAGCTATCGGTCCGGCTGTGTGAACCTGGCCGTCCGGCTGCGGGGTCGTGCTACGCGAAGGGCACCCCGTAGTAGGTGTTGATACCTCGCACGGCAGCGTCATCGCCCCAGTTCCATTCGGCCTTCTCGCCATATTTTGGGGCGCTTTCCAGATCCTTGGCGGTGATCGCGGTAATATAGCCGCCAAGCTCTGTATCGTATTTGAGCGATTGCCAGGGCAATGGGTAGTGATCGTTGCCCATTCCCAGGAACCCCCCGAAGCTCAGCACGGCATAAGACACCTTGCCGGTGATCTTGTCGATCATCACGCGTTCGATCGAACCGATCCGGTTGCGATCGGCGCCGTAGACCGACGTTCCTTCGACCTTGTCGCTGCCGATCAAACGTCCTGTCTCGCTGCGATCTAGCTCGTCTTGGTTCAACATCGCAATTCTCCACTCAGCCACGTGCAAAACCAACCGGATCGGCGAGCGATCGTTCCGGCGCACGTCCACTGAGCAGGTCAGGAACATCGCGCCAAGCGAGCGGTTCTCTGGGTCTCACACGCCGCCGACCGAGAGCCGCCGCAATGTCTCAGACCGTCTCGGACTTCATCGTTCAACGCCTGCATCAGTGGGGCGTGCGACACATCTTTGGCTATCCCGGAGACGGCATCAACGGCGTGTTCGGCGCGATGAACCGGGCGGACGGCAAGCTCAATTTTGTGCAGGCGCGTCACGAGGAGATGGCGGCATTCATGGCGACCGCTTACGCCAAATTCTCGGGGGAGATCGGTGTCTGCATCGCGACATCCGGTCCCGGCGCCTCGCATCTCGTCACCGGGCTGTATGACGCGCTGCTCGATCACCAGCCGGTGCTCGCAATAGTCGGCCAGCAATCGCGCAACGCCCTCGGCGGACACTATCAGCAGGAGATCGATCTTCTCTCGATGTTCAAGGACGTCGCCGGCGCCTATGTCATGCAGGCATCCTCACCTGCACAAGTGCGACACCTGATCGATCGTGCGGTGCGGATTGCGCTGGCGCGGCGGGCCCCGACCGTGATCATTCTGCCCAACGACCTTCAGGAAGAGCCTTACGAGGATCCGCCCCGTGCACACGGAACGCTGCATTCCGGTATCGGCTACAGCGCGCCTAGCGTCATGCCCCGCGAGGCCGATCTCGACCGCGCGGCGGATATCCTCAACGGCGGCAAGAAAGTTGCGATGCTCGTGGGTGCAGGCGCGCTTGGCGCCACCGACGAAGTCATCGCGGTGGCCGATCGGCTGTCGGCCGGCTGCGCCAAGGCGCTGCTCGGCAAGGCCGCGCTGCCCGACGATCTGCCATGGGTCACCGGCTCGATCGGCCTGCTGGGTACCGAGCCCAGCTACGACATGATGATGGAGTGCGACACGCTGCTGGTGGTGGGCTCGGCCTTTCCCTACGCCGAGTTCCTGCCAAAGGAAGGCAGCGCGCGGGGCGTGCAGATCGACATCGACGCCAGCATGATGTCGATCCGCTTTCCCATGGAGGTCGGCCTGGTCGGGGACGCCGCCGAAACGCTGCGCGCATTGTTGCCGCGGCTCGAGCCCAAGAGCGACGGGGCCTGGCGCCAACGGATCGAGAACGACGTCGCGAAATGGTGGACGACCCTCGACGACCGCGCGCATCAGCCTGCGACGCCCGTCAATCCGCAGCTCGTCACCTGGGAACTGTCCCCGCGCCTACCCGACCGCGCCATCATCACCAGCGATTCCGGCTCCTGCGCCAACTGGTTCGCGCGCGATCTAAAGATGCGGCGCGGCATGACGGCATCGCTCTCCGGTGGGCTCGCTTCGATGGGCGCCGCAGTGCCTTACGCACTCGCGGCCAAATACGCCCACCCGGAACGGCCGGTGATCGCGCTGGTCGGCGACGGTGCCATGCAGATGAACAACATGGCCGAGCTGATCACGGCTGCGAAGTACTGGCGCTCGTGGCGGGACCCGCGCTTCATCGTTTGCGTCTTCAACAACGAAGACTTGAACCAGGTCACCTGGGAGCAGCGCATCATCAACGGAGATCCGAAATTCGAGGCCTCGCAGCGCATCCCGGATGTCTCCTACTCCCGCTTCGCGGAGCTGGTCGGCCTGCGCGGCATCTTCGTTGACGACCCGCAGCAGATCGGCTCGGCCTGGGACCAGGCTCTGGCGAGCGACATGCCCGTCGTGCTGGAAGTGAAGACCGATCCTGAGGTTCCGCCGCTGCCGCCGCACATCACCCTGCAGCAGGCGAAGAATTTTTCGCTCGCCGTGCTGAAGGGCGATCCGAACGAAAGCGCGATGATCAAGGGCGCGGCGCGGCAGGTCCTCGAGTCGATCCTGCCCGGAAAGCAATGAGGTGAACCATGAGTGATTTCCGCGATATCCAGCACGGCGTGAACGATCCGGTCGGGGGCTTGGACGTCAAGCGCCAGGTTAACGACAATCGCACTCCACATGAGCGGGCGCAGCATCATGCCGACGTCCGCGCCGACGCGACCCCCACACCGACCGAGCCATTCCTTCCCGAACGACTCCGGCGAAAGGCAACTGATCCGATCAACCCCCGAAGCGGCAGGAAGCCGACCGACTGACCGGTTTGGAACCTCGGCCCCGGCCGCGTGTTGGTCGGCGCAAACGTCGCCGGCAGGCGCCGCGCGACTCATCGAAGGGATCTATCATGAAACGCACTATCATCGCCCTTGCCTGCATGATTCTTGCGGGGCCAGCACTTGCCCAATCGCTGGGTGAGAAGACCGGCGTAAACTCCGCGCTGGGCGTCGCGCCAAGCACCCCCGATTTCGTCAAGCAGGTGGCCATCAGCGACATGTTCGAGATCGAGTCGAGCAAGCTCGCCGAGCAGAAGGGCAACGCGCAGGAGAAGAGCTTCGCGAAGCAGATGGTGACTGATCACACCAAGACCAGCACCGAACTCAAGGGCCTCGTCAGCGATGGCAAGGTACAGGCAACCCTGCCGACCACGCTCGACAGCGCGCACCAGAGCAAGCTCGACAAGCTCAAGAACGCGACGGGCAAGGACTTCAGCTCGGACTACGATTCCTACCAGGTCAGCGCCCATGAGGACGCCGTCTCCCTGTTCGAGCGCTACGCCAACGGTGGCGACAATGCCGCGCTGAAGGGCTGGGCGGGCAAGACCCTGCCTGCGCTCAAGCACCATCTCGAGATGGCCAAGGAGCTCGGCAAGGCGCCGAGCGTCGGTCAGTCCAAATAGCCTCAGTCCAGGTAGCGTCAGCCCAAGTCACGCATTGCTGAAGGACGCCGGTACACCCGGCGTCCCCACTCTAGCAACGACGACCGTCTCCGCGCATTGAGTCTCGATCCTCGCGGAGAGCATGATGTCGAACTCCAGCAAAACTTCCTTGTCCCGCCGGCATGTCGTCCACGCCGCGAGCGCAACGCTCGCGGCGGCTTCGCTGGCATCGACAGCGAAAGGAAACACCCCCATGTCCGAGCAGGCCTTGATCGATCCGGTAAGCCGCTTTCCAAAGCCGCCGTTCAAGAAGCAGTCGCAGCCCTGGCCGGGTCTCGCCGGCAAGATGGAGCCGCGGCCGGATCATGGCGAGACCACCTACAAGGGCTCCGGCCGGCTCGCCGGCCGCAAGGCCTTGATCACCGGCGGCGATTCCGGCATGGGCCGCGCTGCCGCGATCGCCTATGCGCGCGAAGGTGCCGATGTCGCCATCAACTATCTGTCCGCAGAAGAACCGGATGCGCAGGAGGTGATCGCACTGATCAAAAAGGAACGGCGCACCGGGCTCGCCATCCCCGGCGACCTGACAGACGAAGCCTTCTGCAAGCAATTGGTCGACCAGGCCGTGCAGGGCCTCGGCGGGATCGACATCGTCGTGTGCAACGCCGCGCGACAACAAGCGCGCGCTTCCATCCTCGACGTCTCGTCAGAGGATTTCGATGCAACCATGAAGACGAATATCTACGCGCCGTTCTGGATCATCAAAGCGGCACTGCCGCACCTCAAGCCTGGCTCCTGCATCATCGGCACGACGTCGGAGCAGGCTTATGATCCCTCACCGGACCTCTACGATTATGCGCAGACCAAGGCGGCGACGATGAACTACGTGAAGTCGCTGGCGAAGCAGCTCGCCTCCAAGGGCATCCGCGTCAATGGCGTTGCGCCGGGGCCGATCTGGACGCCGCTCCAGGTCTCCGGCGGCGCTACCATGGAGAAGCTCGAGAAATTCGGCGGCATGACCCCGCTGGGCCGTCCCGGCCAACCGGTCGAGCTGGCCTCGATCTACGTGCAGCTTGCCGCGGCGGACGCCAGCTATGCGACGGGTCAGGTGTACGGCTCCGCTGGCGGATCCGGGCAACCCTAGTCACGCCGCAGCCGACGAATGTCAGCGCCGGAACTGCTGGGCAGCATTGGCCTTGCCGCCTTGTCGGCCTGTCGGCTCGGGCAGCTTGCGCCCGTCGGAGGTTGCGCCTCCGACTGCCTACAATCGCTTGTTTCGGAATCCGTCTTCAATGCCGGGTGCGACGATACGCATGGAACTCTTCCCAAGTTGGCAGGTTGAGTAATCTACTCAACTTACTCAAATTGCGTGATCACCATGAACGACGTACGGGCCGAGCGCCTTCAGGTCATGCTCTCGCCGGAAGAATTGGCCGCTATTGATGATTTCCGGTTCAGGCACCGCATGCCGACGCGGGCGGCCGCCGTCCGCGAACTGCTCAACCTCGGACTTGCGGCTGTGGGCGTCGATGCCAGCGCCGGCGTGAAGTCAAGCAACTTCGGCGTGCTGGGCCGCGGACCAGACGGACATACCCACAGAGATCCGGAAGACGCAGCGGACTGACCGCAACGGACGCCCTCTGCCAGGCAAACGGCCCTGGCACGGTGGGTGCCAGGGCCGTCCTTGGAGATTGCTTCCGGCGCACCGGGGGCATGACAACCGGAAGCAATCCTTCGACTCCTCGCGCGGGAATTGGTTCCCGTGCGAAATCTAGCCTGTCGCATCGCTCGAGCCGTCCGGCATTGCGCCGGAGCCCGGCGTCTTGCTGTCGTCGCTTAGCTTGGGATCGCGCGTCGCTTCG
The DNA here is from genome assembly GCF_001424605.1 of Bradyrhizobium sp. Leaf396. Taxonomy (NCBI): domain Bacteria; kingdom Pseudomonadati; phylum Pseudomonadota; class Alphaproteobacteria; order Hyphomicrobiales; family Nitrobacteraceae; genus Bradyrhizobium; species Bradyrhizobium sp. Leaf396. Next base: position 125,436 of record NZ_LMQJ01000004.1, read on the forward strand.
CGCGAGGGCGAACCTTTCGGATCCGTCTTGTGCACAGATTGTGCACGCTCCTTGTCGCGCGGCTGTTCCTCCCCGCGCTTGTCCTTGACGATACCTTGATCGGAATGGGCCATGGTGGGCTCTCGCTTCTCCTGATGTCTCGGAGCGCCTACGCAATACGGCCAGGAATGTTCCGCCACCGCTAACTTCGCACCGGATGCACCTCCTCGCCAGATGCGTTTTCGAGATGCACCTGCCGCACCGTCGTTACAGTGGCGAACGCGACTGAGACGCCAAAGGCGAGCATGAGGGAAAGAAGCACCAGACGTGGAGCCATCGCCAAACCTCCTTCTGCAACCGGAAACCGAGGCGATCGAATACTCCTGAATGATCCCGGATCTGTTGCTTGTCCTCTGTGAGCGGTCTCACAGCGGATCTACATATCCCGGTTCGGAGCAGGAGCGTGGGCCGGAACGGGCGGGATTTCGCCATCGAGCCAATCCTGCTCGTTGGCGAGCGCCGCCCAGGCATCGGCCATGCGCGAGTAGCGCTTATGGGCAGGTTGTCCGTCCGCTCGCTCGGCAAGCTGAAGACAATTGTCGGCGTTGTCTCTGAAGATGTCAGACTGTTTCATACACAACACGTAAGGGCGGAACTCTCGCGTCGCAACCCACTCACCGGATCGTAACCTGGGGAACTTCGTACGCATTCCGTCATTGATATCGATGCGAGTCCTTGCCGCGATTATCCTGGCATTCATCCACACTGCGACTCTTGCCGAGAGCACCGGCGAGCGAAAGCCTGGCGATCGGCCACCAACCGCGATCGAAGTCATCAGCGGGCTCTACAGCTTCAGCCGATTTCAACAGGGTCTTCTTGAGAACACCGACCTCAAGGGCAATGCGGAGGTCAAGAACCTGGCCGCCCTGCGCGCCGAGGAAGCGGTCAAGCGCGACAAGAGACTGAAAGGCGTCCAGGAGGCGATTGGCGCAGAACTGCACGTCGGCAAGGTAGAGTCGCCGACTGCTAGTCTCGTCGAACCCGAAATGTCGGATGGTCCGACTTACGTCAGAAGCTTCTATGCCGCGCAGATTCCCGAATACGAGTCGATCATCATTCTGCTCGAGCGTTATCTGAAGGCGCCCGACCATGCAGCGCTCGCGGCGTTTGCGCGCGAGCAGCTCCCGATTTTGCGCGTGCAGGCCAGGGACGCCGAGCGTACCATGGCGGACAGGTAGGCGCCGCCTCTACTTGTCGTTCGGATGTCGCTGCGGTTGCGCGGTGCGGTCGCCCTCCAACATCTTGTCCCTGCCGGCATCGCCATTGTCGTCCTTACCACCTGAAGACGAGGTCCCGCTGCCGCTCGGGTTTGATCGGGTCGCCGTGCCGGTGGTTGGGGTATCCGCCCGGGGATTGGCGGAGCTCGCGGCGGGGTCGCCGGTCACGGCCCCACGGCCGCTGGGGCCGCCGCCCTGTGCCAAGGCCGAACCGGCGGCGAACACCATCATAGCCATAGCGGGGAGTCCTGCTTTCATGTTCGTTCTCCTCTCTTCACGGGCTAACAGTCGGGCTCGTGGCTCCGTTCCGCGAGCCGGACGCCAGGTACGGAGAGCAGAGCGCGGGAGCCCGATGGCATTTCTTCCGATTTTGGGCGGAACCAATTCGGCTGATCATCGTTAGTTGGATCGGGCTGAGCAAAGCAGGTTCCATTCCCGCGCCGCACCGTTGGCGCTTGATTTCGAATTTGGCTGACGCTCTATTTTGACCAAACGCGCCACGCCTAGGATTCGGGCGACGCCTGCGGGGGAATCAGTATGAGCGACCTCGATCCCGGAAGTGCATCACGCTCCGGTCGTCGCGGCCCAAAACCGAAAAACAACGGTTCGTCGGAGCAGGATTCCCGGGCTGAATTGCTGCTTGCATTGCAGGCAATGCGCAGTGGCGATTTCTCAGTGCGGATGAGCGGTGACTATCTTGGCATCGACGGCAAGATCGCCGACACTTTTAATGAGATCATCGCGGCCAATCAGCGCATGGCACAGCAGCTCGAGCTGGTCGGCCAGGTGGTGGGCCGCGAGGGCAAGACCCGGCAACGCGTGAAGTTCGGCCTCGCCTCGGGCTCCTGGGCCGACATGGAAGGCTCCGTCAACACGCTGATCGACGATTTGTTGTGGCCGACCCGCGAGGTTACGCGTGCGGTCGCGGCGGTGGCGCAAGGCGACCTGCTCCAGACCGTCAAGCTCGACGTCGACGGTCGGCCGCTGCGCGGCGAATTCCTGCAGTCGGCGAACATCGTCAACACCATGATCAAGCAGCTCGGCGTGTTCACCTCCGAGGTGACGCGCGTCGCGCGCGAGGTCGGCACCGAGGGCAAGCTCGGCGGCCAAGCCCAGGTGCCCGAGGTGACCGGCGTCTGGAAGGACCTCACTGAAAGCGTCAACTCGATGGCGAACAACCTGACCAACCAGGTTCGCAACATCGCGGAGGTGACGATCGCGGTCGCCAATGGCGACCTCTCCAAGAAGATCACGGTCGACGTCCGCGGCGAGATCCTCCAGCTCAAGGAAGCCATCAACACGATGGTGGACCAGCTCCGCTCCTTCGCCTCGGAAGTGACGCGCGTGGCGCGCGAGGTCGGCACCGACGGCAAGCTCGGCGGCCAGGCGATCGTGCCGGGCGTGGCCGGCACCTGGAAGGATTTGACCGACTCCGTCAACGCGATGTGCGGCAATTTGACCGCGCAGGTACGAAATATCGCGAACGTCACCACGGCCGTGGCGCGCGGCGACCTCTCGCGCAAGATCACCGTGGACGTGCGCGGCGAGATCCTGGAGCTGAAGGACACCATCAACACCATGGTGGACCAGCTCAACTCGTTCGCCTCGGAAGTGACGCGCGTGGCGCGCGAGGTCGGCACCGAAGGCAAGCTCGGTGGCCAGGCCCAGGTGCCCGGCGTGGCCGGCACATGGAAGGATCTCACCGACAACGTCAACTTCATGGCCTCGAACCTGACCGCGCAGGTTCGCAACATTGCCGACGTCGCTACCGCCATCGCGAGCGGCGACCTCTCGAAGAAGATCACGGTGAACGTCTCGGGCGAGATCCTTCAGCTGAAGGAGACGCTCAACACCATGGTCGACCAGCTCAACGCCTTCGCCGGCGAAGTCACGCGGGTCGCGCGCGAAGTCGGCACCGAGGGGCGGCTGGGCGGTCAGGCCAACGTGCTCGGCGTTGCCGGCACCTGGAAAGACCTGACCGAGAGCGTCAACTCGATGGCTTCCAACCTGACCGCGCAGGTGCGCAACATCGCGGAGGTGACGACGGCGGTCGCCGGCGGCGACCTCTCGAAGAAGATCACCGTGGACGTGCGCGGCGAGATCCTGGAGCTGAAGGACACCATCAACACCATGGTCGACCAGCTCAACGCCTTCGCCGGCGAAGTCACGCGCGTGGCGCGCGAGGTCGGCACCGAAGGCAAGCTCGGCGGCCAGGCCGTGGTGCGCGGCGTCGGCGGCACGTGGAAAGACTTGACCGACAGCGTCAATTCGATGGCCTCGAACCTGACCGGGCAGGTCCGCAACATCGCAGAGGTCGCGACCGCCGTGGCGAAGGGCGACCTGTCCAAGAAGATCACTGTGAACGTGTCGGGCGAAATCCTTCAGCTGAAGGAAACGCTCAACACCATGGTCGACCAGCTCAACGCCTTCGCCGGCGAGGTCACGCGCGTCGCGCGCGAGGTCGGCACCGACGGCAAGCTTGGCGGCCAGGCCGGCGTGCCCGGCGTTGCCGGCACCTGGAAGGATTTGACCGACTCCGTGAACTCGATGGCGGGCAACCTCACGGCCCAGGTCCGCAACATCGCGGAAGTCGCGACTGCGATCGCTGGCGGCGACCTCTCCCGCAAGATCACCGTGGATGTGCGCGGCGAGATCCTTCAGCTCAAGGATACGCTGAACACGATGGTCGACCAGCTCAACCGGTTCGCCGGCGAGGTGACGCGCGTCGCGCGCGAGGTCGGCACCGAAGGACGCCTCGGCGGCCAGGCCAACGTGCCCGGCGTTGCCGGCACCTGGAAGGATCTCACCGACTCCGTGAACTCGATGGCGGGCAACCTCACGGCCCAGGTCCGCAACATCGCCGAAGTGACGACCGCCGTTGCGCGCGGCGACCTCTCCCGCAAGATCACCGTCGACGTGAAAGGCGAAATCCTCGAGCTCAAGAACACCATCAACACCATGGTGGACCAGCTCAACTCGGCGGACAGGCCGAAGTGCCCGGCGTCGCCGGCACCTGGAAGGACCTCACCGACAACGTCAACTTCATGGCTTCGAATCTGACGGCCCAGGTCCGCAACATCGCCGAGGTCGCAACCGCCATTGCCGGCGGCGACCTTTCGAAGAAGATCACGGTCGACGTGCGCGGCGAGATCCTTCTCTTGAAGGACACCCTGAACACCATGGTCGAGCAGCTCCGCTCCTTCGCCGCCGAAGTGACGCGCGTCGCGCGCGAGGTCGGCACCGAAGGCCGGCTCGGCGGTCAGGCCGTCGTGCCCGGCGTCGGTGGCACGTGGAAGGATCTCACCGACAACGTCAACCTCCTGGCCGCGAACCTGACGACGCAGGTCCGCAACATCGCCGAAGTCACCACGGCGGTTGCGCGCGGCGACCTCTCCCGCAAGATCACCGTCGACGTGAAAGGCGAAATCCTCGAGCTCAAGAACACCATCAACACCATGGTGGACCAGCTCAAGGCACCGAGGGCAAGCTCGGTGGCCAGGCCCAGGTGCCCGGGGTTGCCGGCACATGGAAGGACCTCACCGACACGGTGAACCTCATGGCCGCGAACCTGACCGAGCAGGTGCGCGGCATCGTCAAGGTGGTGACCGCGGTCGCCAACGGCGATCTCAAGCAGAACTTGACGATGAAATCGCGCGGCGAGGTCGCCGCTCTCGCCGACACCATCAACAACATGACCGAGACGCTGGCGACCTTCGCCGACCAGGTAACGTCGGTGGCGCGCGAGGTCGGCGTCGAAGGTCGGCTCGGCGGCCAGGCCAACGTGCCGGGCGCTGCCGGCACCTGGAAGGACCTCACCGGCAACGTGAATCTTCTGGCTGCCAACCTCACCTCGCAGGTGCGCGCGATCGCCGAGGTCGCGACCGCGGTGACAAAGGGCGACCTGACGCGATCGATCCAGGTCGACGCCCGCGGCGAAGTCGCGGAGCTGAAGGACAACATCAACACGATGATCACGAACCTCCGTCTGACGACGGATGTGAACACCGAGCAGGACTGGCTGAAGACCAACCTCGCCAAGTTCACCAACATGCTCCAGGGACAGCGCGATCTCACCACGGTCGGCCGGATGCTGCTCACCGAATTGTCGCCGCTGGTGAACGCCCATACCGGCGTGATCTACCAGGTAGAGAACGAGAACGACCCGCAGCTGCTGTTGCTCGCCTCTTATGCCAGCGACGGCGTCTATCCCTATCAACCCGTGCTGCAGTTCGGCGAAGGCCTGATCGGCCAATGCGCGCTCGACAAGCGGCCGCGCGTCGTCTCCGACATTCCGGCCGACGTGGTGCCGATCAACTCGGCGCTGTTCCGCGTCGCGCCGAAGAACCTCGTGGTGCTGCCGGTCCTGTTCGAAGGCCAGGTCAAGGCCGTGATCGAACTCGCCTCGCTGGTCTCCTTCACGACCTCGCAGATGACGTTCCTGGAGCAGCTCACCGACTCCATCGGAATCGTGCTCAATTCGATCGAGGCGACGATGCAGACCGAAGGCCTGCTCAAACAGTCGCAACAGCTCGCCGGCGAGCTGCAGACCCAACAGCGCGAGCTGCAGCAGACCAACGACCAGCTCGAGCAGAAGGCGCAGCAGCTGGCCGAGCGTAACGTCGAGGTCGAGCGCAAGAATCAGGAAATCGAGCAGGCTCGCCGCGCGCTTGAGGAAAAGGCCACCGAGCTCGCTCTGACCTCGAAGTACAAGTCCGAATTCCTCGCCAATATGAGCCACGAGCTCCGTACGCCGCTGAATTCGATCCTGATCCTGGGTCAGCAGCTCACAGACAACCCGGACGGCAACCTCTCGGCCAAGCAGGTCGAATTCGCCCGCACCATCCACGGCGCGGGCACCGACCTGCTCAATCTTATCAGCGACATTCTCGATCTCTCCAAGATCGAGTCCGGCACGGTGACGGTCGACGCCGAGGAAATTCTCACCGCGAACCTGCTGGAGACCGTGGGCCGGCCGTTCCGGCACGAGGCGGACAACCGCAACCTGTCGTTCAAGATCGACGTCGATCCGAACCTGCCACGCAGCATCGTCACCGACTCCAAGCGCCTGCAGCAGGTCCTGAAGAACCTGCTCTCGAACGCCTTCAAGTTCACCGCCGAAGGCGAGGTGCGCCTCAAGGTCGCCGGCGCGATCGGCGGCTGGGGAACGGATCATCCGGTGCTGAACTCCGCGCCGGCCGTGATCGCATTCGAAGTGTCCGATACCGGCATCGGAATCCCGTTGGAGAAGCAGAAACTGATCTTCGAGGCCTTCCAGCAGGCGGATGCAGGCACGAGCCGAAAGTACGGCGGCACCGGACTTGGGCTCGCGATCAGCCGCGAGCTCGCGAGCCTGCTCGGCGGCGAGATCCATCTGCGCAGCACGCCTGGCAAGGGCTCGTCCTTCACGCTATATCTGCCGCTGAAATATTCCGGCCCGACCCTTGCGCCGCGGTCCGCGCCGGCGCCGCAGCAATACAGCCAGACTCCGGCTCTGCAACCGCCCGCGCCCGAGCAGCGCGTGATCGAGCAGCTTCCCGACGACCGGTTGAACCTCGAGCCTGGCGACAGCATCCTCCTGATCGTCGAGGATGACCCGCATTACGCCCGGGTGCTGGTGGATCTGGCCCGCGACAAAGGCTTCCGGGTCCTGGTCGCGGCCCGCGGCGGGGAAGCGCTGGAGCTCGCCAAGCAGTACCAGCCGACCGCCGTCTCCCTCGACGTGTTCCTGCCTGATATGCTCGGCTGGACCGTGCTGAGCCAGCTCAAGCACAATCCGCTCACCCGCCACATCCCGGTGCAGATCATCACGCTCGACGAGGACCGCCAGCATGCGCTGGCGCGCGGCGCATTCTCGTTCGTCAACAAGCCGACGACGCCCGAAGGCATCTCTGCCGCGCTGACGCAGATCAAGGAGTATGCGCGGCCGCGGCGCAAGCGGCTGCTGATCGTCGAGGACAACGAGGCCGAGCAGCTTTCGATCCGCGAGCTGCTGCATCATGACGATATCGAGATCGTGACGACGGACACCGGCGCTGGCGCGCTTTCGACGCTCCGCATGCACCCCTGCGACTGCGTGGTGCTCGACCTCAGGCTGCCGGACATGAGTGGTTTCGAGGTGCTGGATCAGATCCGCAACGACGAGACACTGTCGAACATCCCGGTCGTGGTGTTCACCGGACGCGAGCTTTCCGCAGAGGAGGACGCCGAACTGCACACCATGGCGCGCAGCATCGTGGTCAAGGGGGTGGAATCGCCCGAGCGCCTGCTCGACGAGACCGCGCTGTTCCTGCACCGCGTGATCACGGAATTGCCGGTCGAGAAGCAGCGTATGCTGGAGAAGCTGAATAGTTCCGACGAGGACCTGATCGGCAAGACCGCCCTGCTCGTCGACGACGACGCCCGCAACATCTTCGCCCTCTCGAGTGTGCTCGAACGCCGTGGCATGAAAGTGCTGACGGCGACGACCGGCAGCGAGGCGGTGACACTGGTCGAATCCAATCCGGAGATCGCGATCGTGCTGATGGACATCATGATGCCGCAGATGGATGGCTATCAGACCATCGGCGTGATCCGCGAGAACCCGGCCTTCGCCCGTCTTCCGATCATCGCCTTGACCGCCAAGGCGATGAAGGGCGACCGTGAGAAGTGCCTCGAAGCCGGCGCGTCCGATTACCTCGCCAAGCCGGTCAACACCGACCAATTGCTGCTTGCGATCCGCATGTGGCTGCATCGCTGAGTTGGGCCCCGTATGGACCAGGACAAGGTCAATATCCTTCTCGTCGACGATCAGCCCGCCAAGCTGCTTGCCTATGAGGTGATCCTGAAGGATCTCGGCGAGAACCTCGTGATCGCCTCGTCGGGACGCGAGGCGCTCGAGGTGCTGCTCAAGACTGAGATCGCGGTGATCTTGGTCGACGTCTGCATGCCCGAACTCGACGGCTTCGAGCTCGCCGCCATGATCCGCGAGCATCCGCGGTTCCAGAAGACCGCGATGATCTTCATCTCAGCCATCCAGGTCAGCGACATGGACCGATTGCGCGGCTACGAGATGGGCGCGGTCGATTATGTGCCGGTTCCGGTCGTGCCGGAGGTGCTGCGCGCCAAGATAAAGGTGTTTGCCGAGCTTTACCGCAAGACCCGCGAACTCGAACGGCTGAACCACGATCTCGAAGACCGCGTCCGCGCTCGCACCGCGGAACTGGAGCGTTCCACCGCGAAGCTGCGCGAAAGCGAGCAGCGGCGCAGCATGGCGATCGCTGCCGGCAAGATGGGGTCCTGGGACTGGGACTGGGTCAGCGGCGATTGGATGTGGGATGAGGGGCAGTACCGCATCTTTGGCGTCGACGCGGAGAGCTTCGAGGTCAACCCGGCGAATGTTCAGGCGCTGTTGCATCCCGATGACGTCGATCAGTTGCGCAGGGCGATCGCCGAATTCAGCAAAGGCACGCGTGCCTATGAGACAGAGTTCCGCATCGTGCGGCCCGACGGCGAGGTTCGCTGGTGCGTCGGCACGGCGGCTGCAACGGTCGACGAGAGCGGGCGCGTGGTGCGCGTCAGCGGCGTCACCGTCGACATCACCGAACGCAAGCGCGCCGAGGAGCGGCAGAATCTGCTGGCGCGGGAAGTTGATCATCGCGCTAAGAATGCGCTGGCGCTGGCGCAGTCGATCGTGCGTCTCACCCGGGCCGACGAGGTCAAGGCCTATGTCAACGCCGTCGAGGGACGCATCAATGCGCTGGCGCGCGTGCACACCATCCTGTCGCTGTCGAGCTGGCAGGGTGCCGAACTCTCTAAGCTGATCGACGAGGAGCTTGCGCCCTACTCGCTCGGCGGCCAGATCAGATTGGCCGGGCCCGAAGTCCAGCTGCTGCCGACAACGGCGCAGACACTTGCGCTCGCGCTGCACGAGCTCTTCACCAACTCGGCGAAGTATGGCGCGCTCTCCACGCGATCGGGGCGGCTTTCGATCGCCTGGCAGATTGAGGACGAACTCCTCACCCTGAGCTGGGAGGAATCCGGCGGTCCGTTGGTCATGACACCGAAATCCCGCGGCTTCGGCACGCGGAGCCTGCTTGCGAGCGTCGAGTCGCAGCTTGGCGGACAGGCGCAGTTCGATTGGCGCGCCGAGGGCCTGTTGTGCCGCCTGGAGGTCCCGTTGACGCGCAAGGCCTCGGCGACGACAGCACCCGGCAAGTTCGACGCCGCCGGCGCCGCCGAATTGCAACGCGCGTCCGGTTAACCGGACGCAGCGCTCGTCATGCGCCGGACCGTCCGCGGTTCGCGTGCGACCCGCCCTTCCAGCCAGGCTTCCGTTCGCGCGAGATCGCGCAATGCCCTGGCGTAGCGGCGTGCCGCGCTTCGCTCCGCCCCGTTCGGGAGCTTGCGCGCCTTGCGCAGGATGTCCGCGGCCGCGTTGCGATAGGCCAGCGAGCGGTAGAGAAAGACTACCTTACCCATATTGATGTTCCCGTTTTGCTGGGCTCCATCCTCGCAGGCCCGGCATGAACGTCGCATGAAAGCCGGCGACAACGATTCCTCCACTCGAAAGGAACCTGGTAATCACGCTGGCGTTTGCATGCCACAATTCGGGATGCGGTCCATGCGCAGAAGGCATCAGCTGATCTCAGCCACCGGCCTCATCAAGCTGTTGACGCATACAATGATGGGCGCAGCCCTCGGCCTCACCTTCACCCTCACGCTTGTCCTGTCCAACCCGGCCGTGGCCAACTTGCTAAACAACGGCGGAAGCCAGGCGATCGTGGTCGTCGCTCTCACCTTGGTGATGACGTTCGCGATCGGCGCCACCCTTACGGGCGTCGTGTTCATCCTTACAGAGGACAAGGAACCATGAAGGGTGCGTGACGCACTATGCGACGACCCGTTTAGGGTTTGTGCGCGAACGAGGGTTGCCTGCGTCAATTTAGCCGTGATTCTCCCGCATGTCCGATCACGCGTGCGGGATCACCAGCGGTCGTCATGCGCGACCGCGCACCCGGTCCCGAATGTCGGGCAGAACGTCGGTGCCACCAGCCGCCTTCCATTCCCCGATCAGGAGGTTGATCCTCCGGCGCAAATCCATCTGCGCCAGGGCCTTTTCAGTGCAGTCGCGATCGCGCTCGACGAGGTCGCGCACCGACACCTCGACGTCGGCCATCTCAAGCCTCAAGGCTCTGATTTTGCGTCGAATTTCGCTAATTCTGTTGTCCATGGCTTGTTAGAACAAAATAGGAACATATAGTCAAGTCACGATTTCGGAACGGAGAAGTCAGATGCCGGTGCAAGGTAAATACGACGCGCGGGTTTTCCTGAGCGAGCAGATGACGCGAGCGCAGGGGCTCAAGCTGAAACGGCTGAGCGAGGAAGCTTATCAGCCTGCTCAGTATTCGCGTGATCTCTCCTTCAGCGAGGCCGCACAGCGCATCCGAGCGTTGGAAGCGGAGATCGAGCTGGCGAATTCCTTCTAGACTGCATCGCGCCTTCCGGAGTGTTGCACACGCGCTCCCGGAACCATGCCTGTACCGAAGGGTTCTTCTCGGCCAAGGGAGAACATGCATGGCACGCAAGGCAAAGAAACGCTACTCACGCAGCTCGGGCAGCGATGTCGCGAGCGAGATGCGGCGCTACAAGAAGGGGACCGCGAAGAGCGGCCGTGGAGGACGCGGCGGCCGCGTCAAGAGCCGCAAACAGGCGATCGCGATCGGACTGTCGAAGGCGCGCAAGAAAGGCAAGAAGGTCCCGAAGAAGGCATCGAAGCGAACGAGCGCCAAGAAGACCTCCAAGAATACGTCCAGGAAAACATCCAAGAAGTCGTCCAGGAAGTCCTCGAGGAAATCATCGAAGCGTAAATCCTCCACACGGTCGCGCTGACCTGTTCACATCATGCTGCCTGGCATGAAGCAGCGGATCGAAACCCCGAACGCCGTCTTCACCGGCCACACCATGGTGCGGCCGGCCCGGTTCGGCTCGGTGATCACGGCGTCGTCCGGCACCTCGATCCACTGCCCGTCGAGACGCACACGGTAACGTCCGTTGTGCGATTCCCAGTCGGGATCGGCAACGGCGAAACCATCCGCGTCCGAGCAGCATGGACCGAGGCGACTGCGCAGGCTGTCGAACCAGGGCTTCAGGGGAGAATTCGCGTAACGGCCATCGTCGCGCCCGAACGCGTTTCCGCCTGAAAGAACCAATGGCGCCACGAGCAGCGTGCTCCACAGCGAGAACTTCAATCGATCCATGTCGGCACCGATCAACTGCGTACCACCGGCCCGTTCCACAAAGCGGTGGCAGGTTGGAAGTTCCAAGATTGCAACCACATTTGGCGGCGCCCATTGCCGTCTGCAACGGGAATTGGAACTGTGATGAGCCAAGAGGCTCTTTCAGACGACCTGCGTCGCTGCGGCTAACAAGAATGTTATCCGGACGTCCACGGGACTTCTGAGGATGAACAGGAAAGGCGGCCCGAAGGGCCGCCTTTTTTCTAACCGATGTTGCGCGCTCGGCTTAGGCGAGCGGAACCGCGACGAATCTTGTCGCCTCCGCGCTTCTGACCTGCAACAGCACGCTGCGCTTGCCGGACGACTTGGCCTGCGCCAGCTCCGAACGGACGTCGCCGACACTGGCAACGGCCTTGCCGCCGACATTGAGGATGACGTCGCCGGTCTGAATGCCCCGCTGAGCTGCCGGCCCCTGCGGATCGACCTCGGTGACGACGACACCGCTCTGACCTGCACCCTGGACGTCGCCAGCCGGTGCCAGGCTGAGACCCAGGCGCGGCGTGCCGGCATTCGGCTGCCCCCTACGCTCGTCGGAATTGCGATTTTCTTTGGCTTGCCGCTCGTTCGGCAGCTCGCCGAGCGCCAAAGTCACCGTTTTGCTGTCGCCCTTGCGGAACACCTCGAGCTTCACCGACGTACCCGGTGCCAGGGTGGCAATGGTGCGGGCAAGATCGCGGGAGTCCTTGATCGCGGTGCCGTTGACGGCGGTGATGACGTCACCGGCCTCGATGCCGGCCTTCGCCGCCGGGCTGCCATCTTGCGGATTGTCGACGATTGCGCCGCGCGCCTCCTTGAGGCCGAGGCTGTCCGCAATATCCGATGTCACGGGTTGCACCTGCACGCCGAGCCAACCGCGGGTGACCGCCCCCTTGTCCTTCAATTGCGCGACGACGAGCTTGGCGGTCGAGGCCGGAATATCAAAGCCGATGCCGACGGAGCCGCCCGAGGGCGAGAAGATCGCCGTGTTCACGCCGATCACGTTGCCGTTCATATCGAAGGCCGGGCCGCCTGAATTGCCCTTGTTGATGGGCGCATCGATCTGGATGAAGTCGTCATAGGGACCATTCCCGATGTCACGACCGCTGGCCGAGACGATGCCGGCGGTCACGGTGCCGCCAAGACCAAAGGGATTGCCGACCGCGACCACCCAGTCGCCGATGCGCGGCTTCTGGTCGGAGAATTTGACGAACGGAAAATCCCTCCTGCCATCGACCTTGATCAGCGCCAGATCGGTCTTCGGGTCGGTGCCGACGACCTTCGCCTTGTAGGTCGTGCCGTCGTCCATGGTGACCTGAACGGATTCGGCGTGATCGACGACATGGTTGTTGGTCACTGCATAGCCGTCGGCGGAGATGAAGAAGCCGGACCCTTCACCGGTGATCATCTGGTGACGCTGGCGCGGCATGCCGTTCATGCCGCCCGGAAAGCGGAAACCGAATTGCCGCGAGAACTGGTCGAACGGCGTGTCCTCGTCCGAGTCCATACGGTTCTGCTGCAGCATTGCGCTCTTGTCGTTGTCCCGGTCGATCCTGACCCGCACGGAGATAACCGCGGGTTTGACCTTGCTGACCAGATCGCCGAAGCTCGGTGGCGTCGCCGCGGCCTCCGCAGCCTGAGCCGGCGCAATGAAGGAATTCATGCCGAACGGCGAAGTGCCCGGCGCAATTGACAGGGCGGCTACGCCCAGCGCGGCCACGGTGCCGAGCAGCGCGAGGCGGCGCGGCCGCAAGATCTTGCGAGACGTGGTGGTGTCGGAATTGACGCGATCGTTCATGTCGAAATGTCCATGTTGAGCTGGTGTCGCCTTGACCCCAACATGGTCGTTGCCACCTTACGGGGTCCCGTCCGTCCGATTAAATCTCGGCAAAGAATGAGGCAGCGGGCGCGGCAGGAAAATCACCCCTGCCCGTTTGATACAGCTCAACATGGGTCCTTCGCGCCGTGAAAAACTGCGATCATCGGATGACGACCGGAGGCGCGCCATGTACAAAGATATTCTCGTCCACATTCCCACCGAACGTCCCATGCGACCCGCAATCGAGGGCTCGATCTCGCTCGCGGCGCACCTCAACGCCCATCTCGACGCGGTCGCGGTGGGCTATGTCACAACCAGTGTAGCCTACGTGATGGAGGGGGGCGCGGCCGTGGCGGCCGTGTTCGAGCTGGAACGCGAGCGCGCCGTGGAACGGGCCGAGGCAGCGCTGGCCGTGTTCAAGACCGAAGCGGCGAACGCCGGCATCTCCTACGCCTGCCACCCGCTCGGCGCGATCCCGGCGGACGCAGCCGAATCGCTCGGCGAGATGGCCCGGCTGCACGACCTCAGCATCGTGCTCCAGCCTGATCCGGCGCAAGGCTCGTTCGACAACGACGTGCCAAGCGAGATCCTGTTCCAGGCGGGCGGCCCGGTGCTCTTCCTGCCTTACACCTTCCGTGGAGCCTTCAAGGCAAACCGGATCGGCATCTGCTGGGACGGCAGCCGTCTCGCCGCCCGAGCAGTGCGCGACGCAGCGCCGTTCCTGGCGCGCGCCACAGAAATCGTGGTCATCACCATCAACGAACCCGACGCCGGCTCCGGCGAAGCTTCAGCAAGCGGTCTGGCAAGACATCTCGGCCGGCGCGGTCTGTCGACCCGCATCGTCGGCCTGTCGGCGACGCGCGCCGACATTCAGCCGACCATCCTGTCGCTCGCGGCCGATGAGAGCCTCGACCTCCTTGTGATGGGTGGCTACGGCCATTCCCGGTTGCAGGAGCGCATTCTCGGGGGCGTCACGCGTGCCATGCTGGAGGCCATGACGGTCCCGACACTGATGACCCACTGAGCCGCGCCGGCTTGGCGCCATCACGCCGCGACGGGAGCTTCCCATGTCGCGGCTGCGGGGGTGTCCTCGTCCTGAGACACATTGCAGGCGTCGAAATATGCCTTGAGCTCGATGTCGGCGAGATGTTCGAAATGTTCGGCTTGGCCGAGGAGTTCCCAGTTCTGCAGCGGCCGGTAGGCCGCCTGCTGTCGACAGAGGGATGCCAGCGCCCGGTAGCGACGTACGTTCTCCATGAGACCCTCCCTCGCATTTGCTGGGGGTTATCGCCCCAGTTTGCGTCAGGCCGATGGCGGTTGCGCGAAAGATTTGCTGCGCCCCGCACCCGATTTCGGCTCGCTCCTGGGAAATGCGTATTCGGCTCAAAGTTCCAAACGCGCCGGCGGACGCTCGGCCTCACGCGGGTCTACCGGATCGGCCCCCATCGCTGACGCGCATCCGCTGCGCAGCATTGTCTTGCCGCTTCGGGATCCGGCCCCTCTCAGCGGCGAGGCGAATGGCCTGGATGTTTGCACCATACTCGGCAACGCCCTTGCCGCGAAACACGGCGGAACCCGCGACCAGCACATCAGCTCCCGCCGCCGCCACGACAGCGGCATTGTCGGGCGTGATACCGCCGTCGACCTCGAGCCGGATCGGCCGATCGCCAATCATGGTCTTGATCCGTTCGATCTTTTCAAGCTGGGGCTCGAGGAAGGACTGGCCGCCGAATCCCGGATTGACCGTCATCACCAGCACCAGATCGACGCGATCGAGCGCATAGGCGATCGCACTCTCGGGCGTGGCGGGACAGAGGCTGACACCGGCCTTCTTGCCGAGCGCGCGGATCGCCTGGAGCGAGCGGTCCAGATGCGGGCCGGCCTCGGCGTGCACCGTGATGATATCCGCTCCAGCTTGCGCGAACGCTTCGAGATAGGGATCAGTCGGCGCGATCATCAAATGCACGTCGAAGATCTTCTCCGTATGCGGCCGGATCGCCTTGATGACGTTGGCACCGAAGCTGATGTTCGGTACGAAATGTCCGTCCATGACATCGCAATGGATCCAATCGGCGCCGGCCGCGTCGATTGCCGAAATCTCCTCGCCGAGCCGCGAGAAATCCGCAGCCAGGATCGAGGGAGCAATGATGATCTCTCCGGTCATGGCTCTGCACTCCGCGCATCGGCGCCGCCGCTGAAGACCCGGCTCGCCAACACGTCCATGGCATCGATGGTTTCGAGATCGGCGACATCGAGCATGCGGTCGAGATCCGACACCAGACGATCGGCCTGCCGCAGGCGAATGCGGTCGACCGCGTTACGGATCGAGCGCGCATTGGAGAAGAACGGCTGGGTGCGGCGTAGCGCGATGTATTTCTCGAAGGCTTCCCGCGCTGCTGCCGAGAAGCGATAGCCGCGCTCTTTCAGCATCAGCTCGGCGATGACGAGCAGCTCGGCCCCGGCATAGTCTGGGAATTCGATGTGGTGGGCGATGCGCGAGCGGAAGCCGGGATTCGAGGCGAAAAAACTGGTCATCCGCTCGCCATAGCCGGCGAGAATCACGACGAGGTCCTCGCGCTGGTTCTCCATCACCTGGAGCAGGATCTCGATCGCCTCCTGCCCATAGTCACGCTCATTGTCGGGGCGATGCAGGTAATAGGCCTCGTCAATGAACAGCACGCCGCCCATCGCCTTCTTCAATATCTCCTTCGTCTTCGGCGCGGTGTGGCCGATATACTGGCCGACGAGATCGTCGCGTGTCACCGAGATCACCTGGCCGCGCCGCACGAACCCAAGTCCGTGCAGGATCTTCGCCATGCGCAGCGCCACGGTGGTCTTGCCGGTGCCGGGATTGCCGGTGAACGACATGTGCAGCGTCGGCGGCGCGGAAGCGAGGCCCGCCCGCTGCCGGACACGTTCGATCAGCAGCAGTGAGGCGATCTGGCGCACGCGGCTCTTCACCGGCTTGAGCCCGATCAGTTCCTGATCGAGCTGTTGCAGCGTATCCGTGATCCCGGCCGCTTCGGCCTCCTTGCGGAGATCGAAATGGGTCTCGCCGGGTTCGGTCGTCGTTGCATCGGGCACGTCGAGCATCGGCTCCTCGAAGAAAGGAGCTTCGCCGCGGGGGAAGCGGCGAAGCAGTGGTCCGCCAAGGATACGGAGCAGGGAGAGCCCCGTGCGGAGGTGAACAGCTCAGGTTGCGGCCTGCGCGGCCGGCTTGCGCACCGTGGTGTAGCGAACGGCGCGGCCACCGACTTCCTGGCGCACCAGTTCGAATTCGGCCTCCTGCTTCGGCCGGTTGACGAGGAAGGAGATCCGCACCGATTCCCAGCCATGGCTGGAATCGAAGCCGCTGATGCGGATGTAGCGGTCGCTGTACACCTTTCGGCACTCGGCCAGCTCCATCATCACACCTGCGGCATCCTGGAGATCGAACATCGGCAGCCCCCACATCTCCCAATAGGTGTTGCGGGGATGCGGATCGTCGGTGAACTCGATGTTCACCGCCCAGCCGTTGGCGAGGCAATACTGCACCTGGCTTGTTATCTGCTGGTCGGTCAGATCGGGCAGGAACGAGAAGCAGCCCTGGGTCATCTTCATGTCAGATCTCCTCAGACGGTTTCCAGCGCGGTCGGCACGAAGTCCGGCGTGTCGGTGGATTGATAGTTGAAGGTGACGTCCTTCCAGACCTCGAGCGCGGCCTTCAGCGGCGTGCAGGTCTGAGCCGCCTTGGCGAGGATCTCTGGCCCTTCGTGGACATAGTCGCGTCCCTCATTGCGGGCGAGGATCATCGCTTCCAGCGCGACGCGATTGGCGGTCGCCCCGGCCGCAATGCCCATGGGATGACCGATGGTGCCGCCGCCGAACTGCAGCACCACGTCCTCACCCAGCAGATCGAGCAGCTGGTGCATCTGCCCGGCATGGATGCCGCCGGAGGCAACCGGCATCATCTTGTTGAGGCTGGCCCATGACTGGTCGAAGAACAGGCCATGTTCCAGCTTGGTCGGGTTGAAGTCCTCGCGGCAGACGTCGTAGTAGCCGCGCGTGGTGTTCGGATCGCCTTCGAGCTTGCCGACCACCGTGCCGGCGTGGATGTGGTCGACGCCCGCAAGCCGCATCCATTTCGCGATGACGCGAAATGACACTCCGTGGCTCTTCTGCCGCGTATAGGTCGAGTGGCCAGCGCGATGCAGATGCAGGATCATATCATTGCGCCGCGCCCATCTGGCCATCGACTGGATCGCGGTGTAGCCGATCACGAGATCGATCATGACGATGACCGAGCCGAGCTCTTTCGCGAACTCCGCGCGCTCGTACATGTCCTCCATCGTGCCCGCGGTGACGTTCAGGTAGGTGCCTTTCACCTCGCCTGAGGCCGCCTGCGCGCGGTTCACCGCCTCCATGCAGTAAAGGAAACGGTCGCGCCAGTGCATGAAGGGCTGCGAGTTGATGTTCTCGTCGTCCTTGGTGAAATCGAGCCCGCCCTTCAGCGCCTCGTAGACCACGCGGCCGTAGTTGCGGCCGGAAAGTCCGAGCTTCGGCTTCACGGTGGCCCCCAGCAACGGCCGACCGAACTTGTCGAGGCGCTCGCGCTCGACCACGATGCCGGTCGCGGGCCCCTGGAACGTCTTCACATAGGCGACGGGGAAGCGCATATCTTCCAGCCGCAACGCCTTGAGCGGCTTGAACCCGAACACGTTGCCGATGATGGACGCCGAGAGGTTGGCGATCGAGCCCGGCTCGAACAGGTCGAGATCATAGGCGATGTAGGCGAAGTACGAGCCGGGCGAGCCCGGGACCGGATCGACGCGATAGCATTTGGCGCGATATTTCTCCGCGGCGGTCAGGCGATCGGTCCACACCACCGTCCAGGTCGCGGTCGAGGATTCGCCGGCTACCGCAGCCGATGCCTCGATCGGATCGACGCCCTCCTGTGGCGTGACGCGAAACAGCGCGATCACGTCCGTATCCTTTGGCGTGTAGTCGGGCTCCCAATAACCCATGCGCTTGTATTCCATCACGCCGGATCGATAGCGCTCTTTGCCGCGGACTGTGCCTGCATGTGCGTTCATGTCTCTCTCCTGCTCTTTTCTCTGGTCTTTCGGATTGGCTAGGCCGCCACGGACTCGCGGGCGTCGCCGCGCGGATCGAGTTCGCCGGCGCGATATCGACGCGCCATCTCGCTCATCGGGACCACCTTGATCCTGCTCGCATGGCCCGCGGTGCCGAATTGCTCGAAGCGCTCGCGGCAAAGCTCGCGCATCGCATCCATTGCCGGCTTGAGAAACTTGCGCGGATCGAACTCGGAGCGCGCCTCGGACGCGACCTTACGGAACACCGCGGTCATCGCGAGGCGGCAGTCCGTGTCGATATTGACCTTGCGCACGCCGCTCCTGATGCCCCGGACGATCTCCTCGACAGGCACCCCCCAGGTCTGGGGCATCTCGCCGCCGAACTGGTTGAACATGTCCTGGAGCGGCTGCGGCACGGAGGAGGAGCCGTGCATGACCAGATGCGTATTCGGCAGTCGCCGATGGATCTCCTCGACCACGCGCATCGCGAGGATGTCCCCGTCCGGTTTGCGGCTGAACTTATAGGCACCGTGCGAGGTGCCCATCGCGATCGCGAGTGCATCGACCTTCGTCGCGCGCACGAAATCGACGGCTTGATCCGGATCGGTCAGTAGCTGGTCGTGACCGACTGTGCCCTCGACGCCGTGCCCATCCTCCTGCTCCCCGCCGCCCTGCTCGAGCGAGCCAAGCACGCCGAGCTCGCCTTCGACTGACGCGCCGACCCAGTGCGCGAGATCGACGACGCGGCGGGTGATCGCAACGTTGTAATCGTAGTCCGCCGCCGTTTTGGCATCGGCCTTGAGCGAGCCGTCCATCATCACCGAGGTGAAGCCATGGGCGATGGCCGAGGCGCACGTCGCCTCATCATTGCCGTGGTCCTGGTGCATGCAGAGCGGGATGTCCGGATAGGTTCGCTCCAGCGCGTCGATCATATGCGAAAGCATGAGGTCGCCGGCATAGCTGCGCGCGCCGCGCGAGGCCTGCATGATCACGGGCGCATCGACCTCGGCCGCCGCCTGCATGATCGCGATGCCCTGCTCCATGTTGTTGATGTTGAACGCCGGCACGGCATAACCGTGGCTGGCGGCATGATCGAGCAGTTGCCGAAGTGTGATACGGGCCACGAGACGTCCTCCTTGTTGGTCATTGGCTCTTGCGCGCAATCGCCCGGCGGGCGGCTTCCGCAATGCTTTGCGGCGTGATGCCGAATTCGCGGTACAGCACGGCTGCGGGCGCCGAGGCGCCGAAGCCACGCATGCCGACGAATTCGCCCTCCATCCCGATCCAGCGTGACCAATCGCCCTGCACGGCCGCCTCGATACCGACGCGCGGCGCTGTGCCGAGCACCGTGGCGCGGTAATCTTCCGGCTGTTCCTCGAACAGCGCGAAGCACGGCGCCGAGACGACGGCCGCACGGATGTGCTCGGTCGCTAGCAGGCGGGCAGCATCCAGCGCGATCGAGACCTCCGAGCCGGTTGCCATCAACGTCACGTCGCGGCCGCCGTCCGGGGAGACGACGAGGTAGGCACCGCGCGCGACGCGATTTTTGCCGCGCGCATCGCTGCGGAAAGTCGGCAATG
Organism: Bradyrhizobium sp. Leaf396; assembly: GCF_001424605.1. Classification (NCBI taxonomy): domain Bacteria; kingdom Pseudomonadati; phylum Pseudomonadota; class Alphaproteobacteria; order Hyphomicrobiales; family Nitrobacteraceae; genus Bradyrhizobium; species Bradyrhizobium sp. Leaf396. The sequence continues at coordinate 145,413 of NZ_LMQJ01000004.1, forward strand.
CCTGCCGCGACAGGCACAACACGGATGGACGATGCTCCGCGCTCAATGCGCAATCCCAGGCCTCGAGCGTCTCCACCGCATCAGCCGGCCGGAACACGAGCAGGTTGGGAATCACGCGCAGCGCCGCGAGATGCTCGACCGGCTGGTGCGTCGGGCCGTCCTCGCCGAGGCCGATCGAATCGTGCGTCATCACGTGGATGACGCGCAGCCGCATCAGGGCCGCGAGCCGGATCGCCGGCCGGCTGTAGTCGGAAAACGCGAGGAACGTGCCGCCGTAGGGGATGAAGCCCCCATGCAGCGCGAGGCCGTTCATCGCAGCGGCCATGCCATGCTCGCGAATGCCGTAATGAATGTAGTCGCCCGCGAACGCACCGCTATTGACCGGCGCCTGCGCCCTGGCGTGCGTCAGATTCGAATGTGTCAGGTCCGCGGAGCCGCCGACAAGGCCGGGAATCGTCCCGGCGATGCCATCAAGCACCTGTTGCGAGGCCTGCCGCGTCGCGAGCTTCGGACGCTCGGATGCAAAGCGCTCGCGCAACTTCGCCGCGGCCAGTGCATAGGCGGCGGGCAAGGCAACGGCTCTGCCCTCGACGAACAGGTCGCGCTGCTCGGGCGTTGCGCATTCATAGCGATCAAGCCAGGCGAGGCGATCGACCTGCCCGCGTTGCCCGATCATCCGCCAGGCTTTGAGGATCGGGATCGGCACGACGAAGGGCTGATAGTCCCAGCCCAGCGCCCGGCGCGCTGCTGCGGTCTGCTCGGTACCAAGCGGCGCGCCGTGCGCCTTCTCGGTGCCCTGCCGATCAGGCGCACCATAGCCGATGATGGTGCGGCAGGCGATCAACGACGGCTTCTCGGTTTCGCGCTCTTCGGCGATTGCCTGCGCAATGGCTTCGGGATCGTGGCCGTCGATTCGACGCACCGACCAGCCGGAGGCTGCAAAGCGTGCCAGCTGGTCGTCGGAGGTCGCCAGCGAGGTCGGCCCGTCGATGGAGATGCCGTTATCGTCGAACAGCACGATCAACCGGCCGAGTTGGAGATGACCGGCAAGCGAGATCGCCTCCTGGCTGATGCCTTCCATCAGGCAGCCGTCGCCGGCGATGACATACGTAAAGTGATCGACGAGGCCGTCGCCATGGCGCGCATTGGCCATACGCTCGGCGAGCGCCATGCCGACCGCGGTGGCGATCCCTTGCCCCAACGGGCCGGTCGTGGTCTCGACGCCGGCCGTGTGGCCGTATTCGGGATGGCCCGGCGTTTTGGAGCCCCACTGCCGGAAGGCCTTGATGTCGTCCAGGCTGACATCGCCGCCGGTCAGATGCAGCAGCGCATAGAGCAGCATCGAGCCGTGACCTGCCGACAGCACAAAGCGGTCGCGGTCCGGCCAGTTCGGATGCGCCGAGTCGAATTTCAGGAAGCGCGAGAACAGCACGGTCGCGACGTCGGCCATGCCCATCGGCAGGCCGGGATGCCCCGACTGCGAGGTCTCGATGGCGTCGATCGCGAGGAAGCGGACGGCGTTTGCGAGGTCGTTATGTGCGACGGCATAGAGGTCGGCTTCGGCATGTACCGAGATGTTCATAAGATCCTCCCGTTGTTGGTGTCGCGGATCATTTCAGGCTTCGCTTGCGCTCGATGAGTTGCATGATCAGCGGCGTCAGGATCAGCTGCATCGCGAGATCGAGCTTGGCGCCGGGGCACACGATCGAGTTGGCGCGGGACATCCAGCTTTGCGGCAGCATCGAGAGCAGATAGGGGAAATCGATGCCGCGCGGGTTCTTGAAGCGGATCACGACCATCGATTCGTCCGGCGTCGGGATCCAGCGCGCCACGAAGGGATTGGAGGTGTCCACCGTCGGCACGCGCTGGAAGTTGATGTCGGTCTCGGTGAACTGCGGGCAGATGTAGTGAATGTAATCCGGCATCCGCCGCAGGATGGTGTCCGTGACGGCCTCGGTCGAATAGCCGCGCGCGCTGCGGTCGCGGTGCAGCTTCTGGATCCATTCGAGATTGATGACAGGCACGACGCCGATCTTGAGGTCGGCGTAGCGCGCGACATTGACCTTGTCCGTGACCACCGCGCCGTGCAGGCCCTCATAGAACAGCAGGTCGGAGTTCTCCGGCAGCCGCTTCCACTCGGTGAAGGTGCCGGGCGCGGCGCCGTGCAGCGCGGACTCCTCGGCGTCGTGGACGTAGTGCCGCGTCACCGCAGTCCCGGTCTCGCCGTAATCCCGGAAGGCACGCTCGAGCTCTTCGAACAGATTGGTTTCGGGGCTGAAATGGCTGAAATGCTTGTTGCCGCGCTCGGCCTCCTTGGCCATCTGCGCGCGCATCTCGGCGCGGTCGTAGCGATGAAAGGCGTCGCCCTCAATGTAGGCAGCGTTGACCTTCTCACGGAAGAATATCTGCTCGAAGGTTTTCTTGACCGAGGTGGTGCCGGCGCCGGAGGAGCCCGTGATGGAGATGATCGGATGCTTCCTGGACATGGGATCGCCTCGCTCAGAGCCGGAAGAATCCGCGCCGCGCGAATAGCGGCGCCGAGACGCTCGCGACCAGCAGCGGATCGCAATGCAATTCCTCGACGCGCCGCACCCCGTTGCTCGAGCCCATGATCAGCGGGACGCGCTGGTGCAGACTCTGTGCCGACAGCTCCAGGATGCGCTCGCGTCCGGTGGTTGCGGAGCCGCCGGCCTGCTCGATGATCATCGCCATCGGATGCGCCTCGTAAGTCAGGCGCAGGCGGCCGTCGCCGTAGCCGGCGCGCGCGTCCGCGGGATAGAGAAACACGCCGCCGCGGGTGAGGATGCGATAGGCCTCGGCGACCAACGAGCCGATCCAGCGCATGTTGAAATCGTGGTTGGCGGGGCCTTCGACACCGGCGAGGCATTCGTCGATGAAGGCGCGCACCGGCGGATCCCAGTGCCGGCGATTGGACGCGTTGATCGCGAACTCGTCACAGGCCTCGGAGATCTGCACGCCGCTGCGCGCGAGGCGGAAGCAGCCCGCCTTGCGGTCGAGCGTGAAGATGTCGACGCCCTCGCCGAGCGTCAGCACCAGCGAGGTCTGGGGGCCGTAGGTGACGAAGCCAGCGGCGAGCTGCGCCGAACCGCGCTGGTGGAAGGCGAGCGAGAGATCATCGGGTGCCGGCAGGATCGAGAAGATGGTGCCGACGGTCATGTTGATGTCGATGTTGGAGGAGCCATCGAGCGGATCGATCGCGATGCAGATGCGGCCCTGACGATCGACGATCTGAGCCTCACGCATCTCCTCCGACGCCAGCGCCGCGATCGGCAGCCTGCCGAGGCGGCGGCGCAGGATCGCATCCGCCTGCACGTCGAGATCGCGCTGGAGATCGCCGTCGCTGTTGCGGCCGGTGGTCAGGCCCGAAGCATCCGCTAGATCGCCCGAGGCGATGAGATCCGCGATTTCGATAGCGGCGGCTGCGATGGCGTCGACGGCGCCCGCCACCGCTAGCGCGTGCGGCACGGTCTCCGAATACCGTTGAAGGTGGTCGTCCAGCCTGAGTTGCCCAATCATCTGCGTCCATCCCCTTGCCGGCGCCGCACCTATTGTCCCTCCCCGCTGGAGGTTTGGTGCGCCCAGTCCCGGCATCAGGAGATTGACAGGGGCAGCTTAATAAGGAAAATTTCTATTCATAATGAGCCTCAAAGAATTTTCTTATAATGGTCCCGGCCATGCGGCCGCTCAGCTCCGGCATCTGACGATCCGGCAGTTGCGCTCGCTTGCGGCGCTCTCGCTCAAGGGCAGCGTCACGGCCGCGTCCAGCCATCTCGGGCTGACCCAGCCGGCCGTGACCCAGCAGCTTCGGCAGCTTCAGGACCTCGCCGGCCTGCCGCTGGTGCAGCGGACCGGTGACGGCATGCTGCTGACGGACGCAGGCAAGGAGGTGCTGGCGCTGGCCGAGCGCGTCGAAGCTGCCATCGCGGACTGCCAAGGTGCGCTCGACCTGCTTGCGGGGCGGACCGGCGGCACCGTGCATCTCGGCGCGGTCTCGACCGCGAAATACTTCGTGCCGCACGCGATCGCGGCGTTCTCCAAGCGATACCCGAAGATCGAGATCAAGCTCACCATCGGCAATCGCGAAGAGATCCGCGAGGCCATGCACGGCTACGACCTCGATTTCGCGGTCATGGGTCGGCCACCGGCCGACGTCACCGTCGACGTCCGCCAGCTCGGGCGCAATCCGCACATCATCGTCGCGCGCAAGGGGCACTGGCTGGAGAAGGATTCCGGTCTCAGCCTGACCGACCTCGTGCACGAGACCTTCCTCACCCGCGAGCCCGGCTCGGGCACGCGGACGCTGATGGAAGGCATGTTCCAGAAGTCGGATCTCGAGCCGGTCATCGGCATGGAGATGAGCAGCAACGAGACCATCAAGCAGGCGGTGATCGCCGGACTCGGCATCGCCTTCATCTCGGCCCACACCGTGGCGCATGAGCTCGCCGAGGGCCGGCTCGTCGTGCTCGATGTTGCGGGCCTGCCGATCGTCCGGCAATGGTACGTGATCCGCCGCAGCGACAAGGTGCTGCTGCCGCCCGCACAGGCGATGTTCGACTTCCTGGGCTCGGAAGGCTCGAACTATCTGCCCGACGTACCCGAGCTCGGCGGGCGATAGGGCGGAGGCGCTCAGCTCATCAGCTTCATGGCCAAGGTCGCCATCAGCACCACGATGATCTGGAGCAGACGCTCGGTCGTAAAGATGCGGTTGAAGGTGGTCATCGCGTGCCCCGGCCGACGTGAAGAAGATGTCGATCCGCGCGTTGCTAGCACAGTAGGACGCGCAGGCAACTCCGTAGTCGCCCCGTGGGCGGCGGCGCCTCCCCGGCGCCGGTTCGCGGCCGGGCCGATGGCTTGAGATCAGGCCGCGAGCGAGGCGGCGCAGTCGCTGCGCGTCGCGAAATAGGCTTCGAGCTCCGACAACGCCCGCGCTTCCCAATCCCTGGCCTGCTCCAGCAGCGACCAGCTCTGGCCCGGGCGGAATGCAGCAGTCTGGCGATAGAGCGATGCGATGCCACGGTAGCGGCGCACGTTCTCCAGGATGGCGTGACCGTTCATGATTGAAGACTCCCTCGTCATTCCCGCGGGAGAAACTGCGGCCAAATCTTTTTCGAAAAGTTAGCGGCGCCCGGCAAGTTCGCGTATGGTTGCCGGACTGTTGCGCGGGCGCAACGTGCGCGAGAAGGTCTATTGCGGATTCGTTACCGCGCTCTCGGCCGAAGGCTTCAGTCCGCCGCTTCTGACGCCGAGCGCGACGCAAATGCCCTGAAGCAGGACGGACATTACGACGACCACCAGCCCAAGCAGAAACGCCTGGCACGACCATGGCCGCCCCCGCTGAACGCCGAACAGCCCCGCACGCTTCATCAGCCTTCCCCCTGCCGCCCGTTAACCAGGAGGGTCTGCGATCAAAGTGCTACGGTGCCGCAGTGACCGCGAGACGGAATTGCATCCTTGCGCCGTTGGTGAATGGGCCACATCCGGGCATGCTGGCGGTCATTCAGTCGCCGCATAGAGCAGGCCGGCGACGGGCAGCGCGAGGCCAATGGCCGATGCAAGCATCCAGCCGCCCTGCGCGAAGGCGAAGGCTCCGACCCCAGAGCCCGCCGCACCGGCCGCGAAGAACGTCGCCATGTAGAGGCCGTTGAGGCGGCTGCGGTGCTCGTGCCCAAGCGCGAAGATGGCGCGGAAGCCGAGCACGACGTTGCCCTGGACGCCGATGTCGATGGCAATCGCAGCCACGACCAGACAGGCGAGGTTCAGCATCGAGCCGGGGACGCCGATATAGGTCGCGAGGAAGCCGGCCGCCGCGAGCAGCATCGCGACCAGTGTCGCGATGCGGCTGTGGCCGCTGTCGGCGAGCCGTCCGGCGATCGGTGCGGCGAATACGCCGGCAACGCCGGCGAGCGCGAACAGCGCGATGCCGCGCTGGGTGAAACCGAATTCGCCGGCCAACTGGAGCGGAGCCACCGTCCAGAACAAAGTGAAGGCGCCGAACAGGCTCGCCTGATAGAGCGCGCGGCGCCGCAGCAGCGGCGTGGCCCGCACCAGCTGCGGCATCGACAGCAACAATTCGCCATAGTGCATCCGCGCGAGCGGCCTGCGCTTCGGCAACGTCATCCAGAGCACGGCGGCGAGTACGATCATCAGCGCGGCCGAGCAGAAGAACACCGCGTGCCAGGACAGCGCTGCAGTGATGAAGCTCGACACCGGACGCGCCAGCATGATGCCGAGCATCAGCCCGGTCGAGACGTTGCCGACGACGCGGCCGCGGATGGCTTCGGGTGCCAGATGCGCGGCATAGGGAATGATAATCTGCACGGCGACCGAGCCGACCCCGATGAACAATGCGGCAAGCAGGAACGGCAGCGCATGGGTCGCGAAGGCGGCAGCGAGCAACGCCGCAGCGCCGAGCATGATCACCGCGCAGATCAGGGCACGGTTCTCGACGAGATCGCCGAGCGGCACGATGAGCAGCAGCCCGGTGCCGTAGCCGATCTGCGTCATGGTGACGATCAGCCCCGCCGCCGCATGCGACAGGCCGAGCGCGGCGCTGATCGGGGCGATCAGCGGCTGGGCATAGTAGATGTTGGCGGCGACCATGCCGCAAGCCGCAGCGAGCACGACGGTCAGGCGCTGGGACAGCGTATCCGGGCCGGGCGTGCTCTCGATCGTGGCATTCATCGTCATTCTCTTGGACTCAAGATAGGTATAGGGAATGACTATTCCCCATTCTGACAAAAAATTCAGGCGAGCAGCTTCATCGCGACCTAGCAGCGTGTCCTCACGGGGACGCTGCGGTGCGTCCGGGGCAAGAAGGTGGAGTCTTGCGCACGCCCTCTCCGCCTCGTCATTGCGAGGAGCTTCTGCGACGAAGCAATCCACACTGTCGCCGAGGACGAATTCTGGATTGCTTCGCTGCGCTCGCAACGACAGAGCAAGGGCGGCATCGCCGCCGTTCTCAAATGCGCGTGTCGGCTCGCAGACATGCCTTCCCGTTCTCGCGGCTGCTTCACCCGAGCTTTGCTTGATCTCTCCGCCCTCTCGTCCAAGAGGGCGCAGGGAAGGCCGGGTGCCGGCGGCACCCGCGGTCTGCTGCGCAAAAGGTGCACGCAGGAAACCGCACAGCAGCATACAGGTGAAGCCCAACACACGGCCTTCCCTGCGCGATGGTCGGACGGCTTATGCCGCGCTCTCCCGGGAGCCGAGTTCCTTCTGGCCTCCCTCGCCCCAGCGAAATTCACCGGCGCCGCGCCGGTTGACGCGACTGCCGCATTCGCCAACGCTTGACCGTAGCAACGACGGTCCGAGTTCCTTCTGGCCTCCCTCGCCCCAGCGAAATTCACCGGCGCCGCGCCGGTTGACGCGACTGCCGCATTCGCCAACGCTTGACCGTAGCAACGACGGYCAGGACCACACGGTTTTGCCGTACGCGCGGTTCGCTTGACCCCACCGGCTCCGACGGCCTTGTGCACGTTGCCATCGAGYACCGGCRGGACGAACCTGTCAGCGCCGCTCGTCCGCACGCGGTCGCRGGCTCACGGAGAGCAATCCGCCCTGCCCCTGACCTCTCGTGCACGACGCTGCCGCGTCCACCGCAAGCCCGGCTCGCGAACATGACGACCACACGATCGAGCAATCCGCCCTGCCCCTGACCTCTCGTGCACGACGCTGCCGCGTCCACCGCAAGCCCGGCTCGCGAACATGACGACCACACGATCGCCCCTCAAGGATGAGCCGGGATGGGCSACACATACGCCGTTTCCGAATTTCGGTAAATCGGAATATTTGTGTGCCGTGGGATTGACACGGGAGCGAAACACCGAGCGCCCGGCGGCGTGATGGATTCCGAGTTCGATGCTGAGCATCGCCCCGGAATGACGAAAGAGAGAATGTTCACCCCTTCCGCGGCACCGGCTTCCCATCCGCCATCGTCGTCACGCCCTTGCGCCCCACGATCATCCCGTAGGCCTGCGGCTGCCGGTGCACGTCGAAATTGAAGGTGGTGCGCTTGTAGGAATTGCAGAGATCGAGATCGCAGCGCGCCAGCGCGAGCTCGTCGCCCTTGGTCGTGCATCGCGCGATGATCTCGCCGGAGGGCGCGATGATGCAGCTGCCGCCGATGTGGTCGACGCCCTCCTCCACGCCGGCCTTGGCGACGCCGACCACGAAGGTGCCGTTCTGGTAGGCGCCGGCCTGCATCACCAGCTGGTTGTGAAACAGCGAAAGATCGTCATGCTCGGGCGCGGGGGGATTGTGCACCGGCGTGTTGTAGCCGATCATCACCATCTCGACGCCCTGCAGGCCCATCACCCGATAGGTCTCGCTCCAGCGCCGGTCATTGCAGATCGCCATGCCCATCACGCCACCGAAGGCATCGACGACGCCGAAGCGGCTCCCCGGCTCGAAATAGCGCTTCTCCAGATGCTGAAATTTGCGCCACGGCTCGTGCTCGGCATGACCGGGCAGATGGACCTTGCGATACTTCAGGACGATCGCACCGCTCTTGTCGACGAGAATGGAGGTGTTGTAGCGCCTGACAATTCCAGCTTCGGCGGTCAGCTCGGCATAGCCGATGCAGAAGCCGACCCCGAGCTCGCGTGCGAGATCGAACAGCACCTGCGTTTCAGAACCCGGCATCTCGCGCTCGAAGAAGCTGTCGATCTCGGCCTGGTCCTCGAAGTACCAGCGCGGAAAGAACGTGGTCAGCGCCAGCTCGGGATAGACGATCAGGTCGCAGCCATTTGTGTGCGCCTGGCGCATCAACGCCATCAGCCGCGCCACCACTGCGGTTCTGGTGTCGCTTCTCGCGATCGGCCCGAGCTGGCCGGCTGCAACGGTCACAAATCTCGCCACGCCTCATTCCCCCAATTTTCCGAGTGCGCCGGGCCTCTCCTACCGAACGGCGCACCGCGCGCACAGGCCGCCGGCCCTCGGTGCCGAGAGCACAATCAAATTCCGTGCCGGCGGGTATCATCTTGCGGCGCTGGGACTTCTTGCGGCGCTGGGACTTCGTTGTCGATCTGCAACGGTTCCCCACGATCTGAAGCCGGACAAAACAAACCCCCATTCCGGCCACGAACCGCTTTCACAAGGCCGTGAGACGATCAGGGGAACGACGATGCGTGCACAACGCGTTTGGAAAGTGAATGGAGCTGCCAGCATCGGGCAGCTTCAATCGAGACTGGATGATCTGAACAAGCGGCTCGGCCAGCTGGAAAGCCAGCATCCGGACAGCTGGAAGGTCGAAGAGCTGAAATCGAGCGCGCTCAGCCTGTCGCGCGAGATCGACGACATCCGCTGCGCCGAGGCGACGGCGGCCCTGAGCGAGCTGCTAAGGAAGTAATCCGCGCCGGCCCCTTCCCAAGGCGCGCAAGGAACCAAGCTCCGCCGCCGCCATTTTCCATTGGCGCGGGGCCTTCGCCACCGCGCGTCTCTTCGCGTGAGGATTTGGCATGACGTCCGACCCTGAGGAATCAGTCAGGCTCCAAGGTTTTGGCGAGATGACGTTGCGCACGGCCGTCGAGACCTTGATGCTGCTGGCGCCGCGCGAACGATCCGAGGCCGCGATCTTCCGCGTCCGCGACGGCGTGCGTCTGGCGCAAAGCGAGATCGCCGAGCTCGCCTCGAGCTGGGGCTTGACACCGGCGCCTCACGTGCGATCGCCGCGGCTGGTCCCCGAGCACCACTGGCCGGACCTCGTCCGCGGCATGGTGCGCGAGGCGCCGCTGCCGTCACTGATGGTGGCGTTTCTGGTGGGCGTGCTGGTGGCGCGGCGGTAAACGCTCTGGGAGCACAGAGTAGATCCGTCCCCACAGCAGCAGGCCGTCAGCACGATACCCGGCCGCTACGGCGGCCAGGTACGCGCGCGTTGGCGCTCTCTCAGTGATGCATCTTCTTTGCACGCGCCGGCGGCAGCAGCACCGTATCGATGACGTGGATGACACCATTCGACGCCTCGATGTCCGGCTGAATGACGTGCGCGTCATTGACGCGGACACCGAAACGCCCGTCGACGCTGACGGGCTGACCTTGAACGGTTGCGACGTTCAGCGACTTGCCGGCGACATCGGCAGCCTTCACGCGACCCGGAATGACATGATACTTCAGAACGGCCGCAAGCTTGGCCTTGTTCTTCAAGAGCGATTCGACCGTTCCGGGCGGCAGCTTGGCGAAGGCGGCATCGTTTGGCGCAAACACCGTAAACGGTCCCTTGCTCTTGAGGGTCTTCACCAGACCGGCGGCCTTCACGGCCGTCACCAGCGTCGTGAACGAGCCGGCGGAAACCGCGGTGTCCACGATGTCGGCAGCACGCGCGACGGAAGGGCCAACCAGGCCAGCGAGCATGGCCGCACCGGCCACAAACGAACGAATTGCGGGTGTCATCAGGTTCTCCAGATGTGATTCAAATGCATGCCGATGCGGTGGATGCGTCCGAGACGGCGCATCCATCGCCCGATCACTTGCGATCGACCCGTACGAAACGATGCGTCGCGAATGTTGGATCACCGCCCTGTCAAAAGTACCCGCTGCGTCGGTTCGTCAGAATGTTGCAAGCGCGCGCTCACCCAGCTCGTGCTCCCGTCTAACGGCCACATGATCGCGGGGGCAGCCGCGATGGGGACGCCGGCATTCGCGTGGGCTGTCTCACAGGCGAACACGGCATGACCTCGCTCAAGCCTTTTCTCCTCGGTGCATTCCCCGGCTTCCGGTCCGTCTTCCTGCTCGATATGGCTTGATCGCCGGGCGCGGCCTCCGCGATGGATGGCGATCGCTCTCTCCTGCCGTCGCAGGCTTTGCCTGGGTGATGCCGCTGATCGGCGCGGCGCTCGCGGCGCGCTTCGCCTGGCTCATCGGCCTATCGGCAGGCAGCACCGCCACCCTGATGACGTTAGGGCATCCGCCTCGCCTGACCGAGGAGTTCGAACGCACGGGCGAGGCCGATCCGGGCGATGGGAAGCGGACGACGAGGTCGGCGAACCGCCGGGATGTTCGTCCTGTGGTGCATCGTCGCCCGGCAGATGGGTCTCGTCTCCGTCAGTGACGCGCAGGTGGTGCGGTCCGAGCGGTTCTGAGGGCGGCCATCGGCGCGTGTCGCGCCCTCGCCTTCGTCGCCGGAACAAGCGGCCCTGCCCCGCCAAATCGGCCGTGGACCCGATCCCGAAATCGTTGCAAAAAGGCGGCCTGAGGCGTTGGCGCCGGTCTGCCAAGCCTCTGCAAAACGTCGACTTTTGGAAGAATGGTCGGAGTGGCAGGATTCGAACCTGCGACCCCTGCGTCCCGAACGCAGTGCTCTACCGGGCTGAGCCACACTCCGACAAGAAGGCGGCTTATAGCGTCGGGTTTGGCGCACCGCAAGCGGCCGGGCTGAGGAATTTTATCCCTGTGAAAACGGGTCTTGAAACGCTGATTTTGCCGGCCGGCGCGGCCGGCGCGGAGGCCGCCGCCCGGACCCTGGCGGCCGGCGGGCTGGTCGCGTTTCCGACCGAGACGGTCTATGGACTGGGGGCCGACGCCGCCAATGCCACCGCGATCGCCCACCTTTACGCCGCCAAGGGGCGGCCGGCGTTCAATCCGCTCATCGCGCATGTCGCAGATCTCAACGCCGCGCGGCGGATCGGGCGATTCGACGCGCGCGCCTTGAGCCTTGCCGAGGCGTTCTGGCCGGGGCCGCTGACGCTGGTGGTGCCGAAGACGGAAGGCTGCCCGGTGGCGGACCTCGCCACCGCGGGCCTCGACACCGTCGCCATCCGCATCCCCGCCCACCCGGTCGCGCAGGCGATCCTGCGCGCGTTCGGAGGGGCCGTGGTGGCGCCGTCCGCCAACATCTCCGGCCACGTCTCGCCGACGCTGGCCGCCCATGTCGAGAGCGACCTGTCGGGGCGGATCGACCTGATCGTGGACGGCGGGCCTGTTACGGTCGGCGTCGAATCCACCATTGTCGGCTGCTTCGACATGCCGATGTTGCTGCGGCCCGGCGGGCTGTCGCGGGAGCGGATCGAGGCGGTGCTCGGCCTGCCGCTGGCGCGGCCGCCCGTGGAGGCCGAAAGCGACGACAGCCAGCCGCTGGCTCCGGGCATGCTGGCCTCGCATTACGCGCCGCGCGCCCATGTGCGGCTCGATGCGCGCGATGTCGCCCCGGACGAAGCGCTGCTCGCGTTCGGCCCCGCGCGGCTGCCGGGCGTCGATGCGGCTGCCGCCGTCATGAATTTGTCGCCCACCGGTGATCTCGATGAAGCCGCCGCCAACCTGTTCGGCTATCTTCGCAGCCTGGATGCGCGAAGGCCGCGAGCGATCGCCGTAATGGCAATTCCCGAGGAGGGCCTGGGCGAAGCGATCAACGACCGGCTGCGCCGGGCGGCGGTGGCGCGCTAGAACGCGAAAGAAAGAAGACGACGAGATGAACATCGAAAAGCCTGCCATCCCGCCGCTTGCGCCCGAGCTGATCGAGCAATTCCGCAAGATCGTCGGCGAGCGCCACGCGATTACCGACGCGAACGACATCGCGCCCTACGTCACCGAGGAGCGCAATCTGTTCCACGGCCGCTCGCCGCTGGTGCTGCGCCCGGGCTCGACGGCGGAGGTCTCGGCTATCTGCAAGCTCGCCTCCGCGCACAACATCGCGCTGGTGCCGCAGGGCGGCAACACCGGGCTCGTCGGGGGACAGACGCCGCACAACGGCGAGGTGGTGGTGTCGTTGCGCCGCCTCGACAAGATCCGCGAGGTCGATACCGCCTCCAACACCATGACCTGCGAGGCCGGCGTGGTGCTGCAGATCGCGCAACAGAAGGCGGCCGAGGCCGACAGGCTGTTTCCGCTGTCGCTGGGCGCCGAAGGCAGTTGCACCATCGGCGGCAATCTCTCGACCAATGCCGGCGGCACCGCCGCGCTGGCCTATGGCGTCGCCCGCGAGATGGCGTTGGGCCTTGAGGTGGTGCTGGCCGACGGCCGCGTGCTCAACACGCTGTCGAAGCTCAAGAAGGACAACACCGGCTACAATCTGCACAATCTCTTCATCGGCGCGGAAGGCACGCTCGGCATCGTCACGGCGGCGACGCTGAAGCTGTTTCCGAAGCCGCGCGCGATCGAGACCGCGTTCGTCGGCCTGAAGTCGCCGGACGCGGCGTTGAAGCTGCTGACGATCGCGCAAGGCGAAGCCGCCAATGCGCTGACGAGCTTCGAGCTGCTGTCGGAGATGGCGGTGGATTTCTCGGTGCGCCACGGCATCGACGTGCGCGATCCGCTTCAAGCGAAGCATCCCTGGTACGTGCTGATGGAATTGTCTTCTCCGGGCGAGGACGCCCGCACGCCGCTGGAGACGATCCTCGCCCGCGCCATGGAGGAGGAGATCGTCGACGACGCGGTGATCGCCGCAAGCCTCGCCCAGCGCGGTGCGTTCTGGAAGCTGCGCGACGAGATGTCCGCGGCGCAGAAGCCGGAAGGCGGCTCGATCAAGCACGACATCTCCGTGCCCGTCGCCGCCGTGCCTGCCTTCATCGCCGAGGCCGATGCCGCCGTGGTGAAGCTGATCCCCGGCGCGCGGCCGGTGCCGTTCGGCCATCTCGGCGACGGCAATCTGCACTACAATGTCAGCCAGCCGATCGGTGCCGACACCGCGGATTATCTGGCGCGCTGGCACGAGGTGAACGCGGTGGTGTTCGAGATCGTGCTGCGCATGGGCGGCTCGATCTCGGCCGAGCACGGCATCGGCGTGCTCAAGCGCGACGAATTGCCGGAGGTGAAGGACAAGACCGCGATCGAGCTGATGCGCTCGATCAAGGCCATGCTCGATCCGAAGGGCATCATGAATCCGGGGAAGGTGCTGTGAGCGCATCGCTTGCGATCGAAGCGATCACCGATGCCGATGTCGAGGGCGTCGTCGCGCTGTGGCAGCGCTGCGGCCTGACGCGGCCCTGGAACGATCCGCATACCGACATCGCGCTGGCGCGGCGATGCGACAATTCCACCGTGCTGGTCGGCCGCGCCAATGGCGCAGTCGTCGCGACAATCATGGTCGGCCATGACGGCCATCGCGGCTGGGTCTATTACGTCGCGGTCGATCCCAACTGCCAGAAGCGCGGGTTCGGCCGCCTCATCATGGCGGCCGCCGAGGACTGGCTGCGGCGTGAGGGCATCGCCAAGCTCCAGCTCCTGGTCCGGCGCGAGAACGCGCAGGCCAATGCGTTCTATGGCTCGCTGGGCTTCGAGCTATCGACGTCCGTGATGTTCCAGAAGTGGCTCGACGGCCGCGCGACCACGCCAAGCAACTGAGATCCAGCCATGACCATTTCCGATCGCGTCCGCATCAAGGACGTCCGCGTGCTCTCGGACAATTGGACGCCGCTGAAGACCACCACGTTCGAGTACCGCCGCGCCAATGGCGAGTGGCAGACGCAGCACCGCGAGACCTACGAGCGCGACAATGCCGCCGCGGTGCTGCCCTATAATCTCGCCCGGCGCACGGTAATCCTGGTACGCCAATTCCGCCTGCCGGCCTTCATCCGCGGCTACGACGACCTCCTGATCGAGGCCGCCGCCGGCGTGCTCGACGATGCCGCCCCCGAGGTGCGCATCCGCGCCGAGGCCGAGGAGGAGACCGGCTATCGCCTGCACGACGTCCACAAGGTGTTCGAGGCCTTCATGAGCCCCGGCGCCATCACCGAGAAGCTGCATTTCTTCGTCGCCGAATACGAGCCTGAGATGCGCGTCAGCGACGGCGGCGGACTCGAACACGAGGGCGAGGACATCGAGGTGCTGGAGCTTTCGATCGACGAGGCGCTGGCGATGATCGCCGACGGCCGCATCATCGACGCCAAGGCGATCATGCTGCTGCAATATGCGGCGCTGCATGTTTTCAGGTAGGTGATGCTGGCTTGTTCCCTTCTCCCCTTGTGGGAGGTGGCGCGAAGCACCCGGATGAGGGGTCTGTCTCCGCGACTACAAGCGATCGGACTCGCGGAGACAGACCCCTCATCCGTCTCGCCGCTAACGCGGCGAGCCCCCCTCTTCCACAAGGGGAGAGGGAAAGCGCAGCGCTGGCCCCAGCTTGATTGCAATCCTGTCCTGCGTTCTTCCGCCCCCGTTGAGCAACCCCGAAACTATCTCTAGTCTGGGCCCAACCAAGAACCAGGAGACGCGTCCATGTCCGCTCCGCGCGACGACGAATTCGGCTTTGCACCCGATTACGACTCCCCCGTTCCCTACATGCAGCGCACGCGCGATTATTATGCGGCGATCGGCTACACCACGCCGTATCGCTGGGCGCATTACACCGAGGCGCCGTTCGAGCCGCTGAAGAAGCCGCTGGCAAAGTCGCGCGTCACCATCATCACCACGGCCGCGCCGTTCGATCCGGCCAGGGGCGACCAGGGGCCTGGCGCGGCGTATAACGGCAGCGCGAAATTCTACCAGGTCTATGACGGCGACACGTCGAAAGAGCACGATTTGCGCATCTCGCACATCGGCTACGACCGCAAGCACACCTCGGCGACCGACAGCGGCACCTGGTTTCCGCTACCGCAGCTGTTGAAGGCGAGTGCTGCGGGTCGCATCGGCGAAGTCGCCCCGCGCTTCTTCGGCGCCCCCACGAACCGCAGCCACCGCGTCACGCTCGACACCGACGCGCCGGAGATTTTTTCGCGTTGCCTCGCGGACGCGGTGGACGTCGCGGTGCTGGTGCCGAACTGCCCGGTCTGTCACCAGACCACGGCGCTGGTGGCGCGGCATCTTGAGCGCAACGGCATCCCGACCGTGATCATGGGCTGCGCCAAGGACATCGTCGAGCACGCGGCCGTGCCGCGCTTCTTGTTCAGCGATTTCCCGCTCGGCAATTCCGCCGGCAAGCCGCAGGATGTCGCCTCGCAGGCGCAGACGCTGGAGCTCGCGCTCACGCTGCTGGAGACGGCGAGCGGTCCGCAAACCACGATGCAGTCGCCGCTGCGCTGGAGCGAGGACGCCTCCTGGAAGCTCGACTACAACAACGTCGCGCAGCTCAGCCCCGAGGAGCTGGCGCGCCGCCGCGCCGAATTCGACAAGCAGAAGGAGATCGCGCGCGGCAACCGCGCCGCCTGACGTCCTCCAATGATCTAGACGAAAAGGGAGAGCGACGTGACGCGACCGTTCGAGGGCGTGAAGATCCTGGACTTTACCCAAGTGCTTGCCGGCCCCTATGCGAGCTACCAGCTCGCGCTGCTCGGCGCCGACGTCATCAAGGTCGAGCGGCGCGAGGGCGAGGACATGCGCCGCACGCCGCTCAGCCGCGAATGGGCCGAGCGCGGGCTCGCGCCGGCGTTCCAGGCCGTCAACGGCAACAAGCGCAGCCTGACGCTCGATCTGCAGAAGCCGGAGGCAATCGCGATCGTGAAGAAGCTTGCCGCGCAGGTCGACGTCGTCATGGAGAATTTCCGTCCGGGCGTGATGGACAAGCTCGGCATCGGCTACGAGGCGCTCTCGGCGATCAATCCCAAGCTGATCTATTGCGCGGTCTCCGGCTTCGGCCAGACCGGCCCGGACCGCCTGCGGCCCGGCTATGACGGCAAGATGCAGGCACTGTCGGGCATCATGGCGATCACGGGCCATCCCGAGACGGGACCGACGCGCGCCGGCTTTGCGGTCTGCGACGTGCTGTCGGGCGCCACCGCCGCCTTCGGCGTGTCGAGCGCGCTCTATCAGCGCGACCGCACCGGCCAGGGACAGCTCATCGACGTCTCCATGCTGGAGGCGACGCTGGCGTTTCTGTCCGGACAGATCGCGGACTGGTCCGTGGCCGGCCATCGGCAAGAGCTCTCGGGCAACCAGGCGGTGAGCCGCAGGACCACGGCGAACTTGTTCAAGTGCGGCGACGGCCACATCCTGCTCGCGGTCAACAACGAGAAGCAATACCGCGCGCTGATGAGCGCGCTCGGCCGCGAGGACACGCTAACCGATCCGCGGTTTACCGACTGGTTCGCCCGCAACGAGAACGAGCCGGCGCTTCGCGCGATCATCGAGGAGGCATTGGCGCAACGCCCGGCACGTGAATGGGAGACGATCCTCGAAGACGCCGGCGCGCCCTGCGCCAGCATCTGGAAGGTCGAGGAGGTCATCGATCATCCGCAAATTGCCGCGCGAGGTGCCATTCAAGAACTGGACACGCCCTACGGCCCGCTCCGCTTCGCCGGCAGCGGCTTCAGGCTCGCGCATGGCGGCGGCAGGCTGGACCGGATGGCGCCGGAACTGGGCGCGGATACCGATACCGTGCTGGGCGAGCTCGGATTCGATGCGGCGGCGATTGCGGGGCTTCGGGCAAGAGAGATCGTGTGAGGTTTGACGCCTCACTCGCATCGTCGACGGGGCAGCGGAGTGAGGGGCGGCACCGCGGCTAGAACAACGACCCCTGCCCGTCGTCCGATGACACAGCCGCCACCTTCCGCGCCTTCTTCGGCTTGGCCGCCTCTGCTTCCGCCTCGATCTCCTCGGCGCTGATCGGCAACACGAGCTGCTCGTCGTCATTGGCGACACGGTTGACGCGGGTGGAGACGGCGTGCCAGGCGAATTCGCCGACGCGCGGAGCGGTCATCAGCGGCAGGATCGCGTCCACCTCGTCGCCGCTTGTGTCGAGCCAGCGCTCGAAATCGCGCGGACTGATGGTCACGGGCACGCGGTCATGCAGCGCGGCGAGGTCCTCGCTTGCGGCGGCCGTCACGATCGCGACTGTGTCGAGCTCCTCGCCGTTCAGCCCGAGCCAGGTTTCGAACACCGCCGCAAAGCCAAGCGGCTCGCCGTCGGCGCGGTGGATGAAGAAGGGCTGCTTGCGGCCGGCTTCCGTCTTCCACTCGTAATAGCCATCGGCCGGGATCAGGCCGCGCCGGCGGCGAATCGCGGTCTTGAAGGCGGGCTTCTCCAGCACGGTCTCGGAACGCGCGTTGATCAGGAGCGTGAACCCGCGCGGATCCTTGACCCAGCCCGGCAGCAAGCCCCAGCGCATCAGGCGGAAATGGCGCGCGCCGTTCTCGACCAGCACAACCGGAATCGGTTGCGTCGGAGCGACATTGTACCGGGGCGGGAAATTCGGCTGCTCGACATAGCCGAACAGTTGCCGCAAAGCCGCGGGGGCGGAAGTTATGACGAAGCGTCCACACATGACTGGGTGTCTATATAGGGCCCGTTCAGGTCCTTTTAACCCCGAACGTTAACACTGCGGCAGATGAGCTCAACGGCCTCCCAACCCGCGCGGACGCACGTACAGACGGGCCCCGAGGCTGAGGCCTGGGCTGAGCGTCTGCGCGTGGCCAATATCAATCCGCGGACGGGGCTTGCCACCGACTATCTCAACCATTTCAATGAAGCCGTGATGCTGCTCGAGATGGTTCCGGACATGCCGGAATGCGCCGAGGACTTCCTGACCTGGACGCCGCTATCCTATGCCGAGCATTTCACGGCGTCGAATTTCAAGGCGCGGGATTTGGCAATCGAGGCTTATGAGAAGGCCGATCCCAACGTGCGTGCCCAGTTCGACCACATCACCGATACCATGACCTCGATCCTGACCGCCGTCGGCTCGGCCATGCGCGAGGTCGAAAAGGACTCCACCCGTGTCCGCCTCGCCGAGCAGGCGACCCTCTGGGTCAAGCCGCTGATCGCGGCCTGCGGCGGCATCATCAATGGCGGCACGGAAGCCGACGTCGATACCATCATGGCGAACTCGGCCGGATAGGTGAAAGATTGGCCGCGGTCGCCCAACCCACGCACCCCCAGCTTGCAGTCAGCGCGGCGATCTTCCGGGACGGCAAGGTGCTGCTGGTCCGGCGGGCCCGTTCGCCTGCCAAGGGGTTCTATTCGCTGCCGGGCGGGCGGGTCGAATTCGGCGAATCGCTGCATCAGGCCCTGAGCCGCGAGGTCGACGAAGAGACCGGCCTTCGCATCAGGATCATTGGTCTCGCCGGCTGGCGCGAGGTGCTGCCGGCCGCCGCCGGCGCCGGCCATTATCTGATCATGTCGTTTGCCGCCCGCTGGGTTGCCAACGAACCGGCCCTGAACGACGAGCTCGACGATTATCGCTGGGTCGCGCCGGACGCTCTCGGCGGCCTTGGCGACCTCAAGCTGACCGGAGGGCTGGAGGAGGTCATCCAGTCCGCCCACCGGCTGATAGGGACCTGACGGCCCGCCTTGCGTCCACAGGCTCCAGGGGGCATACAGCCGCCGATGACCCCGCGCTTTCTGGCCGTTCTTGCCGTGATTCTTGCCTGCGCCTCCGTGCCCACGAAGGCCCAGGACGGGGCGGCCCCGTTCGACGGCGAATTGCAGCGGCTGGCCGAGATCCTCGGGGGCTTGCACTATCTGCGCGGCATCTGCGGGGCCAATGAGGGCAACAAATGGCGCAACGAGATGCAGGCGCTCATCGATGCCGAGACCCCCTCCGGGGAGCGCCGCACCCGCATGATCGCCGGATTCAATCGCGGCTATAACGGTTTTCAGCAAACCTACCGGAGCTGCACGCCGGCCGCGACGGTGGCGATCCGCCGCTACATCGAGGAAGGCTCGAAGATCTCGCGCGATCTCACGGCGCGCTACGCGAACTGAGCTCTCTCGTGTCATTTCGGGGCGCGACGCAGTCGCGAACCCGGAATGACAGAGGCGATCGACTCGAGGCCCGGCTGGAACCTCGTCACCGAGTTTATTCACAGCCGTTAACCGTTCTTAAAGATGTGGCCTAGCGGTCGTTAACGACCGTGCTACACCTCCTGCACAGCGCATCGCCGTGGATCGCGCCCCAGCCCTGACCGAGTTTCATGAGCCAGCCGATTTCCTACGCACCCGCCCGCGCGCCACTGCCCGACCATGAGCAGAAGCAGGCAGCCCTGAGCTATCTGAACGAGGCCTGGGCCGAGGCGCGCCATGACGGCGTCGACGGCGACTGCCTGGCGCAGGCGAGCCTGTTCGCGGCCTTTGCCGAGCTCGTCGGCACCTATGGGGAGGACGCGGTGGCGAAATTCGTCGAGGGCTTTCCCGGCCGCATTCGCAACGGCGAGTTCTCGGTCGGCATCTCCAGGCAGTAAGCCCACCGAAAATGACCCCGCCACGCGGGCGGGGCCAGTCGACGGATGAATGACTTTGCGAAAGTCGTCGCGAAGCCCACGGCGATTTATCGCACGGAAACCGTTTCCAGCGGACAAGCATTAGTCTCGCGATGGCCGGGAGATATTCCCGCTGCGATCGGGAACGCGCTCCCTTATGGCTCGACCTTGAGGGTCGCTTTCATGTTGGGATGATAGCGGCAGTAATAGTCGATCGTTCCCGCCTTCTTCAAAACGAAGGTCGCCGATTTCTGCGGCGGTAGCATCACATCGAAATCGCCGTTCTTCGCCGTAGCAGTGTGGGCGAAGACATCCTTGTTGATCCATTCGATGGTGTCACCGACCTTCGCCGACATATCGGCAGGTGAGATCACGAGATCCTCCATCGTGATCCGAATGGTCGCGGCATGCGCCGGGACGACCATCGACAGGAAGACGACCGCAAGCGCGGTCGAAGCGAGGCGTCCCGGCTTCATCTCTCGCTCCCTATTTCAGCTCGGCCGCAACATGCTCGGCGTGCTGCTGATGGCCCCGGAAAATCTTCAGGCCGGTCTGCAGCAGGCTCTTCAGCTCCGCGTTGTTCGCTGAGGGAATGAGCTGCGTCTCCAGCGCGCCATTGACCGCCTTGTGGTAGGCAACCTCGTTCGCGACATAAGCCTTGTCGAACGCTGTACCGTCGAGCTTGTCGAGCTCGGCCAGCTTGTCGCTCGCCTGCCTGGACAGCGCCTTGCTGGCCTCGTTGTCTTCAGGCGTGACGTTCAGCTTCTTGACGAGTGCGAGCGCCTGCTTGTTGACCGCCTCGTGGTCGCGGAGCATGTCTTCGGCGAACGCCTTCACGTTCTTGCTTTTGGCCTTCTTTTGCGCCTGCTTGGCGGCATTGATATCGATGACGCCCGCGGTGTAGGCGATATGTGCAATCTGCGGATCGGTGGGCTTGTCGGCTGCGCTCGCCTTTTGCAGCAGGACGGGACTCGACAACATGATCGCTGCGGCGGCTGCCGCGCTCCATCGGATCAACATGGCTTGACACTCCTGTGAGGCCGGAGATTTCCGGCGGTGCTTGCACAGGTTGGATGCCAAATACGAGCGAACGTTCCCGGAAAAGTTACGCGCCGACGCCAAGGCGCCTGAGCACGGCCTCGGTCAGGCGCTCGCAGCGCCGGCCGGCGAACGGAAACGCATCCATGATCACCGGCCCGATCTTCTTCTCGACGTTCTCGCGCAGCAGCGTGCGCGCGCGGTGCAACCGTGTCTTAACGGTCTCCGGTTTGATACCGAGCAGCTCGGCCGTCTCCTCCATGCTCATGCCCTCCATTATTCGCGCGGTGAAGACCATACGATAGGCCTCGGGCAATTCGTCGACCGCCTGTTCGACGACGCGCTGGATCTCGCGTTGGGCCATGGACTTTTCCGGATCGGCTGCGGCGGAAGAAAGGGGGAACTGGATGATTTCCGCTTCGAGCGTTGCCTCCGGCACCGACTCCAGTTCGACCTGCGGCTTTCGATTGCGTAAGCGGCCGAGCGCCTCGTTGATCGCAATGCGCGACAACCACGTCGATAGCGCCGACTCGCCAAGAAAGCCGTCGAGACGGGTGAAGGCGCGAACATAGGTTTCCTGCACCACGTCTTCGGCTTCGCTGTCGCTGCGCAGGATTCCGCGCGCCAGGCGATAAAGCCTCCGGTTGTTGGCCTGCATGATCTCCCGCAAGGCGGTCTCGTCCCGGCGCCGCGCGCGGTCGATCAGTGCGGCCTCCATTGTCCTGGCGCCGGCGGACGGGCCGGCTGCGGTCCCTGGCATGGCGGCTACCTATCTCCATTCGTTCCCGACATTGGATGCAGGCTGGCCGAAAAGGTTCCGGGTTTTCTTTCGCCCTGATGGATCAGGGTAAGCAAACCTAATCCGTCTCGATCGGCAGTGTCGGATCTCTCGCCCATTCGCCCATCGAGGCGTCGTAGAGCGTCAGCTCGTGGAAGCCGAGTTGGGCCAGCAGGAACAGATCGATCGTCGCCGAGATGCCGCCGCCGCAATAGCAGATCACGCTCTTGTCGCGCGTGACGCCCTGGGCCGCGAATTTGGCCTCGGCATCTGCAAGCGTCGTCAGCGTCTTGTCGGCGTTCACGAGCGTTGCGGCAGGAACGTTGACGCTGCCGGGCACGCGACCCGGCCGGCCATAGCGGCTCGGTTCGAGGCCGCGGTGAAACTGCGGCCCGAGCGCGTTGACGATGACAGCCGCGGGATCGCCGATCCGCGCCAGCACGGTGGTCTTGTCGATGAAGAAGCCGGCGCGCGGCGTTGCCTTGAAGGTCGTCGCCGGATAGCCCTTCGGGGCACCTGTTTCGACCGGCCGCCCCTCCTCCTTCCATTTGTCGAATCCGCCATCGAGCACGAGCGCATCGATGCCGAGCGCGCGCAACATCCACCAGAACCGCGTCGCCCACATCATGGTGCCGATGCTGTATAGTACGATGGTCTTGGACGCGTCGACCCCATGACGGCCGAAGGCGGCTTCCAGCTGGGCGACGTCGGGCATCATGTAGAAGTGTTGCGACGAGGCGTCCGAGAACTCGCCTTGCAGGTCGAGGAAATCGGCACCGGGGATGTGGCCGGCTGCGAAGGTCTTGTCGCCGGGCACTGCGCGATAGGGCACGTCGCTGCCTGGGGGCACCGGCTCGTTATAGGTCGTGCAGTCGTAGAGGCGGAGATTGGGATCGCCCAGGATGGCGGCGAGCTGGTCGGTGGTGATGAGGCCGGCTGGCTGGGACATTGGATTACTCTCCCGTTCGAGAGGGAGTGTAAGCCTCTCCCCTCGTCATTGCGAGGAGCTCTTGCGACGAAGCAATCCAGACTGCCTCTACCGAAAATTTTCTGGATAGCGTCGCTGCGCTCGCTGTGGCGGGGGATGGTGCGTTCGTCCCCCGACAGAAGAGCCTACGGCTTCAGCGTCTCCAGAAACCGCACCGCCTCGCCCTGCGAGGGGGTCACGAGCTCGCCCTGCCACATCACGCGCCGGCCGCGGATGAAGGTGCCGACGGGCCAGCCGGTGACGCGGACGCCGTCGTAAGGCGTCCAGCCGGCCTTGGATGCAACCCATTTGTTGGTGATGGTCTCGCTGCGCTTCAGATCGACGATGGTGAAGTCGGCATCGTAGCCGGCGGCGATGCGGCCCTTGCAGGCCATGTTGTAGATTCGCGCAGGACCGGCGCTGGTGAGGTCGACGAATCTCGCCAGCGACAGGCGGCCGGCATTGACGTGATCGAGCATGAGCGGCACCAGCGTCTGCACGCCCGTCATGCCCGAGGGCGAGGCCGGATAGGTCTTCTGCTTCTCTTCCAGCGTATGCGGCGCATGGTCGGAGCCCAGCACGTCGATGATGCCCTGCTCTATGCCGCGCCAAATGCCGGCGCGGTGATCGGCGCCGCGCACCGGCGGGTTCATCTGCGCCAGCGTGCCGAGCTGCTCGTAGCATTCGGGGGCGACCAGTGTGAGGTGATGCGGCGTCGCCTCGCAAGACGCGACGTCCTTGTGGTCGCGCAGGAACTCGATCTCTTCCTTGGTCGAGATGTGCAGCACGTGGATGCGCTTGCCGGTCTCGTGCGCGAGCTTGACCAGGCGCTGTGTCGCAATCAACGCCGCGGTCTCGTCGCGCCAGACCGGATGCGAACGCGCATCGCCTTCGATGCGCTGCGATTTGCGATCGTTGAGGCGATATTCGTCTTCGGCGTGGAAAGCGGCGCGGCGCTGGATCACCTGGAATATGCGACGCAGGCTTTCGTCGTCCTCCACCAGGAGCGCGCCGGTCGAGGAGCCGATGAACACCTTGACGCCGGCGCAGCCCGGCGCGCGCTCGAGCACCGGCAGGTCCTGCACGTTCTCGCGGGTGCCGCCGATGAAAAAGGCGAAATCGCAATGCATGCGATGATGGGCGCGATTCACCTTATCGGTGAATTCGGCGTCCGTCACCGTCAGCGGCGCCGTGTTGGGCATTTCGAACACGGCGGTGACGCCGCCCATCACGGCGCTGCGCGAGCCGGTCTCGAGGTCTTCCTTGTGCGTCAGCCCGGGCTCGCGGAAATGCACCTGCGTGTCCATCACGCCGGGTAGGATGTGCAGGCCCTTGCAATCGATCACCTCCGCGGCGCTGCCTTGCGACAGCGGGCCCAGCTCGGCGATGCGACCTTCCTTGATGCCGATATCGCGAACACCCTCGCCGTCCTGGTTGACCACGGTGCCGCCCCTGAGAATCACATCGAAACGCTGGCTCATGGCTGAAGGCCTCTCTCATCCCCAAGCGCAGGGCTCGAGGTCTTGTCGTTTATGCGTTGCGGGCTTACGTTCCGGAGCAACATGTCGCAAGAGATTTTCGCATGAAATCGGCGTTTCTTCCGGACCGGGGCGTGGTCAAGGTCGCGGGCGAGGATGCGCGCAACTTCCTCAACGGCCTCATCACCACCGACCTCGACAGGCTGAAACCGGGCCTGGGGCGATTCGGCGCGCTGCTGACGCCGCAGGGCAAGATCATTGTGGATTTCCTGATCACGGAGGTGCCGGCCGGCCATGGCGGCGGGTTCCTGATCGATTGCCCCAAAGCGCTGGCGGACACCCTCGTCACCAAGCTGAAATTCTACAAGCTGCGCGCCAAGGCCACGGTGGACAACCTCTCCGGCGATCTCGGCGTGCTCGCAGCCTGGGACGGCCAGCCCACGGCCCAACCGGACCTCGCCTTCGCCGATCCGCGCAACGACGGGCTCGGCTATCGCATCCTGATTCCGGAAGACCTCAAGACGAAGCTGTCTGATCTCATCGGCGCCGAGCTGGTCGATCCCGCCGAATACGAGGCACACCGTATTGCGCTCGGCGTGCCCCGCGGCGGGCTCGATTTCATGTACAGCGATGCGTTCCCGCACGAGACCAACATGGATCGTCTTGCCGGTGTCGATTTCGACAAGGGCTGCTATGTCGGCCAGGAGGTCGTCTCGCGCATGCAGCATCGCGGCACCGCGCGCACGCGCAGCGTGAAGGTGCTGCTCGACGGCGCGTCGCCCGAGCCGGGCGCGACCATTCTCGCCGGCGACAAGCCGGTCGGCACCATCGGCTCGAGCGCCGGCGGCAAGGGCATTGCCCTGGTGCGCATCGACCGCGTCGCCGAAGCGCTCGATGCAGGCCAGCCGCTCACCGCTGGTGGGCTGCCTCTGACGCTCGCTGAACCTGACGTCGTTCGAATCCCAGCCAAGCAGCCCATCACATGAGCCGCGCCGCCCGCCTGCATCCCGATGGAAAGACACGCTGTCCCTGGCCCGGCGAAGATCCGCTTTATGTCGCCTATCACGACACCGAATGGGGCGTGCCCGAGTACGACGACCGCGCATTGTACGAAAAGCTGATGCTCGACGGCTTCCAGGCCGGGCTGTCGTGGATCACGATCCTGCGCAAACGCGATAATTTCCGCGAAGCCTTCGACGATTTCCAGCCGGAGAAGATCGCGCGCTACAACGCCAAGAAGGTTCATGCGCTGATGAACGATGTCGGCATCGTGCGCAACAAGGCGAAGATCGACGGCGCGATCCTGAGCGCGAAGTCGTATCTCGACATCATGGAGAAGGGCCCGGGCTTCTCGAAGCTGCTGTGGGACTTCATGGACGGGAAGCCGCTGGTCAATCATTTCAAGACCACCGCGAGCGTGCCGGCCTCGACGCCGCTATCGGTACAGATCTCCAAGGAGCTGTCCTCGCGCGGTTTCAAATTCGTCGGCCCGACCATCGTCTATGCCTTCATGCAGGCCACCGGCATGGTCAACGATCATCTCGTCGACTGCCATTGTCACGCGATCTGCGGCAAGACCCGGCGCAAGCCGCGCCTCAAGGCCAAATGACGGCGAAGAAGACCGCGCGCGATGCGCCGTCCCGCGCCTGGCAGCGCATGCTGTCGGGCAGACGGCTCGATCTGCTCGATCCCTCCCCGCTCGACATCGAGATCGCCGACATCGCGCACGGCCTTGCCCGCGTCGCGCGCTGGAATGGGCAGACCATAGGCGCGCATATCTTCTCAGTCGCGCAGCACACGTTGCTGGTAGAAACCGTGCTGCGGCATGAGATGCCGCGGGCCGATCAGCGCATGCGGCTCGCCGCCCTGCTGCACGATGCGCCGGAATATGTGATCGGTGACATGATCTCGCCGTTCAAGGCCGTGCTCGATGGTCATTACAAGGCGGTCGAGAAGCGGTTGCTCGGCGCCATCCATATCCGCTTCGGCCTCCCAGCGGAGCTGCCTGAGGAAATCACGCTGGCGATCAAAGCCGCCGACCGCGGCGCCGCTTACCTCGAGGCAACCGAGCTCGCCGGCTTCGGCGAGAGCGAGGCCAAGCGCCTGTTCGGCAAGGATCCAGGCCTGTCCGACAGCGTCCGGCGCGACTACTTGACACCCTGGACGGCGGCTCGCGCAGAGAAGCAGTTTCTGGAGCGGTTCGGCGCCGTGTTTGCGTAGGCCCTGCCGGCGCACTGCGCCGTACCCCACCATCCTTCCGCGTTTGCGGCTAAGCGGCGGACATGCGTCCGCCTTCGCTTTTTGAGCTACGGCGACAAGTCGCTTTGCTCACCCTACTGTCCCTCGCTATAATTGCCGGCAAAAAGGTCCGCCATGATCCACGTCTGTTCCCTCGCCGCGCTTCCCGAGACTGTCCGAATTACGGGCGCGAGCCATGTGCTCACCGTGATGGCCAATGTCGAGCAGGTGGCACGTCCGGTGTCGGTGCTGCCGGCCAACCACCTCAAGGTGTCGATGGATGACATCACCGAGGAGATGGACGGTTTCGTCGCGCCATCGGAGACGCATATCGAGCAGGTGCTGAATTTCGTGCGCGGCTGGGATCGCTGCGCGCCTCTGGTGGTGCATTGCTATGCCGGCATCAGCCGCTCCACCGCAAGCGCGTTCGCAGCCGTCTGCGCGCTGAATCCGGATCGTGACGAGGTCGAGATCGCGAGGAAGATTCGCGCGGCGTCGCCGATCGCCTCGCCGAACCGGCGCATCGTCAGCCTTGCCGATCGTGCACTGGGGCGCAACGGCCGCATGCTGCGCGCGCTCGACGAGATGGGCCCCGGCGCGATGATGGTGGAAGGCCGCCCCTTCGTGATCGAGCTCGAATGAGAATTGCATCGAATAGCAGCCGCAGCGGGACTGCGCCCGCTTTCCCGCTTACGGGAGGGGGTGTCACCTCATTGCGAGTCCCCAAGACGCGAGAGCCCTCACCCGCACCTTCGGCGCGACCTCTCCCGCTCGCGGGAAAGGTGCAGCGAGCCCGCGGAGAGAGCCGCTCAGACAACCTGCACCGACGCATCTCTCTCTCAGGCGCGATCGTCATCGCATGAGCGACCAGCTCCTGACGCCGATCGAGATTGGCCTCACCGCCGCGATCGTCGCGATCGAGAACCACGAGCCGCTGATCCTGACCGCACGAGGCGCCGACGGGCTTGCCGGCCTGCCGTTCGGCCCTTTCGATGCGGTTAGCCACCGCACCTTCGAGATTGGCCTGCGCGCCTGGGTCGAGGAACAGACGGGCCTGCGGCTCGGCTACGTCGAGCAGCTCTACACCTTCGGCGATCGCGGCCGCCATGCCGAGGCCGGCGACACCGGGGCACATATGGTGTCGATCGGCTATCTCGCGCTGACGCGACCTGTGGACGGCGAGCTTGCTGCAAACGCGGCGGGCTTCGCGCCATGGTACCGCTTCTTCCCCTGGGAAGACTGGCGGGACGAGCCGCCGGGGATCATCTCCCGCGACATCATCCCGGCGCTGACGAAGTGGGCCGAGGAAGAAACGCCGGAGACGACACGCGCGCTGCCGCGGAAGGATCGCGTGCGGTTCTATTTCGGTCTCGACGGCGCGCCCTGGGACGAGGAGCGCGTGCTCGACCGCTACGAACTGCTGTACGAGGCCGGGCTGATCGAGGAGGCGCGGCGTGATGGACGCCCTGCGGCATTGGCGCGCAAGGCGATTCCCCCGCTCGGGACCTCGATGCGGTTCGACCATCGCCGGATCCTCGCCACGGCGATCGCGCGTTTACGTGCAAAACTGAAGTATCGCCCTGTCGTCTTTGAACTATTGCCGGCTGAATTCACACTTACGGAACTGCAGTATACGGTCGAGGCGATCTCCGGCCGGCATCTGCACAAGCAGAACTTCCGCCGCCTGGTCGAAATGGAGGCCTTGGTCGAACCGACCGGGGTCATGTCGACACAGACGGGCGGACGGCCGGCGGCACTCTATCGCTTCCGCCGCGAGGTGCTCCAGGAGCGGCCCGCGCCGGGCTTGCGCGTGCGGTCCCGGCGCTAGATCCTGTTACTGTGGTACCGGCCTCTGCCCCGCCGGTGGCCTGGAGGCTTCATGTTCGACGGTCCGTTTGACGTCTTCGCGTTGATCATTGCGATCGCCGCCTTCTTCATCGCGATCAAGGCCTCGAGCCAGGCGGCCGATCTGCGGCGACGGCTGAGCTCGTTCGAAGAGGTCCTTCACGCGCAGCGGCCGGTGCAGCCGCCGCCGCTCGCCCCTGTTTGGGAGCAGGCGCCCGCCACCACCACAACGGCCGCCCCAGAGCCGCCCCCGCTTGCGCCCGAACCCGAACTGGCGCCGCCTCCGCCCCTTGCCGAAGATGTTTCCCCGCCCCCGCTGGAAGCCAGCCTTGAAGCCGGCGCACCGCCGCCCGTGCCGGCGCCCGCACCCGGCTTCGAGGAGCGGCTCGGCACCCGCTGGGTCGTTTGGATCGGCGGCCTTGCGCTTGCGCTCGGTGGCTTCTTCATGGTGCGCTATTCGATCGAGGCCGGCCTTCTCGGTCCCGGCGTGCGCGTATTCCTCAGCGGCCTGTTCGCACTGGCGCTGCTCGGTGCCGGCGAATGGACGCGGCGCAAGGAGAGCATCTCGAGCCTCCAGGCGTTGCCGATCGCCAACATCCCTGCAATCCTCACCGCGGCCGGCACGGCGGTGGCCTTCGCGACCATCTATGCCGCCTATGCGCTGTACGAATTCCTCGTGCCCGCGACGGCCTTCGTGCTGCTCGGCCTGGTCGCGCTCGGCACGCTCGCCGCAGCGCTGCTGCATGGCCCCGCGCTCGCCGGGCTCGGCGTCGTAGGCGCCTTCGTGACGCCTATCCTCGTCTCCAGCGGCAAGCCAGACTATTGGGCACTCTATGTTTATCTTGCGATCGTGACAGCGGCGAGCTTCGGCCTTGCCCGTATCCGGCTGTGGCGCTGGCTCGCGGTGACCACCATCGTCTTCGCCGTGCTGTGGACCTTCCCGGGTCTCGACGCCGCCGAATTGCAGGTCGCGCCGCACGCCTTCCATGTCATCGCCGGCTTCCTGCTCGCCGCGCTGCTGGTCGTCTGCGGCTTCATGTTCGGGCCCGGCATCGACGATGGCGAGATCGAGCCGGTCTCGTCGAGCGCGCTCGGCGCTTATCTGTTCGGCGCGATGCTGATCGTGCTCTCGAGCGGACACGCCGATCTCGCGTTGCTTGCCTTCACGCTGCTGGTCGCCGGAACGCTGTTCGTCGCCTGGCGCGCGCCGGCGGCCACCGGCGCCCTTGGCGCGGCCGCCGCGACCGTCTTCATCGTGTTCGCCGAATGGGCGGTGCGCGCCAATCCCGATATGCTGGTGCTGCCGGGCGGCGCCATGCCCGGCATCGGGCCGACCGCGACCGGCAGCGCGGTGACGCTGCATCTGGTGATGGCCGCGATCTTCGCGGCAGGCTTCGGCATCGCGGGTTTCCTCGCGCAAGGCCGCTCGAATTCGGCAATCATCCCGGTGGTGTGGTCGGCAACGGCAGTTGCGATGCCGATCGCAATTCTGGTCGCGCTCTACGCACGCATCGCTCATCTCGACCGCTCGATCCCGTTCGCGATCGTCGCGGTGCTGCTTGCCGCCGCCTTCGGCGCAGCGACCGAAGCGCTCGCGCGCCGCGAGACCCGACCAGGCATCGCGATCTCCACGGCCCTGTTCGCGACCGGCACGCTCGGCGCAATGGCGCTGGCGCTGACCTTCGCGCTGGATAAGGGTTGGCTGACGATCGCGCTGGCGCTGATGTCGCTCGGCACCGCCTGGATCTCGATGCAGCGGCCGATTCCGTTCCTGCGCTGGCTCGCCGCTATCTTGGCCGGGCTCGTCACCGCGCGCATCGCCTATGATCCGCGCATCGTCGGCGACGCCGTCGGCACCACGCCGATTTTCAACTGGCTCTTGTGGGGCTACGGCGTGCCGGCCGCATCGTTCTGGGCTGCGAGCATCTTCCTGCGCCGCCGTGCCGACGATGCGCCGCTACGCATGGTCGAGACCGCCGCGATCCTGTTCACCGCCCTGCTCGCGTTCATGGAGATTCGGCACTTTGCGGCGGGCGGCCGCATGACCGTGCCCCCCTCCCTGCTCGAGTTCGCGCTGCAGGTCTGCATCACACTCGCGATGGCGATCGGGCTGGAGCGGTTGCGGCTGCGCAGCCACAGCATCGTGCATAATGTCGGCGCGGTGGTGCTGACGGCGATCGGCGGGCTGATCAGCGTGTTCGGCCTCCTGATCATGGAGAATCCCCTGCTGTGGCGCATCGACGTCGGCGGCGCCGTGTTCAATCTGCTGCTGCTGGGCTACGCGCTGCCGGCGGTACTGATGCTGCTGCTGTCGTATGCTGTCGTCGGCGAGCGCGGCAAGGTCTACGCCAACACTATTGCGGCTGGCGCGCTCGTGTTCGCGCTCGCTTATGTCACGCTGGAGATCCGCCGCTTCTATCACGGTCCGATCCTGTCCACCGGACCGACGACGGGCGCGGAACAATACACCTATTCGATCGGCTGGCTCGCCTTCGGCGTTGCGCTGCTCGGCGTCGGCATCCTCGTCAATTCGGAGCGTGCGCGGCTGGCCTCGGCCGCTGTGATCGCACTGACGATCCTGAAGGCCTTCGTGATCGACATGTCGACGCTGACAGGCGTCTACCGCGCGCTCTCATTCATGTGCCTCGGCGTCGTGCTGGTCGCGATCGGCTGGCTGTACCAGCGCATCCTGTTCCGGCGGCAGGCCGCACCGCCACCGGCTGCGCAAACGGGCACATAGAGCTCCAGGCGAGGTTCCACCTCTCCGGAGCGGGGAGAGGTGAAGAACCGAAATGCCTTGCCTTTAGGTCGCGCGAACCGATTCCAGGAACTGCGCGACTTCCACCTTCAGGCGAGTGCTGTCGGTCGCAAGCGACTTCGCTGCCGACAGCACTTCGGCCGAGGCAGAGCCGGTCTCGATCGCGCCGCGCTGCACGTTGGTGATGTTGGACGACACCTCCTGCGTGCCGACCGAGGCTTGCTGCACGTTGCGCGAAATCTCCTGCGTCGCCGCGCCCTGCTCCTCGACGGCGGCCGCGATGGCCGAGGACACCTCGGACAGCCGCTCGATGGTGCCGCCGATCTCCTGGATGGCGCTGACCGATTCCTGCGTCGCGGCCTGGATGCCGGACACCTGCGCCCCGATCTCGCCCGTCGCCTTCGCGGTCTGCTCGGCGAGCGCTTTGACTTCGGAGGCGACGACGGCGAAGCCGCGGCCGGCCTCGCCGGCGCGTGCCGCTTCGATGGTCGCGTTCAGCGCGAGCAGGTTGGTCTGGCCCGCGATGGTGTTGATGAGCTCGACGACGTCGCCGATGCGGGAGGCGGCCTGCGACAGCGCGTTGACGCGCTCGTTGGTCCGCGCCGCCTGCTCGACGGCTTCCGCCGCCATCCGCGCCGAATCCTGTACGCGGCGGCTGATCTCGGTGATCGAGGAGGACAGCTCCTCGGAGGCGGACGCCACCGCCTGGACGTTGGTGGAAGCCTCCTCCGACGCGGCCGCAACGACGGTCGCGAGCTCCTGGCCGCGCTGCGCCGTGCCGCTGAGCGTAGCGGCGGAAGCCTCGAGCTCGGTCGAGGCCGACGACACGGTCTCGACGACCTCGCCGATCATGACCTCGAAATTGCGGGTGATGGCATCGACGCGGCGGCCGCGTTCGATCTTGGCCTCGGCGTCGCGCGCCGCCGCCTCGTCGGCGGCCTTCTTGGCGATCAGCGCGTCCTTGAAGATCTGGAGCGCATCCGCCATCGCACCTATCTCGGTCTTCTCGCCGCGATGCGGCACCTCGGCCGAGAGGTCGCCTTGGCCGAGTGACTGCATCGGCTTGATGATCGAGGCGATGCCGCGGGAGACGTCGCGCACGAGATAGTAGGCGGCGGCGATCGCGATAGCGACGGCTGCAACGATGATACCGACGAGCAAGCGGAAGATGGTGGCGTAGCTGTCGGCCGCCTGCTTCGTTTCAGCTTCGGCGCCGCTGTTGTTGAGCTCGATGCTCTTCAGCAGCAGCGGATCCGCCGCCTGCGCCATCTTCGCGACCTTGGTCTGCAACAGCTCGTTGGCATCGGTCGGAAAGCGGCCGGGGCTCTTGCGCGACAGCGCCATCGTCTCCTGAACGCCGTTCAGGTATTCGGCCCATGCCTTGGTCCACTGCTGGTAGATCGAGCGCTCCTCGGGCAAAGTGATGAGCGCTTCATAGACCTTGCGCGTCTTCTCGATGCGCTCGCGCAGCGGAGCCATGCGTTTCTCAGCGGCGTCCTTGCCTTCAATGCTCTCCTGCATCAGGTGTAGCCGCAGGACGACGCGCAGTTCGTTGATGTCGGCGCGCATCGAGCCAAGCGCACGCACGCTCGGCAGCCAGCTCTCCGCAATCTCGACTGTATGGGCATTGATGTTCTGCATCGTGCCGATCGCCATCACGCCGACACCGGCGAGGGAGAGCACGAGGACCGACAGCACGGTCAGCAGCTTGAAAACGATCGACAACTTCGACATCACGATAACCCCGGTAGCACCAGCAACGCGCAAATCACCTGCGCCGCAATCGTCGCGGCGGACGACAGGGCGGGGGTCATTCCAACGATGCTGGCTGGTTCTTATCCCGTGAGATTGCGCCTATAATTGCAAACAGGCGTTAACAGGAACCTACGTAAAACTACGGCTCGTGCCCGGTCGACGGCCATCTTCGCTGCAATCCTCTGTTGCAGCCGCAGGGAAATCCTCCGCCCTAATGCGGATGCGTCGTAGCATTCGCCCGGATCTGCCGCAGCACGTCGCCGTCAGGCGGCGCGCACGGTGGAGAGAAATTTGCCGACCTCGAGCTTGAGGCGCTGACTGTCGCCGGACAGCGATTGCGCCGCCGCCAACACCTGCGCAGACGCCGAGCCAGTCTCGCTAGCGCCGTGCTGAACATCGGTGATGTTGGACGACACCTGATGCGTGCCTGCCGCCGCCTGCTGCACGTTGCGCGAAATTTCCTGGGTAGCGGCGCCCTGCTCTTCCACCGCGGCTGCGATGGTCGAGGAGATCTCCGACAGCTTCTCGATGGTATGGCTGATGTCCTTGATCGCGCCGACCGAATGATCGGTCGCGGTCTGGATGCTGGCGATCTGCTGCCCGATCTCGCCGGTCGCCTTCGCGGTCTGCTCCGCAAGCGCCTTGACCTCCGAGGCGACCACGGCAAAGCCGCGTCCCGCCTCGCCGGCGCGCGCGGCCTCGATGGTTGCATTGAGCGCAAGAAGATTGGTCTGGCCGGCGATGGTGTTGATCAGCTCGACCACGTCGCCGATCCGCGCTGCGGCGGCGGAAAGGTCGCCGACACGGTCGGTCGTGGTGCGGGCCTGGCTCACCGCATCGCCCGCGACGCGGGCGGACTCCTGCACCTGCCGGCTGATCTCGGTGATGGACGAAGACAGCTCCTCGGTCGCCGATGCCACCGATTGCACGTTGGTGGAGGCTTCCTCGGAGGCGGCAGCAACCATCGTGGTAAGCTCCTGTCCACGCGCCGCAGTCGACGTCAGGGTCGACGCAGATGCCTCCAGTTCGGTCGCGGCCGAGGATACGGTATCGACGATTTCACCGATCGCGGCTTCGAAGCTGTCGGCGAGCTTGTGCATCTCGGCCTTGCGTTGCGCAGCCGCAATCTGGTCTTGCCTGATCTTGGCTTCGGCCTCCTCGCGCGCCTTCTGCTCGGACACGAGCTTGAACTTTTCGACTGCCGCGGCGACGCCGCCGACCTCGTCCTTGCGGCCGAGACCGGGCAGCACCACCGAGAAATCGCCGCCGGCAAGCTTATCCATCGCCACGGTGAGCGCGCGGATCGGCCGCGCGACGGTCAGGAACGACATCAGCCAGGAGCAGACGAGCACGAGCGCAGCGAAGGCGCCGACCAGGATCGCAAGTTGCTCGCTTGATCTCATTTGCGCCGCGGCCAAGGCATTCTTCTCCTCGGATTTATGTCTCGCGTGGTCGGCGATCTGGCCGATCACCACGTCGAGCTCGCCGGCAATCGGCAGAGTAATCTCGCGTGCCATGCGGATGGCGTCTTCGTTGAGCTTTGCAGCGCGCGTGGCGCCGTCGGCACCGCTCGCGGCCACAGCTTCGCCGCGGACGCGCGCGATCTGCTGCGCAGCCTTTTCGTAGTTCGCGGCCAGCGATCTGAGTTTCTCGATCGGAGCCCGGTTCTCCATCTCGTGAGAAAGCTTCAGCATCTCATCGACCAGAAAACTGGTCGATTTCTGCTGCTCGCCCAGGTTCTGGGTGGCTTTCTGGATATCGGCCGGGCTGTTGGCGAGACGAATGTCTCGTACCGCAAGCTGCATGCCGCGAACTGTTGCCTCGGCCTTCACAGCGTCGCGTGCGATCTGCTGCTGGGCAAGTGCGCTTTGGCTGGTTTCGCGGATGCTCGCATTGCCAAGCGTCTGGCTTGCGATCATGGCTCCGACCAGGAGCACGCCGAGAGCCGAAGCGATCGCCAGCTTGGTCCCGATCTGCAAATTCTGTAAGAGGCTGAACATCGGTACGTTTCCCCCGAAACGAGCTGCCAAGTCGTTGTTGGCCGCCTGGACCTTGATCGTCGTCCTTACCGCGAAGCTAACGGTCAGAGTTCCATCGTTAGGTTAACGAGATCCCTCGCACAAATACCTACATTTTACGCCAAATGATTGAACGCGACGCGGAGTGATCTCGCGCTGGTTGTAAATTGCAGCTTGAAGTGAGGTCTAGGAAGCTTTGCATCCGACGGTCTCGCCGATGAGGGTGACGCGAAAGACCGGGTTCTTGTTCTCGTCGATCAGCTCCATGCACCACTCGGCGTTCGGCTTCAGGCCGCGCGCGATGCTGCCGAGCAGGTTGGCGCAGACCTCCGTCATCTCGGTCCAGGCGGCTGCGCGATCCTCGAATTCGTAGGGCTGATCGGCGGCGCCGGAATAGCGGCCGGTGCTGATACGGAAGAAATACAGCGACATCGTTCGACCCTTGCGTGGCACCGCCCCGGCCGCACGCAAACTGAGGCGCGAACAGCTACCAACCCGTGAACGCCGCTGTCCGTATGACTACGGCGGCAGCTCCGCGCTGGACGAATGTCATTGAGGAAGCAGCGACTGCGCGGCAACGCCAACTCACTGAGTCGAGCGACGCAGCTCCAGCGGGGCCTCGGTCTTCGCGGGCTCCGGCTTCACCGGCTCGAGCCGGCTACTCTCGACACGCGGGGTTTCGACACGCGCGGCGACTTCGGTGTTGGCCGGGCCGACCGAACCGGTGCGATCCGAATTCCGCGGCGAGCGCGGGCGCGCCGTTGCACGCGCCATCAGCATCTGGTTGCCGCCCTGGTGGCGGAAGTCGCAATAGGCGAAGCCCATGCCGGATACCGAGCCGCGGAAGCTGCGATCATCGGTCTTTTCCAGGTTGAAACAGGGCTCGAACGGAATGCCCTTGATCGAGGCGCAGACGTTCTGGCCGCGGATCTGGAGCGTGTTGCCGGGCAGCCGGAGATGTTTGACCGGTCCTGCGCCCGAGAACTGCACGGCGCCGGCGGCGCCGAGATCGTCGAGAATGCGGCCTGCACCGCGGGTGCCATCGAAGCAGGTAAAGGCGAACACCTTGCCGGCCACGAAGCGGCGCGCCTCGTCGGCGTTCATGCTTCCAGCAATGGCCGGCGCAAACGTTGCTGCCGCCGTGACAGCCCCCAACACAATACGCGCAAGCATGCTCAACTCCGAACCCAACCCCGCAGCGGGCGATGCCTTATCTCTTTACCCGCTGCTTACCATACGAACCATGGCGACATTGAAGCAGCTTGGTTGGTAAAGTCTGAACGTCGTTAGACAATTTTTACCACGATGCGGCCGCGGACCTCCCCGGCCAGGATTTTCGCGCCCCAATCCGAAACCTCAGACAACGGTATTTCCTTAGTAATTTCAACGAGCTTTGTTCGATCCAGATCGGATGCCAGGCGCTGCCAGGCGGCCTTTCTGGGCTCAATCGGGCACATCACGGAGTCGATGCCGAGAAGGCACACTCCTCGCAAAATAAACGGCGCCACCGAGGACGGCAGGTCCATGCCGGCGGCCAGACCGCAGGCCGCAATCGCTCCGCCGTACTTCGTCATCGAGAGCAGATTCGCGAGCGTGGTCGAGCCGACGCTGTCGACACCGCCGGCCCAGCGCTCCTTGGCGAGAGGTTTTGCCGGTGCCGACAATTCGCTGCGGTCGATGATCTCGGCTGCTCCCAGCTGCTTCAGGTAGTCGGCCTCGGAGGCCCGGCCGGTCGAAGCGATGACGTGATAGCCAAGCTTGGCGAGCACGGCGATCGCGACCGAGCCGACGCCGCCCGCAGCACCCGTCACCACGACTGGACCGCTCTTCGGCGAGATGCCGTGTTTCTCGAGGGCCAGCACCGCGAGCATTGCAGTGAAGCCGGCGGTGCCGATCGCCATGGCGTCGCGCGCCGACAGGCCTTGCGGCAGGGCGACCAGCCAGTCGCCCTTCACCCGCGCCTTCTCGGCATAGGCGCCGAGATGGGTCTCGCCCATACCCCAGCCGGTGCAGACCACCTTGTCCCCTGCCTTCCACTGCGGATGCGATGAGGCTTCGACTGTGCCGGCGAAGTCGATGCCGGCGATCATCGGGAAGCGGCGCACCACCGGCGCCTTGCCGGTCAGCGCAAGGCCGTCCTTGTAGTTCAGCGTCGACCATTCGACCCGGACGGTGACGTCGCCGTCCATCAGCTCGGCTTCATCGAACTGCGTGAGCTGCGCGGTGGTGCCCTTGTCCGCCTTGTCGATCCGGATTGCCTTGAATGTGGCCACGACTGAACTCCCTGACTTGCTTGTCCGGATTGTTTAGCCGATCAGGCCGGCTGTGCAACCGCTCGCTCGACGGGTTTCTCCACAATCGGAAGATTGATCAGCGCGGAAAGCACGCCGAACAGGATCGAGAGCCACCAAATCGGCGTATAGGAACCGAAGCGCTCGAACACGATGCCTCCAAGCCAGACGCCGAGAAAGCCGCCGACCTGGTGGCTGACGAAGGCAAAGCCATAGAGCGTCGCAAGCCAGCGCGTGCCGAACATCAGCGCCACCAGCGCCGAGGTCGGCGGCACCGTCGACAGCCAGGTCAGGCCGGAAATCGCGCCGAATGCGATCGCCGAGAACGGCGTGATCGGGAACGAGATAAAGGCCAGCGTCGCCAGCGCGCGGGTGAAATAGATGGTGGAGAGGATATAGCGCTTGGGCAGATGGTTCTGGAGATAGCCGACGCTGAGCGAGCCGATGATGTTGAAGAGGCCGATCGCCGCAATCACCCAGCCGCCGGTTTGCGCGGAGATGCCGCGATCGACCAGAAACGCGGGCAGATGCACGGTGATGAAGGCGAGTTGGAAGCCGCAGGTGAAGAAGCCGAGCACGAGCAGCACGTAGGAGCGATGGCCGAAGGCTTCGGCCAGCGCCCTGGTGAAGGTCTGCTCATCAGCGGCCGTCGCCTTTGCTGATTCTGCGACCGGCGGTGTCGAGAGCGCCAGCGACAGCGGGATGATCAGCAGCATCAGGAAGCCGAACACGGACAACGCCTGCTGCCAGCCGAAATTGTCGATGAGCGCAACGCCGATGGGCGCGAACAGGAACTGCCCGAAGGAGCCTGCTGCGGTGCCGGCGCCGAGCGCAAGGCCGCGCTTCTCAGGCGGCAACAGCTTGCTGAACGCCGACAACACCAGATTGAACGAACAGCCGGCGAGCCCAAAACCGATCATGACGCCGGCGCCGATGTCGAGCGACAGCGGGGTCGTGGAGTAGCGCATCAGCAGCAGGCCGCCGGCATAAAGCAGCGCGCCGACGCACATCACCCGGAAGAGGCCGAAGCGATCGGCGACCGCGCCTGCGAACGGCTGGCCCAGCCCCCACAAGAGATTCTGCACGGCAATCGCGAGGCCGAACACATCGCGGCCCCAGCTGAATTCGTGACTCATCGGCTGCACGAAAAAGCCGAGCGCCGAGCGCGGGCCGAAGCCGAGCATGCCGATCGCACAGCCGCACAGAATGATGACGGCCGGGGTACGCCAGTTGGAGGAACGCGAGGCCGGAGCGAGTTCGCCGATCTGTGTCGACATGGTCTTCCTCGTCTGTCATTGGCGGGCCTGCAAAATCAGCAGCCGCAGGAGGGCCCGTTTAATGCATCTGCATGGAAAGCCCAAGTCAAAAGGAGACCCGGGCTCAAAACCATTGCATTCCAAGAGGAGCTGCCGCGGGAGCATTGCGTTTCAATACGGCCTCACCCGACGCATTGACCGGCGAGTGACGGGAATGTGCGCGACAGGGCTTGGCGGTCTGCAGCGCCGCGTGCTATGTTTGATTTACTCAGATTGAGCATATGAGGTGCAATGCTGTTATGGGTCCGGCCTCTCGGCCGGATTTCTCAGGCCCCATATATTCTCAAACTGAGCACAAATGACAACATGGGAGGCTTTCATGCCGATCACCGGAATTTACGGCCCCGACGATTTCACCGACCGACCCCAGGCCCAGCGCAACTCCTCCCCCGGCACCGTAGCGGTGCCCGCGGGACCGGAATGGCCGATCCCCTCACTGGAATGGACGTCGGAGATCGAACGGGCCACCGCGCCGCTCTATGACCGCGTGAAGCACGTGATCCCGCCGATCGAATGGCCGCTGATGGCACCGGCGATCCACGCGATCAACGAGCTGAAGCGCGCGCGGGGGGCGGTCATCCTCGCCCACAATTACCAAGCCCCGGAGATCTTCCACTGTGTGGCCGATATTGGCGGCGACTCGCTCCAGCTCGCGGTCGAAGCCACCAAGGTGAAGGCTGACATCATCGTCCAGTGCGGGGTGCACTTCATGGCGGAGACCTCAAAGCTGCTCAATCCGCACAAGACCGTCTTGATCCCCGATTCGCGCGCGGGCTGCTCGCTCGCCGCCAGCATCACCGGCGCGGACGTGCGGCTGCTCCGCGAAAAATTCCCCGGCGTGCCCATCGTTGCCTATGTCAACACCTCCGCGGAGGTGAAGGCCGAGGTCGACATCTGCTGCACCTCGTCGAACGCCGTGCAGGTGGTCGAGAGCCTCAATTCACCGAGCGTGATCTTCCTGCCAGACCGCTACCTCGCGACCTATGTGGCGTCGAAGACGGATGTGAACATCATCGCCTGGAAAGGCGCCTGCGAGGTGCATGAGCGGTTCACGGGCGAGGAGCTGCGGAGCTTTCGCGAGGCCGATCCGTCGGTCCAGATCATCGCGCATCCGGAGTGCCCGCCGGATGTGCTCGCGGAAGCCGACTTCACCGGTTCGACCGCACACATGATCAACTGGGTGCGCGCGAAGAGGCCACGGCGTCTCGTCATGATCACCGAATGCTCGATGGCCGACAATGTCCGGGCCGAGCTGCCTGATGTGGAGATGCTCCGCCTTTGCAACCTCTGCCCGCACATGAAGCGCATCACGCTCGCCAACATTCTGGAGAGCCTGCTGACGCTCCGCGAGGAGGTGTCGATCGATCCCGCGCTCGCGGATCGCGCGCGACGTTCGGTCGAGCGCATGATCAATCTGAGGAATTGAGAGCGAACAACATGCAACACGACATCCACGACCTCGCTCGCACCGACGACGTCGTCATCGTCGGCGGCGGCCTTGCCGGGCTGTTCTGCGCGCTGAAGCTCGCGCCGCGGCCGGTGACGTTGATCTCGGCGGCACCGCTTGGGCAGGGCGCATCGTCCGCATGGGCGCAAGGCGGCATCGCCGCGGCCGTGGCCGAAGGCGATACGCCGGAGGCACATGCCGCCGACACCGTGGCGGTCGGCGGCGGCCTCGTTGATGAAGCCGTCGCGCTCGGGATCGCGCGCGAGGCGCTACCGCGCATCCATGATCTTCTCGCCTTTGGCGTGCCGTTCGATCGCGATCTCGACGGCAGGCTTGCGGCCGGACGGGAAGCTGCGCATTCGGCGCGTCGCATCGTTCATGTGCGCGGCGATGGCGCCGGCGCCGCGATCATTGCGGCCTTGAGCGATGCCGTACGTCGCACACCCTCGATCCGCCTGATGGAAGGCTTCGTCGCCGAAGCACTGCTGACAGCGGACGGCGCGGTCTCCGGACTTCAATTGCGGAAGGCCGGCAATCCCGCTGCACGGCAGATCGTGCTCGCCGCGCGCGCGGTCGTGCTTGCAACTGGCGGCATCGGGCATCTCTATGCCGTCACGACCAATCCGGTCGAGGCAAGCGGCTCCGGCCTTGCGATCGCGGCGCGCGCCGGGGCGGTGATCGCCGACCCGGAATTCGTACAGTTCCACCCGACGGCCATCATGGTGGGCGGCGATCCGGCACCGCTCGCTACCGAAGCGTTGCGCGGCGAAGGGGCAACGCTGATCAACGGCAAAGGTGAACGCTTCATGCTGTCGCGCCATCCGCTGGCCGAGCTTGCGCCGCGTGACATCGTGGCCCGCGGGGTGTTCGCCGAAATCGCGGCCGGCCGCGGCGCCTTCCTCGATGCGCGGCAGGCGCTGGGCGCGCGCTTCGCGACGAAGTTTCCGACCGTGCATGCAAGCTGCACCGCCGCCGGCATCGATCCGGCAACGCAGCCGATTCCGATCGCGCCGGCTGCGCATTACCACATGGGCGGCATCGCCGTGGACGCGCGCGGCCGCAGCTCGATCGACGGGCTCTGGGCCGCCGGCGAAGTATCCTCGACCGGCGCGCATGGCGCCAACCGGCTCGCCTCCAACTCCCTGCTCGAAGCCGTGGTTTATGCCGCGCGCGTTGCCGACGACATCGCCGGCCGCACAATGTCCTCGACTGCCCGCCCACCCGATCCGGTC
The DNA here is from genome assembly GCF_001424605.1 of Bradyrhizobium sp. Leaf396. Lineage (NCBI taxonomy): Bacteria > Pseudomonadati > Pseudomonadota > Alphaproteobacteria > Hyphomicrobiales > Nitrobacteraceae > Bradyrhizobium > Bradyrhizobium sp. Leaf396. Next base: position 186,646 of record NZ_LMQJ01000004.1, read on the forward strand.
GTGACGGCGCGAGGCGGCGCGGCGGACAGCGCAGCCGTGAAGCGGCTGCGCACGATGATGAGCGCGCATGTCGGCGTGATCCGCGACGGTGACGGCCTTGCCGAAGCCGTGCGCCGCTTCGCCGCGATCGAGCGTGAGGCCGGCGACATCGTTCTCCGCATCATGGCGACTTCGGCCCTGCTGGTCGCCACCGCGGCCTGGACGCGACGCGAGAGCCGCGGTGCGCATTTCCGTTCCGATCATCCGGCTGAGACGCCCGGGCCCGGGCGGAGAACGATGACGACCCTTTCCGCCATGCGCGATGTCGCGCACAGCCTGGACGACCGCCCGCTGCCACGCATTGCGCAATCCATGATCGCCTGACGGAGTTCCCCATGATCAGCCCAACCTCACTGCTTTATCCCGACGCCTTTCTCTCTTCGCTCGCGATCGAGACGGCCGTTGACCGCGCGCTCGACGAGGACCTCGGCCGCGCCGGCGACATCACCTCGCTTGCGACGATCCCGGAAACGACGAGCGCGCAAGCGGTCCTGGTGGCGCGCCAGTCCGGCGTGATTGCCGGATTGCCGCTGGCGCTCGCGACTTTGCAGAAGCTGTCGCCCGAGATCGAGGTGCGCGCACAGGTCCGCGATGCCGCGCGGGTCGCTCGCGGACAGCATGTGCTGACGATCTCGGGCCCCGCGCGCTCCATTCTCACCGCCGAGCGGACCGCGCTGAACTTCGTCGGCCGCCTGTCGGGCGTCGCGACGCTCACGGCGGACTATGTCGCGCGCATCGAAGGCACCGGGATGCGCATCTGCTGCACACGGAAAACAACGCCGGGATTGCGCGCGCTGGAAAAATACGCGGTGCGCTGCGGCGGCGGATTCAATCACCGCTTCGGGCTCGATGATGCGATCCTGATCAAGGACAACCACATCGCGGTCGCCGGCGGCATCCGTCCGGTGCTGGAACGCGCCCGTGCCCATGCGGGCCACCTCGTCAAGATCGAGATCGAGGTCGATACGCTGGTGCAGCTGCGCGAAGTGCTCGACAGCGGGATGGCCGACGCGGTGCTGCTCGACAACATGGACCTGGCGACGTTGCGCGAGGCGGTCAGGATCAACGAGGGCCGCCTTGAGCTGGAGGCATCCGGCGGCGTCACGCTGGACTCGATCGCCGCCATTGCCGCGACCGGTGTCGACTACGCATCGGCGGGCGCATTGACGCATTCCGCCCCGAACTTCGACTGTGCGTTGGACATCGAGGCTTGAGAGGACAGCAACGCGGCCGCGCTTGTCCCGGACAGCACGGTCTTTCCTGAAGGCGCTACCGCCGTTCGCCCAGCTCTGCGGAGCTCCTGGCTTCCTGCACGAGTTCGGCGGATAGCGCGGCGGTCTGTGCCTGGGTGCCCCAGCTCGGTTCCTCGCTGCCGTCGCCCCAATTGCGCGGCCGATAGAAGGTGTGAACGCCGGTCTTGTACAACTTCTTCATCTCGGCAACCCAGGAGGGTCGCACCCAATAGGCATGATAGTGCGTGGACTTGCCGACCTCGGGCAGCCAGATCTGGCCATCGAGCATGGCCCTCGCGATCCTCTTGGCACGCTCCCACATCTCGGGTTCGCGGATCACGTCCGGGTTCTTGTCGCAGGCGAAGGTGAACTGGCAGGCGAGATGGCGGTGCTTGTTCTGATAGACCGCTCCGCACACGGTTTCCGGATATTTTCCGGAGAATACGCGGTTCATCACGACCTGCGCCACCGCGATCTGGCCGCGTACCGCCTCGCCGCGCGCTTCGAAATAGACGGCTTCGGCGAGACATTTTTCCGATTTGGCGCGCGACTTGTCGTCGAGCCCGAGCCGCTCCGCGGGCGACCTAGCGCGCTGGTTGTCGCCGTTGACCTCGCCTTTCGCGGCCACGCTCTCGCCGCTGTCGATGTTCCTGGCGATGTCCGCCGTCGGCGGAGTCAGCGCGGCGGTCACCTTCATGTCGGGGTCGGGCATCACGATCAGCGGCTCGGCGCCCGGCTGCCAGCTCTCCATGGTCTCGGGATTGCCGCCGAGCGAGGAGCTGGCGAAGAACAGGGTCGAGGTCTTGACGCTGAAGGGATCGGGCGCCGGTGCAGGCGGAACGGAGGCGCCCTTCAACGTCTCCAGCGGTGCGGTCGCGAGCGTGCGCGCAGCATCGCTGGCCTGCGGCGAATTGGAATATTGCGGCAGCGGCGGCGCGCGCAGGGCTTCCTGGAGCTCGGGATCGAGTGCGGCCGCGGACTCCGGCGACATCGGGTGAGGCAATGCGGCGGTCTTGGCGCCGAACACCGAGCTGTTCGATGTCGCGGGATCTTCCTGCGCCGGAGCCACAGCCGGTGCGACCGTCTCCGGAGCCTGCGTAGGCGTGACGATTGCGAGGCGATCACCCTTAAGGGAGCGATCGACGGTGGGAAAGTCGGAAGCCTGATAGCGCGGCGGCGCCTGAAGCGCAGGATTGCGACTGATCGCACCCGTGACGTCGCGGCCATCGATGCTTGCGAGACGAACCATCGCGCTCTGCGGAACCGACGTGCCGATGGGGCGGGCAAAACTGTAGGTGGCGAGCTGGATCGAGGACGCGGCGGAGAACACCTGCTTCTGCCAGCGCTCGGCGACGCCGGGTTGGCGCGCCAGCAGCGAGGCAATGTCCTGATAGCCGGTCTCTCTCGGCATCAATGCGAAGATGCAGAGACCGATGCCGAAGGACGCGAACCGCGCGCCCTTCGGATGGTTACGCAACACTGACATCGATACGCTCACGCTACGCTTACGCTGGTCCGATCGAACTCAGTACATCCGTGCAATTCGATCTTTATCGTAAGTATCTAATTTAGGTTGCCGGGGCGTTAATCCGCGTGGCCCGTGCGGCACACTCAAGCGAGCACAGGTGATTTCACCGGGTGATGCTGCGCCGTGGTAAACGCCGCATCATTCGAAGCGGTAAACAAGCCGTCAACGCGGATGGTGAAGGAACCCTTACGCATGCCTATCAAGAAGGGACGCGCGATGAGATCGCGCCTTACGCCAAGTTGCTTCCGTCATGCGCTGAGAAAGCGGGCATCCGGTGCGCCGCTTCTCCATTCATCGGCGTCGTCTCGGCATACCGCATCGCCGCGGCAAGCCGGGCGATGAAGGAGTGTGCATCGAGTACGTGCCGCAATCTCGTCATTGCGAGCGCAGCGAAGCAATCCAGAGCCTTTCCGCTGAGGCAGTCTGGATTGGTTCGTCGCAAGGGCCCTCGCAGGAAAGAGCGCCGCGTAAAATGAGAGAGGCGGGGTTTCGCCCCGCCTCTCTCGCGTCAATCTGCGCTTTGCTACGCCTGGCTTGCGATCGCCTTGCCGAGGGCGGCTTGCGCGGCGGCGAGGCGGGCGATCGGCACCCGGTAGGGCGAGCAGGACACGTAGTTGAGGCCGATGTGGTGGCAGAAGGCGACGGAGGCGGGGTCGCCGCCGTGCTCGCCGCAGATGCCGACCTTGAGCGAGGCACGAGTCTTGCGGCCGCGCGCGACGCCGATCTTGACGAGCTCGCCGACACCTTCCTGATCCAGGGAGATGAAAGGATCGACCGAAAGGATGCCCTTCGCCACGTAGGGGCCGAGGAAGCTCGCCGCGTCGTCGCGGCTGATGCCGTAGGTGGTCTGCGTCAGGTCGTTGGTACCGAACGAGAAGAACTCGGCCGACTCTGCGATCTCGCCCGCGAGCAGGCAGGCGCGCGGCAGCTCGATCATGGTGCCGACCTGATAGGCCAGCTTGGTGTTGGTCTCGCGCATCACTGCCTGGGCGGTGGAATCGATCCTCGCCTTCACGAGATCGAGCTCCGCCTTGGTCGCGATCAGCGGCACCATCACCTCGAGGCCGACGGCCCTGCCGGTACGCTTCTCGGCCTCGACCGCGGCTTCGAAGATCGCGCGGGCCTGCATCTCCGCGATCTCGGGGTAGGCGATCGCGATGCGGCAGCCGCGGAAGCCGAGCATCGGGTTGAACTCCGAGAGCTCGCGGGCGCGATCGGCCAGGCGCCGCGGGTCGGTGTTCATGGCGCGCGCCACTTCCTCGACCTCGGCGTGGGTGTGGGGCAGGAACTCGTGCAGCGGCGGGTCGAGCAGACGGATCGTGACGGGCAGACCCTTCATGATCTCGAACAGCTCGACGAAGTCGGCGCGCTGCATCGGCAGCAGCTTTGCGAGCGCGGCCCGGCGCGACTGCTCGTCCTCGGAGAGGATCATCTCGCGCACGGTGCGGATGCGCGTCTCCTCGAAGAACATGTGCTCGGTGCGGCAGAGGCCTATGCCCTCGGCGCCGAACTTGATCGCAGTGCGCGCGTCATCGGGTGTATCGCCGTTGACGCGCACGCCGATCTTGCGGACCTGGTCGGCCCAGTTCATCAGCGTACCGAACTCGCCGGACAGCTCCGGCTCGATCATCGGCATGCGGCCGGCGAGCACCTGGCCGAGCGAGCCGTCGATGGTGATCACGTCGCCGGTCTTGAAGGTGCGCGAGCCGATGCTCATGGTGCCGCGTCCGTAATCGACGCGGATGGTGCCGCAGCCGGAGACGCAGGGCTTGCCCATGCCGCGCGCGACCACCGCCGCATGCGAGGTCATTCCGCCGCGGGTGGTCAGAATGCCTTCGGCGGCATGCATGCCGTGGATGTCTTCCGGGCTGGTCTCGATGCGGACCAGAATGACCTTGCGCCCGTCGCCCTGGAGCTTGGCGGCCTCGTCCGAGGAGAACACGATCTCGCCGGAGGCCGCGCCCGGTGAAGCCGGAAGGCCGGTCGCGATCACGTCACGCTTGGCGTTGGGATCGATGGTCGGATGCAGGAGCTGGTCGAGCGAAGCCGGATCGATGCGGGTGACCGCTTCCTTCTTCGAGATCAGGCCTTCGTTGGCGAGTTCGACCGCGATACGCAGCGCCGCCTTGGCGGTGCGCTTTCCGCCGCGGGTCTGGAGCATCCAGAGCTTACCCTGCTCGACCGTGAACTCCATGTCCTGCATGTCGCGGTAGTGCTTCTCGAGCAGCGTGTAGATTCGCGTCAGCTCCTTGAATGCCTCCGGCATCGCCGATTCCATCGAGGCCTTGTCGGAGCCCGATTCCCTCCGCGCTTCCTCAGTGATGTCCTGCGGCGTGCGGATGCCCGCAACCACGTCCTCGCCCTGCGCGTTGATCAGGAACTCGCCGTAGAGCTTGCTCTCGCCGGTCGAGGGGTTGCGCGTGAAGGCGACGCCGGTGGCCGAGGTCTCGCCCATGTTGCCGAACACCATGGCCTGCACGTTAACAGCGGTGCCCCAGGATTCCGGAATGTCGTGCAGCTTGCGATAGGTCACCGCGCGCGCGTTCATCCAGGATGAGAACACCGCGCCGATCGCGCCCCAGAGCTGGTCGTGCGGATCCTGCGGAAACTCCTTGCCGGTCTCGCGCGCCACCGCATCCTTGTACTTGCCGACCAGTTCGACCCAGTCGTCGGCCGACAGATCGGTGTCGAGCGTGTAGCCCTGGCTGTCCTTGAAGGTGTCGAGGATTTCCTCGAAATGATGATGCTCGAAGCCGAGCACCACGTCCGAGTACATCGTGATGAAGCGGCGATAACTGTCATAGGCGAAGCGGCGGTCGCCCGACAGCTCGGCCAGCGCTTCCACGGTCTGGTCGTTGAGGCCGAGATTGAGCACGGTGTCCATCATGCCCGGCATCGAGGCACGGGCACCGGAGCGCACGGAGACGAGCAGCGGGTTCCTGGTGTCGCCGAACACCTTGCCGGTCAACTTGCCGACATAGTCCAGCGCCTTCTCAACCTGCGGCTTCAGCTCCTTCGGATAGGTCTTGTCGTGTTCGTAAAAATAGGTGCAGACCGAGGTCGGGATGGTGAACCCGGGAGGCACAGGCAAACCGAGATTGGCCATCTCGGCCAGATTGGCTCCCTTGCCGCCGAGCAGGTCGCGCATTTCCGAGCGGCCCTCGGCCTTGCCGTCGCCGAACGTGAACACCCATTTGCCAGCCTTTGCCGCTGCTGGCGCCGCCTTGGCAGGCGCAGCTTTCTTCGGTGCGGGCTTCGCGGCGGCCTTTGGCAGAGCCGGCTTGGTCGCGGCCTTTGCGGTGGGCTTCGCTGCCGGCTTTCCAGCGGCTTTGGCGACCGGCTTCGGCGCGCTTTTGGCCAGCGTCTTGCGGGCCGGCGGCGCGGCTTTTGCGACGGCAGAGGACTTTGATTTCGCTGGCATTTTCTTGGGCTTCGAGGCGGCTTTGGCCATAGCTTGCACACAACCTGCGAGAGGAATGGGAAATCGCGGGCCTTACACCACTTTGGGCGGGCCCGCGCAAGACGAACAGTTCCGAAAAGTGAACGCCTAGAAGCGGAGCCACTTCAGGAGCCCGAGCCCGATCGCGCCGTTGACGATGAGGAAGATCGCGACGATGAGGTTGAGCAGCCGCGGCATGATCAGGATGAGCACGCCCGCAATCAACGACAGGATCGGCGAAATGTGGGCGACGGTGATGTGCATGAACTATCTTTCTGTGGAGTTGGGGCGAATCGCGCGCGGATCATACCCGGCCGGGTTCCGGGAGTAGAGATGCGTAAGACGTGCTGCGAGTTCCCCGCGCTCACGAAAACTGCCCGAAATTGCCGCGAATACGGCAGGCCATTTGCCGGAACATTGGCTTTGGGCATGCATTGGCAACCGGTCGCGCCGCTTGCGCGTCCTACAAAACCAAGTGGAAGGAGTTGCCCATGCGGAACAGGATTCTTGCTCTTGCAGCGCTCGCGGCCGCGATCGGCTCGCCCCTTGCCGCGCAGGCGCAAAGCGGTGTCACGGTCGGACGCGCACCTGCGTCGGTCGACAGCGCGGTGACGATTGCGGCCGAACAGCGGCCGGCATTCCGTGAATATGTCGTGCAACAGCGTGTGCCGCCCTTCAGCATTCCGGATCGCGTCGTGGTCGGCACCACCTTACCCGAGGCGGGCGTCACTTATTATGACGTGCCGCAACGTTTCGGGGCCACCACCTATCGCTACACCGTCGTGAACGGCGAGACCGTGCTGGTCGAACCGCGCTCGCGCCGCATCGTCGAGGTGGTGGACTGAGATCGAGTAGATGTCCGGCGCGTCGCATCAGGCTGGCGCGAGCAGTGAAGCGGGCATCCGGCCCCGCCCGGTCCTCCCCCCGCCGGGCGGGGCTTTTTTTGCCACAGCCGTCATTCCGGGGGCGCCCTTCGGGCGCCCCCGGAATGACAGCGTTGGTTGCTGCGCCAGCGCTTGATCGAAGATCGTCGCCTCAATCCTGAATCTTCGAGAAGTCCGCCACCGCACGCGTGGCGCTGCGGATTTCGTTCAGCAGCTTCAGCCGGTTCTCGCGCACCCTTGCATCGTCGTCGTTGACGCGAACTTTGTCGAAGAATGCATCGACGGGCGGGCGCAGCTTTGCCATCGCGCTCATCGCGACGGCGAAGTCTTCCCGGGCGACGGCAGCGCTGGCTTCCGCCTTCACCTCGCCGATCGCCTGCGCCAGCGCCTTCTCCTCGACAAGGCTGTAAAGCGCAGCATCCGGCGCGCCATCGAACGTGCGCTTGTCCTTCTTCTCCTCGATCGAGAGGATGTTGCTGGCGCGCTTGGTGCCGGCGAGCAGGTTCTTGCCGTCGTCGGTCTCGAGGAACTTGCCAAGCGCTTCGACCCGGCGGACGATCATCAGGAGATCATCCTGGCCGCCGAGCGCAAACACGGCATCGACGAGATCGTGACGGGCACCCTGCTCGCGAAGCTGGACCTTGAGCCGGTCGGCGAAGAAAGCGAGGAGGTCGCTCGGGAGCTTCTGCGCTTCGGCCGCCTTCACCGACAGGCCGGCAAGCGCGGAGGTTGCGATCTTCAGGAGCGACAGACGCAAGTCGTTCTCGGCAATCAGCCTGATCACACCGAGCGCCGCTCTCCGCAGTGCATACGGATCCTTGCTGCCCGTCGGCTTCTCGTCGATCGCCCAGAAGCCGACCAGCGTGTCGAGCTTGTCCGCAAGCGCGACCGCGACGCTGATCGGATCGGTCGGCACGCGATCGGCAGGACCTTGCGGCTTGTAATGCTCCTCGCAGGCGACCGCGATGGAAGCCTCCTCGCCTTGCGCCAACGCGTAGTACTTGCCCATCAGCCCCTGCACCTCGGGGAATTCGCCGACGACTTCCGTCAGCAGATCCGCCTTCGCCAGATGCGCGGCACGTACCGCCTTGGCGACATCGGCGCCGACCAGCGGCGCGATCTCGGCCGCGAGTCGCTCGATGCGCTTGATGCGCTCCGCCTGCGTGCCGAGCTTCTCGTGGAACACGATCTGCTCGAACTTCGGCAGCCGCTCCTCGAGCTTGGTCTTCAGGTCGGTCTCGTAGAAGAACTTCGCATCGCTCAGCCGCGCGCGGATGACGCGCTCGTTGCCGGCGACGATGGTCTTGCCACCATCGGTGGCCTCGATGTTGGCGACCAGGATGAACTTGTTGGCGAGCTTGCCCGTCTTGGGATCGCGCACCACGAAGCACTTCTGGTTGTTGCGGATGGTGGCGCGGATCACTTCCGCCGGCGTCGCCAGGAATTCTTCTTCGAACGAGCCCATCAGCACGACCGGCCATTCGACGAGGCCGGCAACCTCGTCCAGCAGGTTCTGGTCTTCCACCAGTTCGAACCCTTGCGCGAACGCGAGCTGCTTGGCGTCGGTGAGGATCGCGTCCTTGCGCCTTTCGGGATCGAGCACGACCTTGGCGTCGAGCAGCTTGGCTTCGTAGTCCTCGAAGCGGCGCACAGAGATGGGCGCCGGCGCCAGGAAGCGGTGGCCATAAGTTGTCTGGCCGGCTTCAATGCCGTCGACCTCGAACTTCACGACATCGGGCTCTTCGGTCTCGAGCCCGAAGGTCGCCGTGATCGCGTGCAGCGGACGCACCCAGTTCAGCGAGCCCGGCTTGCCCGAGCGCGCGCCCCAGCGCATCGATTTCGGCCAGGGGAAGGTGCGAATGATCACGGGAAGGATCTCCGCGAGCACGTCGATCGCGTCGCGGCCCGGCTTCTCGATCAATCCGATGTAGAAATCACCCTTGGGGTCGCGCTGGATCTTGGCTTCGTCCAGCGACTTCAAACCGGTCGCTTTCAAAAATCCCTGCACGGCTGCATCGGGCGCGCCGACCTTGGGTCCGCGGCGTTCGGTCTTGAGGTCCGGCTGGCGCGCGGGGATGCCGTGCACGGTGAGCGCAAGGCGGCGCGGCGTCGCGAAGGCCTTCGCGCCTTCATAGACGAGGCCTTCGGCGACGAGCTTGTCGGTGACCATGCGGCGCAGATCGTCGGCCGCCCTGCCTTGCATGCGCGCGGGGATTTCTTCCGAGAACAGTTCAAGCAAAAGATCGGGCATCAGGCCGCTCCGCCCGCTTCAGTATGGATCCAGGCCTCGCCGCAGGCTTTTGCCAATTCGCGCACGCGAAGAATGTAGCTTTGCCGCTCGGTCACGGAGATCACGCCGCGCGCATCGAGCAGGTTGAAGACATGGCTCGCCTTGATGCACTGGTCGTAGGCCGGCAGCGCCATCAGATGCGCCTCGCGCTTCCCATCTTTCCAGCCCGCATCGAGATATTTCCGGCAGGCCGCTTCCGCCATCTTGAACTGTTCGAACAGCATCGCGGTATCCGCGACTTCGAAATTGTGCCGCGAATATTCCTGCTCGGCCTGCAGGAAGACGTCACCATAGGTGACCTTCTGGTCCCCGTCGCGGCCGTTGAAGTTGAGATCATAGACGCGGTCGACGCCCTGCACATACATCGCGAGGCGCTCGAGACCATAGGTGAGCTCGCCCGCGACCGGTGCGCATTCGAAGCCGGCGACCTGCTGGAAATAGGTGAACTGAGAAACCTCCATACCGTCGCACCAGCACTCCCAGCCGAGGCCCCACGCACCCAGCGTCGGGCTCTCCCAGTCATCCTCGACGAAGCGGATGTCGTGCACGGCGGAATCGATGCCGATCGCGGCCAGCGACTTCAGGTATAGCTCCTGAAGATTCGGCGGCGACGGCTTCATGATGACCTGGAATTGGTAGTAGTGCTGCATCCGGTTCGGGTTCTCGCCGTAGCGGCCGTCCTTGGGCCGCCGCGAGGGCTGAACATAGGCGGCGTTCCAGGGTTTGGGCCCGAGCGCACGCAGCGTGGTCGCCGGATGGAAGGTGCCCGCACCCATCTCCATGTCGTAGGGCTGCAGGATCACGCAGCCCTGCTCGGCCCAGAACCGCTGGAGCGCGAGGATGAAGCCCTGGAACGAGCGTTCCGGGCGCATATGGGCGGGCAATGAGGCGTCCATCGTCAGATCGGGCTCTCGCGGGGGTTTGAATCGCGCGGGACCGTATCGACGGCAAGGATGGGAATCAAGGCGAAGGGCTTAATTGACCAGTCATTCCGGGACGATGCGCAGCATCGAACCCGGAATCCGACGATCCCGGGTCCGCCCTACGGGCGACCCGGAATGACGATGCATGTGAAAGGCAGCTCCTAACCCGGCCGGTAGGCCCCCGACACGGGGTCTCGCTTCAGTGTCTTGATATCCCCCATGGGAGCGGCCTCGGTGACGCGCGACAGGCGCATCTCATCCAGCTCCTGGTTGATCTTCATGGCGGTCTTGTAGGCCCAACGGACCACGGCAAGCCCGCCCAGCACGCCCGCGAAAGCGACGAACGGCGGCATCGGTCGATCCTCGTCTAGTGCTCAGCCCCCACGCACATTGTTACCCAGATGGGCCTGCGCCGCAATTGGCCCGGCCCGGGCCAATTGGCGCGGGCGGGCTTGGCCTAGAACCCGAATTTTGCCCAGATCGCGCGCGTCTCGACTGCCGAGATCAGCTCGTCCGGCAGGCCGGCGATCGACTCCAGGGCTGAAAGCTGCCCCGCGCCAGGCGATTTCCGGCCCAAGAAGCCGGAGAGCAGCCCGGTCGGTTGCGCGATCACGGGAGTGAGAACCTTCTCGCCATAGCGGGCACGAAGAGTTGAGCGGAGATCGCCGATACCGTCTGCGAGGCCCAGCGCGATGGCGCTATCGCCGGCCCAGTATTCTCCGGTGAACAGCGTCTCGTCCGCTCCCTTCAGCCGTGCGCCGCGGCTCTCCTTCACCAGCGCAATGAAGATCTGATGGATCTCGCGCTGGATCGCTTTCAACCTGGCGACGTCGTCGGGATTCTCCGGGAGGAACGGATCGAGCATCGCCTTGTGCTCGCCTGATGTGTAGAGACGCCGCTCGATGCCGAGCCGCCTGATCGCCTCCTGAAAACCAAAACTGCCGCCGACCACGCCGATCGAGCCGAGGATCGATGAGGGATCGCAGATGATCTCATCGCCGGCACAGGCGATCATGTAACCGCCCGAGGCCGCGACGTCCTCCACGAAGACGAGCACCGGCAGCTTCTTCTCCGCTGCGAGTTGCTTGATGCGCAGATAAATCTGGCGCGACTGCACCGGCGAGCCGCCTGGAGAATTGATCACGAGCGCCACCGCCTTGGCGTGTCGATACGAAAACGCGCGCTCCAGCACTTTGGCGATGCCCGCAAGCGTCAGACCGGGGCGCAGCGGTGTCACGGCGCCGATCACGCCCGACAGCCGCACCACCGGGACCACCGCCGTGCCCGGTCGAAAGCGGGCCGGCAGATATTGCATGAGTCTGTCGGCCAGGCCGGAACTCTCACGATCGTTCAATTGCTCGGCCATGCCGTTACCTCTGATTAACCATTTCTTATCACGCGAGTGTCATTGGAAGTGCCCGGAACGTGTTTTGCAGATTTCCCGTTTGGAGGCTGCAATAGGCAGCGGAGAACATCATGAAAATCTATCTGCTGATGCTGCTGATTGGCGCGCTGTTCATGGCGATCCGCCTGACCTCCCCGCAGGAGCAACAGCCGGAATCGCTTCCCCGGTAAGCCCTCGAGGTTCCACCAGCGGCAAGGCCGCTCTCCCTTCCAAAATCTCCGTCACCTCGCTTCCGGACGAACGCGACGCGTCATTCAGCATCAGGCCCGGCAGCAGACGCGTCGGCGCACGGCCGCCCTTCACCGCACGCACCAGCACTCGGATGGCCGGCCGTTCCGCCTCGCCGTGGACCGGCAGGATCGAGAGGCTGCCGAAGCCGCGTGACAGCGCGGCCAGCACGTCCGCCAGTCCATCTGCCCGCCAGATCAGCGTCAGCACACCGTTCGAGCGCAGGACTCGACGCGCTGCGTGCACCCACGCATGCAGAGTGTCCTCCGTCGCCACATGAGCGGCGTGGCGCGCCTGATCGGGCGAGCCGCGATGCCGCGCCGGATCGTTGAAGGGCGGATTCATCAACACTGCATCGACGCTGTCGGGCGCGAGACCATTTGCCGCGAAGGCCTGCGCATCTGCCGTGACGTCGAGCACGATCGTCTCGGCGGCAATCCCGTTTGCCAGCGCGTTGCCGCGCGCAAGCTCCGCCAGCTCCGGATCGATCTCGACGAGGCTCAGCCTGATCCCTGCGGCGCGCCGGGCCAGCGCCAATCCGGCCGTGCCGACGCCGGCGCCGAGATCGACCACGCGGTCCCCCGCCCGGGCGTCGGTGGCCGCCGCAAGCAGGATGGCATCGTGCCCGGCGCGATGGCCGGACCGCTTCTGCCTGAGCCGCAATTGCCCGCCGAGAAAAGCATCCTCGGTCATGTCCGCGGCCTCAATCATCGCCGCGCAATTCGTGGCTGAGGCCGGCCTCGGTGAGGAGCTCCCTTGCCTCCAGGACATCGTCCTCATGAACCAGGATCCGCCGCGGCAAGATGCCGAGCGAACCCTCGATGATGCTCATGTTCTGGTCCAGCACCAGGTGATGGATGTTGGCGCCGTCGAGCAGCGCGCCGATCGCCGACACCAGCACCATGTCGTTGGTCCGAACCAGTTCACGCAAAACGCAGATCTCCTGCCTGAAAGGGGTAGGCGGCTGATGTCAATGGTTCCGAGGTCTTGCCGGGTGCGCCGCCAGTTTCTATTGTCTTTGCATCAGAATAGCCCTTCCGGGCAAATATTGGAGACCGGCGTGGCCGTCATCGTACCTTTCGAAGCTCCCGGCGCGTCGATCGAAGAGCTGGTTGCCCTTGTCGCTCCTGACATGGAGCGCGTCAACGCCACGATCCTGTCGCGGACCGGTTCGGACGTCACCATGATCCCGGAAGTCGCCAACCATCTGATCTCCTCCGGAGGCAAGCGGCTGCGGCCGATGCTGACCCTCGCCATGGCCAACCTCGCCGGCTACACCGGCGACGGCCATATCAAGCTCGCCGCTTCCGTGGAGTTCATGCATACCGCCACCCTGCTCCACGACGACGTCGTCGACGAGAGCGAGATGCGCCGCGGCAAGCTGTCGGCGCGCATGCTCTGGGGCAACGAGGCGAGCGTGCTGGTCGGCGACTTCCTGCTCGGCCAGGCATTTCGCATGATGGTCGAGGTCGGATCGCTACGCGCGCTCGACATCCTCTCCGCAGCCGCCGCCACGATCGCCGAGGGCGAGGTGATGCAGCTTGCCGCCGCCAAAAACACCGCGACCACCGAGGACGAATATCTCGCCGTGATCCGCGGCAAGACCGCTGAACTGTTCGCCGCCGCCTGCGAGGTCGGCCCCGTCATCGCCAACCGCCCGAAGGCGGAGCAGACCGCCTGCCGCTCGGTCGGCATGAATCTCGGCATCGCCTTCCAGCTCGTGGACGACGTGCTCGACTACGGGGGCAAGAGCGCCAAGCTCGGCAAGAACACCGGCGACGATTTCCGCGAGGGCAAGATCACCCTGCCGGTCGTGCTCGCCTTCCGCCGCGGCAACGACACCGAGCGCGCGTTCTGGATCCGCGCGCTGGAGCGAGGCGAGATCGGCGATACCGATCTTGACCACGCCATCGGACTCATGAACAAGCACCGCGCGCTCGAGGACACGCTGAGCCGCGCCCAGCATTACGGCGCCATGGCGGTGGACGCGCTGGCGCTGTTCCCGTCCTCGCCGATGAAGAGCGCGCTGGAGCAGGTCGTGGCGTTCTGTTTGGCCAGGTCGCATTAGCCGACCGGGCTGACGTCCTGATTTCGCACCGTTGCCGACTCGGTCATCCCGAGGCGGGAGCAGCGCGATGCGTTGCATCGCTGGGAGCCGCGAGCTGCAGCATGGCCGTCGCCCTTCGAGGCCTTCGTTGCGCTCCGGCATCTCAGGTGACGGTGTCGGGCTGATACCGCTGCTCCCGCCCAGTCATTGCGAGCGCAGCGAAGCCATCCAGAATCCCGCCGCGGCAACAGGCTGGATTGCTTCGCTGCGCTCGCAATGACGGCCTACGCGCGGCCATCATTTGCAGCCCGCATCTCGAATCGCAGCCCAACCTGTGCGTCTTGCGCCCTGTCGACCTCCAGCGCCACCCTAGTCACTTGCATTTTGAAAGTAACTTCCCTAACCTCCGTTCATGCAGCCCAAATCGCCCTCCATCCAGGAATGTCCCGTCGGCCGCGCCGTGGAGACGGTCGGCGAATGGTGGAGCATCCTGATCCTGCGCGATGCGATGCAGGGCGCTACCAAATTCGACGAGTTCTCGCAAAGCCTCGGCATCGCGCCGAACATCCTGTCGCGGCGCCTTGCGCATCTCACTGAGAGCGGCATGTTCACGCGCCGCCGCTATCAGGACCGACCGCCGCGCTATGAATATGTGCTGACCGACAAGGCGCGGGACTTCTTTCCCGTGATCGCGGCGTTGCTGGCCTGGGGCAACAAGCATCTCGCCCGTAAAGGCAAATCCATCCTGCTGGCGAACCGGAGTGACGCTCGCCCGGTCGATCCGGTCGTGGTCAATGCCGGCGACATGCAGCCGATCACTCTCGCCAATGCAGTCGTCATCGCAGGCCCCCGGGCCAGCCGCAAGATGCGCGCGCGGCTCGCTTCGCTCAAGGCCATGAACCCGGCCGTCGTGCCGGCTGGAGACTGACATGCGTCGTATCGTCGTGACGGGAATGGGAGCTGTGTCGCCGCTCGGCTGCGGTGTCGAATTGTCCTGGCGACGGCTCCTCGCCGGTCAAAGCGGGCTGCGCCCGCTGCCCGAATGGGCGCAGGCACTGCCCGCGCGCATCGCGGGGCTCGTGCCAGACAGGGCCGATGACACCAAGGGCGGCTTCGACCCGGCACAGGCGGCCGCGCCGAAAGACCAGCGCAAGATGGACCGCTTCATCCTGTTCGCGCTGCTTGCCACCGCAGAGGCGGTCGCGCAGGCCGGATGGACGCCGCTGGACGCGGCGGCGCTGGAGCGGACCGCGACGATCATCGCCTCCGGCGTCGGCGGGTTCCCGGCGATCGCGGAAGCGGTGCGCATCACCGAACAGCGCGGCGCGCGCCGGCTTTCGCCATTCACGATCCCCTCGTTCCTCGCCAATCTCGCCGCCGGCCAGGTCTCGATCAAATACGGCTACAAGGGAGCGCTGGGTACGCCGGTCACCGCTTGTGCCGCCGGCGTGCAGGCGATCGGCGATGCCGCGCGCATGATCCGCGCCGGCGAAGCCGATGTCGCGATCTGCGGCGGCGCCGAGGCCTGCCTCGACATCGTCAGCCTCGGCGGCTTTGCCGCGGCCCGCGCGCTGTCGAGCGGCTTTAACGACGAACCCGAACGCGCCTCGCGCCCGTTCGATCGCGACCGCGACGGCTTTGTGATGGGCGAAGGCGCCGGCATCCTGGTGATCGAGGAGCTCGAGCATGCGCTGGCGCGTGGTGCTACACCGGTCGCCGAGCTCGTCGGCTACGGCACGACGGCGGATGCCTATCATATGACCTCGGGCCCGCCCGATGGCGAGGGCGCCCGCCGCGCCATGGAGATCGCGCTTCGACAAGCGAAGCTTGCGCCCGCGGATGTGCAGCACCTGAACGCACATGCGACCTCGACTCAAGCCGGCGACGAGAGCGAGCTTGGCGCGATCGGCGCGCTGTTCGGACGTACTCGGAGCATCGCTGTCAGCGCGACCAAATCGGCCACCGGCCATCTGCTCGGCGCCGCCGGAGGCCTGGAGGCGATCTTCACCATTCTCGCTTTGCGCGACCAGATCGCGCCGCCAACGCTCAATCTCGAGAACCCCGACGCGGGCGCGGACGGTATCGACATCGTCGCCGGCACGGCGCGGCCGATGCCGATGGAGCATGCCATCTCCAATGGGTTCGGCTTCGGCGGCGTGAACGCCAGCGTGATCTTCCGCCGGATGGGCTAAGCGAGAGGCCTTGCAATCGCCGCTCGCTCCGCTACGAAAACAGGATGATCGAAACGAATTTCTGGCTGTTCCTGGCCACAGCCTGTCTCATTGCCGCCGTTCCCGGTCCTGGCATCTTCTACGTCGCGGCACGAACCCTGTCCGAGGGACGCGCCAGCGGCTTCGCGTCAACCGCAGGCACCGCTCTGGGCGGGCTGGTTCATGTGGTGGCGGGCAGCCTTGGCATCTCCGCGATCATCCTGGCCAGCGCGGAACTGTTCGCCGCCGTGAAATTCGTTGGGGCGCTGTATCTGGTCTGGCTCGGCATCAGGACGTTTCGCAGCGCCGGCCGTGGGCTGTCGTTCGAAGGCGAGCCCGTCGGAGACAAGCGCGCGTTCCGCGACGGCGTGCTCGTCGAGGCGTTGAATCCGAAGACCGCGGCGTTCTTCCTCGCCTTCATTCCGCAATTTCTCGATCCCGCGGGAACTAACCCGGCGCTGCAGTTCATTATGCTTGGCACGATCTCGGTGACGCTGAACACGCTCGCAGACGTCGTGGTGGTAGCGATGGCCTCCGCGACACGTACGCAGCTGATCGGAAGGCCGCATCTGATGCGGCGCCTCACGCAAGGCTCCGGCGTCTTCATCGCTGGCCTCGGCCTCTCGCTCGCACTGGCGCGGCGGCCGGCCAATGGCTAGCGCCCCGCAAAGCCGCTTCTATGAATCGCACGGCCTGCGGCTGCATTATGCCGACTGGGGCAACGAGAGTGCACCACCTCTGATCCTGGTCCATGGCGGGCGCGATCATTGCCGGAGCTGGGATCATATCGCCCGATCGTTGCAGCCGAATTTCCACGTGCTCGCACCCGACCTGCGCGGCCACGGCGATTCCGATTGGACTAGGGGCGGCAGCTACGCGCTGACGGAGTATGTCTACGATCTCGCCCAGCTCGTCCGTCATATCGCAGCACCTCAAATCACCCTCATCGGTCATTCGATGGGCGGCATGGTCAGCCTGATCTTGTCAGGATCATTCCCCGAGCTGGTCTCCAAGCTGATCGTCCTCGACGGCGTGACCATGCTGCCGGACGCTCGGAAGCCGCCGGCGCATGAGCGTATTGGCAAATGGGTGACCCAGCTCGACAAGCTGCATGACCGCATCCCGCGCCGCTACTCGACGATCGAGGACGCCGCCGCACAGATGATGCTTCACAACAAACGGCTGTCCCGTGACCTTGCCCTGCATCTCGCAGCCCACGGCACGCGGCAGAACGAGGACGGCACCTACAGCTGGAAGTTCGATCCGTACCAGCGCGCCTCCGCGCCGCACCGGCTTTGGCCGGACGATCACATCGAGCTCTGGTCACGCATCGCCTGCCCGACGCTGCTGCTCAATGCCGGCGAGAGTTTTCTGGCGGGCGCGAAGGGGACAAGCCTGGAGCGCTATTTCCAAGATGCGCGCATCGAGACCATCGCCGGGGCCGGGCATTGGCTGCAGCATGACAAGCCGCACGAGGTGTTGGGCGAGATCCGGGACTTCCTCAAGCTCGATGAGAGCAGCGCGGGCTAGACTAGCTCAGCTCCATCCACATCATTGCGACAGCAGCGAAGCGATCCAGACCGGCAGCCCGGACAGTTTCTGGGCTGCCTTGCTGCGCTCGCAATGACGGAGAGAGAGAATTCAGCTCAACGTCCCCGCATGCACCCACCAGCCGGAGTGATCGCGCCGGATCTTTTCCGCAGCGGCATGCGCGTCGGCCGAAGAGCCATAGATTGCAAAACACGTTGCGCCGGAACCGGACATGCGGGTGAGCTTGACGCCGGCAGAGCCGCGCAGAGCCTCCAGCACCTCGCCGATCACCGGCTCGATGCGCATGGCGGGCGCTTCCAGGTCATTGGCGACCGTTTCGAGAACTTCGACCCAATCGGCAATTGAAGCGCCCTCCTCCGGCCAGGCCGGCGCGCGGATGACGTCGGTGACGCCGACCAGGAGTTCGCCGTTGCGCAGGCCGAGGGCCTGAAACACGTCCTTGGTCGCAACCGGCACGCGCGGATTGACCATGACACAGGGCATGCTGGGCAGCGCGAGCGGCAACAGCTGCTCGCCAACGCCGGTCATGTCGCAGGCGCGCGAGAGAAGGCAAACCGGCACGTCCGCACCGGTCGCGAGCGCAACCTTCTGAACGCGGGGATCATCGAGCGACAAACCGTTGAGGCGGGCCAGGAGGCGCAGCGCCGCGGCAGCATCGGCCGAGCCGCCACCGATCCCGGCGGCAACGGGCAGCACCTTGTCGAGCGTGAAGGCGCCCAGCTTCAGATTGGGCACGGCCTCGGCCAGAAGCCTGGCGGCCTTAAGCACGAGATTGTCGGCGTTATCGCCGCAAGCCGCAGCCAGCGGCCCGGTCGTGTTGAGCTTCAACTCGCCGCCCGGCTCCAGGGTGAGCCGGTCGGCACAGTCGGCAAAAGCAACCACGCTTTCGAGATCATGATAGCCGTCGGCGCGACGGCCCACGACGCGAAGGCTGAGATTGACCTTCGCGCGCCCCTCTTCAGTCAACGCCGGCATCGGCGACAGCCCCCACCTACTTCATTTGTCGCGCATGATCTTGCCGGCCAACCGCGACGCACTTTGCGCGAACGCGGCCCTTCGGTCCGGATCATGCGCCAGCTCAACCGCCCTTGCCGTCGTCCTTCTTCTTCTCCGCCTGCGCGGCCGAAGAGTTCGAATTGTCGTCGGGGAGACCATTGGCGATCTTGGCCTCGATCTTCGGCAGTTCTTCCGGCTCAGGCTTGAGATCGCGGGCATGCGACCACTGGAACTTGGCTTCCAGGGTTCGGCCGACGCGCCAATAGGCATCGCCGAGATGGTCGTTGATGGTGGGATCCTCGGGCTTGAGATCGATCGCGCGCTCGAGGTTCTTCACCGCTTCCTCGTAGTTGCCGATGCGGTAATAAGCCCAGCCGAGAGAGTCAACGATGTAGCCGTCGTCGGGACGCTGCTCGACGGCGCGCTTGATCATCTTCATGCCTTCGTCGAGGTTGATGCCCTGGTCGATCCAGGAATAGCCGAGATAGTTGAGGACGTGGGGTTGGTCGGGCTGGAGCTCCAGCGCCTTTTTCATGTCGGCTTCGGCCTTGGCCCACTGCTTGGATCGCTCCTGGCAGATACCGCGATAATAATACCAGACGCTGTTGGCCTTGTCGTTGCCGGGCGGCAGCACGTCGATTCCCAGCGAATAGGTCGCGCCGCAGTCGCCGAACCTCTTGCGGCCACGCTCGATGTTGCCGAGCGCCATGATGGCTTCGAGATCCTTGGGATCCTCCGACGTGACACCTTTGAGGATCTTGATCGCCTCTTCGGTGCGGTCGGCGGAATCGAGATCGATGGCGAGCTGGATCTGTGCATTGCGCTTGAGCGGCGAGGTCGCCGGCACGCGCTCATAGACCTTGATCGCCATCTTCGGCCGCTTCACCGATTCATAGAGATCGGCGAGCGAGAGCAGCGCCAGCGGGTGGGTTGGCTGCAGGTAGAGCGAGAGCTGAAGATAAACCAGCGCCAGATCCTCGCCGCCGCGGCGGGTCAGCGTAGCGCCGATCCCGTAGAGCGCTTCGGCCGCGCCCGCCTGCGCGGAATCGACCAGCGGCGGCATCTTTTTGCCGGCCTTGGTCTCGCGCAGGCCTTCCTGGATCAAAGGATGGCGCGCGAGCTTCTTGTCGAAGGCCTGATAGACGGCGGTGGCCGCGGCGGATTCCTTGTGGCGCGATAGCCAGCGCGCATAGGCCTCGGTCACGCGCAGCATTGAGTCGTCGAGCTTGTAGGCGCGCTCGAACCGGGTGCCGGCATCCTTCTCCTTGCCCGAGAGCTCCAGGATCATGCCGGCATGGAGGTCCTTGAACAGCGGATACCATTCCGGTCCTGCCAGCTTGTCGATGGTGGCGACACCACCCTTGGCATCGCCCGCACCATAAGCGGCCCAGCCGGACAGCAGCGTGGCGACAAGATCGGTGATCGGGCCGCGGATCGACTGGTTGATGTTGGTCTGCGCGGCCGCGTACTTCTTCAGCTTGAGATCATGCACGCCGACGACGAGACGCGCGACGCGGTTGGTCCTGTCGATGGTGAGGATGCGTTCGGCCAGCTTGACCGCCTCCTCGATGTCGCCGTCGGCGACCGAAGAGATGAAGGCACGGTCGAGCAATTCATTGTTCTTCGGATCGGTGCGCAGCGCCGAGCGGTAGAATGCGGCGGCCGAGGCGGCATCGCGCTCGACGCTGGCATGGCGGGCGGCGAGATAGCTGCCGGCGCCCGTGAGCGACTTCAGATCGTTTCGTGTCGGAAACTGTGCCGCCGTATTCTCCGGATGATCCGGCGTCTGCGCCAGGCCCGCGCCGGGGAGCGTCGCGATCGCGGTGCCCATGAGAGCGATGGCGGCAACAGTCCAGCGGTTGAAACGATTTGAAAACATCAGGGCTCGCCTTGAGTTGGTAGTGCCTGGATTTGCAACAGAAGGCCGTATCGCATGCAAACGCGGCCGGTAGCATTGGGACCCGGAACCGTCAGGCCGACAATGCCGCTTTTGGCGCTTCGCCGCAAGGATTCGGACCGGCGTTCCCGCCGCATACCCAAATCGGCCAAGCGAATCCGCCAAGAGCGCCCCAAGACGCCGTTACTGTGGCCTTATCGTGGCCGCGGCGGGTAGCCGCAGCCGGGTCCTCACGCGAACGTGCGCCAGGTCACCTTGTTCACCTGGGCTTACATCGCCTCGTAATTCGGACCCCCGCCGCCCTCCGGGGGAACCCAGGTAATGTTGCCGTTGGGGTCCTTCACGTCGCAGGTTTTGCAGTGGACGCAATTCTGGGCGTTGATCTGGAAGCGCGGGCCGGACCCTTCCTCGATCCACTCATAGACGCCGGCCGGGCAATAGCGGTTCGAGGGCCCGGCGTAGACGTCGTGCTCCGAGGTCTTCTGGAGGTTCATGTCGGCGACCTTCAGATGGACCGGCTGGTCCTCCTCGTGATTGGTGTTGGACAGGAACACCGAGGACAGCTTGTCGAAGGTGATCTTGCCGTCGGGCTTCGGGTAGTTCTTGGGCGCGTGCTGCTTGGCCGGATCGAGCGTGGCGCGATCATGCTTGAGATGGGACTGCGTGCCGAACAGCGAAGCGCCGAACAGCGTGTTGCACCACATGTCGAAGCCGCCGAGCGCGACGCCGAGCACGGTGCCGAACTTCGACCACAGCGGCTTGACGTTGCGGACCAGGAACAGATCCTTGCCCACGGAGGACGAACGCCACGCATTCTCGTACTCGACGACTTCGTCGTTGGCGCGCTCGGCCGCGAGCGCACTGGCGACGTGTTCCGCGGCGAGCATGCCGGTGCCCATTGCATTGTGCACACCCTTGATGCGCGGCACATTGACGAAGCCGGCCGCGCAGCCGATCAGCGCACCGCCAGGGAAGCTGAGCTTCGGCACCGACTGATAGCCGCCCTCGGTGATTGCGCGGGCGCCGTAAGCGAGCCGCTTGGCGCCTTCGAAGGTGCCGCGGATCGAGGGATGGGTCTTGAAGCGCTGAAACTCGTCGAACGGCGAGAGATAGGGATCGTCGTAGTTGAGATGCACGACGAAGCCGACGGCGACGAGATTGTCGTCGTAGTGATAGAGGAACGAGCCGCCGCCCGTCTTCATATCGAGCGGCCAGCCGAAGGAATGCTGGATCATTCCCTTCTGGTGCTTGGCGGGATCGATCTGCCAGACCTCCTTGAGGCCGATGCCGAACTTCGGCGGCTCGCTCTTGGCATCGAGCGCAAACTTGTTGATGAGCTGCTTGGTCAGGCTTCCGCGGGCGCCTTCGGCGAACAGCGTATACTTGCCGAGCAATTCCATGCCGCGGGTGAAGGAGTCCTTCGGCTTGCCGTCGCGGCCGACGCCCATGTCGCCGGTGGCGATGCCCTTGACCTTGCCCTCCTCGTCATAGAGCACCTCGGCGGCGGCAAAGCCGGGATAGATCTCAACCCCCAGCGCCTCGGCCCTGCGCGCCAGCCAGCGGCAGACATTGCCGAGCGAGCCGATGTAGCAGTGATGATTGTTCATCAGCGGCGGCATCATGAAGTTCGGCAGCTTGATCGCACCGCCAGCCGTCATCCAGTAGAAGCGGTCGTCCTTCACCTCAGTCTTGAGCGGACAGTCCGAATCCTCTCGCCAGTCCGGGATCAGCTTGTCGAGCCCGGCCGGATCGATCACGGCGCCCGAGAGAATGTGCGCGCCGACCTCGGAGCCCTTCTCCACCACGACGACGTTGAGATCGGCATTGAGCTGCTTCAGCCGGATCGCGGCCGACAGACCCGAGGGGCCGGCGCCGACGATGACGACGTCGAATTCCATGGATTCGCGCGGGGGAAGTTCTTCGATGCTCATCTGATCTCAGCCCTTGAGACGGTCCTCGGTCGTTTGCGCCTCCTTGTTTCCGATTTTTCCGGGTAGGACAACCTCGGAAATGCATTCCGCTGGGATGCAAGGCCGCCCAAGGTGGTATAAAAGTCAGACTTTCCCATGATCCCCGAGCCCGCACCCACCGTCCGAGAGCTTCTCGCCTTCTATCTGGAGGCCGGGGTCGACTGCGCGCTCGCGGAGGAACCGATCGACCGCCTGGCGGAATTGGACGTCCCGCCACCGGCTCCACGTGCGGCACCTCCGGTCGAAGCGCCGCGGCCGGTCGTCGCGCCCGCAGTGATGCGGGGCGAAGCTGCCCCTGCACCCGATGTCGCGATCGCGTCCGCTCGCGAGGCCGCGCGCACTGCGCCGACACTGGAGGCGTTGCGCGAGCTGATGCAGGGCTTTGAAGGCTGTGCGCTGAAGCACACGGCGACGCGGCTGGTGTTCGCCGACGGCAATCCGCAGGCGCGCATCATGTTCGTCGGCGAAGCTCCGGGGCGCGACGAGGATATCGAAGGGCTCCCCTTCGTCGGACGTAGCGGCAAGCTGCTCGACCTCATGATCGGCGCGATCGGGCTAAACCGCACCACCGCCTACATCGCCAACGTCATTCCGTGGCGGCCGCCCGGCAACCGCACGCCGACGCCGCAGGAGACGCAAATCTGCCTGCCCTTCATCAAGCGCCACATCGAGCTCGTGAACCCCGACGTGCTGGTGACACTCGGCAATCCCTCGACGCAGACGCTGCTCGGAACGCGCGAGGGCATCATGCGCACCCGCGGTCGTTGGTTCGACTATGACACAGGTGGCCGCACCATCCGCGCGCTGCCGACGTTCCACCCGGCGTATCTGTTGCGCTCGCCATCGTACAAGCGGCTCGCCTGGCAGGATCTGCGCGCGATCGCGAAGGTGCTGGCCCAAGGGGCCGTGTAACTACTCCAGGCCTACGTCCCCTTCGGCCGCACGATGGCCCAGCCGATGCGCAGCAGCTGCTGGCGGCCGGTGACCAGCCATTCGAAGGCGCGCGGCACTTCCGGCACGATGTCCGGGAATCGTTTGAGAATGTCCGGCGGCGGCGTGCCGGCGGTGTCGGAAGCGCGCCAGACCACGACGCCGCCGGTCTCGCTGAATTTGGTCTGATTCATCCACGGCGTGCGCGCAGGGTCGGCGTCGATGAAGAGGTGCGGCCGGCCGGAATGCAGCGCGATCAGGCTGGCAAGCTGGGTTTCGCCGGCGACGGCGCGCAGGCGATGGTTGGTGCGGCGGGCAAAGCTCTCATCGAAGAAGTCCGAGATCGCCCGCGCTGGCATCGAGGTCGCAATCTCGTTGGCGCCCGTCCAGGGCAAGAACAGGACGGCGAGCACCATGCCGGCGGCGGGCGCCACGACGGCCGCAGTCCATACCGTGCGCAGCATCCGTGTGCGGCGCATGGCGATGAGATCTCCGGCCGTAACGACCACGGCAAGTCCGGACATGATCAGCACGACACCGGGCCCGCCGACGACGGCGTCGATTCCTAGCAGGCTCGAGATCAGCACGGCTCCGAGCGGCGTAGCCAGCGCGAAGTAAAAGACGAAGCTGCGCGCAAGCGGCTCGACCGGCGGGCGGTAGATGATCGGCGGCTCCTCGCCCTTGCCGGCGAACAGGCCGGTGTTGAGGAAGGTCAGCGCCGGGATGGCGGCCGCCCCGAGCGCCAGCCCGCCCAACAGCCAGGCCGCGTGCAGCGCGCGGGCTTTTAGCTCCGATACTTGCGGCAGTGCCGGCATGGTCAATGTCTCGGCACGCACCAGCCACACCGCATAGGGCAGTGCCAGCACCGCGACAACGATCAGCGCAAACAGCGGATCGAGCCCGCGCAGCGTTCGGCGGCCCCCGGCGGTCGAGAGCGCGAAGACGACGATCAGCAGGAGGAGAAAGATCGCCGCAGGTGTGGTCAGCAGCAACAGCCCCGCTTCGATCGACCAGGCGAACCAGGCATTGCCGCGACGTTGACCGATGATCTGCCAGGAGTGCAGCAGCAACAGCGCCCAGAGCGGCCGCGCCAGCACCAAAGGGCCGAAGTCGAGCGCAGGCGAGGAGAAGGCCAGCACCGTCATGGTCAGCAGCACGGCGAGCACCGCCTGCTGCGAACCGACCACGGCGCGTGAGAGATGATAGAGTGCGATGAAGGCCGCGATCTCGCAGAGCTGGGCGAGCACATAGACGCCGAACATGTGGCCGCCGGCGGCGCGATAGGCGATGTCAGCGAGCCAGACCGGCAGCGGCGGGCCGAGATCGGTGCCGACCTGGTATTCCCTGCCGAAGGCCAGGAGGGTCGCGAGGTTGCCGGGCGGGCTGCGATAGAACACCAGCGCCACAAACAGCCACATCGCGGCCTGCAGCAGCACGGCGATCCAGACGATCAGCCGCGGCCGGGCGCGAATGAGCTCGATGACCAGGGAGGTAAACCGCATGCAACGTCCGAAAGATGCAGCCAGTCCAGCCGGCCCTATTCGCTCACATCTGTTTTGATAAAGGGCGTCACACGCTGTGGCAACGACGGTTTGCTCGTCATGCCCGGGCTTGTTGCGGCCATCCACGTTCTTCGTGCCGCGGAAAGACGCGATGGCCGGGTCAAGCCCGGCCCTGACGATGGAGAAGCTGTCGAGCCAACCCTAGAGGCTGGCAGCCGCGTCAATCTCGACGCTCGCCTCCACCTGCACCTCTGCATCGACCACCGAGAACAGATCCTGCACCGGCTCGACGGTCCACGGCATGTGCTTGGCGCGGGCGGCGGCGACGGGGGCGAAGAAGCTGCGGTGGTGAATGGAGGGGCCGAGACGATCGAGAGCGTCGAGATGCTCGGGCACGGCGTAGCCCTTGTGCTGCTCGAAACCGTAGCCGGGGCAGTCCTGCGCCAGCGCGCACATCAGCCGGTCGCGGGTGACCTTGGCGATGATGGACGCCGCTGCGATCGACAGCACGATACCATCGCCGCCGATCACGGCCTCGCAGTCGCATTCGGTGTCGAGCCGGTCGCGGCCGTCGACGAAGACGTGCCTCGGCGGCTCGGGCAGTGCGACCACCGCGCGCTTCAGCGCCCACAGCGAGGCACGCAGAATATTGTCGCGGTCGATCCGGGCGGGCGAGGCGACGGCGACCGACACCTGCGCGCTGGCGCAGATCTTGTCGAACAGCTTCTCGCGCTCCCCGGCGGTCAGCCGCTTGGAATCGTCGATGCCGCGCGGGATGCGGTCGGGATCGATAATCACCGCCGCCGCCACCACGGGGCCGGCAAGCGGTCCGCGACCGGCCTCGTCGCACCCCGCGACCGGCCAGATGCCGCGCTTGATCAGCGCGCGCTCACGCCGGAAGCTGGGGGGAGCAATGGCGATGATCCCTCTCTTGCCAACAGCAAGCTTCGGAGCCTTGCCCGTAGAGGTCTTGGCCGCAGGCGTCTTGGCCGCCTTCGCAGGCGCAACCTTCCCCGCAGCCTCCTTCTTGGGCGCGTCTTTGGCTGGGTTCCTGGCGGACTTGTCCCGAATCATGGCCGGATCGTGCGCAAGGCGCTTCGCCAGCGCAACCGGGAACCCAGGGTAATTCCCGCTATTCAGGCTGCGCCCTACTCCGCCAGATGCACACGCCGGTCGTCGCCCACCTCGATGCCCGGCGCGACCACCACTTCCCAGGCATGTGCGTCGGGATCGGCAAAATAGCCGGAATAGCCGCCGTAGTGGGTCTCGTGCGCGGCTTTCAGCAAGGAGGCCCCCTTCCTGAGGGCAAAGGCCAACACCGCATCGACCTCCTCCCGCGTCCGGCAGTTCCATGCGAGCGTCACGCCACGAAAGGCCGCCGGCCGCGGCTGGTCCGGCAAGGTCGCGTCTGCCGCGAGCTGATCCCACGGATACAAGGCGAGCACCGCCCCACCGGTATCGTAGAATGCGACCGCCTCCCCCGTTACCTTCAGCCGGCGTGAGAAGCCGAGCGCGTCGTAAAAGGCGATGCTGGCGCGGATGTCGCTCACACCCAGCGTGATGACGGTCAGCCGCGGCACAGGCACGGCGAGCTCCTTAACCATGCGACACCTATTGCACGTGTCCGCTCAAAACAGGCTGAGCTGATCGCCGTTCCGCTTCGGCCGCGCGAAATGATCCGTCGTCAGCTTCGAGCGCCGCTTGTTGAGGCCGAGCCTTTCGCAGGCGATCTCAAAACGGCGGCCGATGGTCCAAGCCATCGGTCCGGTGCCCTTCATCCGCTCGCCCCATTTCGCATCGTAGTCGCGTCCGCCACGCATGTCGCGGATCAGCGTGAAGACGTGACGATAGCGGTCCGGATAGTTCGCCATCAGCCATTCGCGGAAGAGATCGCGGACCTCGAGCGGCAGCCGAAGCAGCACATAGGCGGCTTCCTTGACGCCGGCGTGGGCCGCAGCATCGAGGATCCGCTCGATCTCCGAATCATTCAGCGCGGGAATCACGGGCGCAACCATCACGGTCGTCGGAATGCCGGCCTCCGAGAGCTGCTTCAATGCCTCGAGCCGCTTTGATGGTGTCGAGGCCCGCGGCTCCATGGTGCGCGCCAGCTTCGGATCGAGCGAGGTCACGGAGATTGCGACCTTGGCCAGATTGCGCTTGGCCATCCGCGCGAGAATGTCGATGTCGCGCACCACCAGGGCTGATTTGGTGACGATGCCGACCGGATGGCCGGCGCGTTCCAGCACCTCGAGGATGCCGCGCATGATCTTTCGCTCGCGCTCGATCGGCTGGTACGGATCGGTGTTGGTGCCGATTGCGATCATCCGCGGCTCATAGCCTGACGCGGCGAGCTCCTTTTCGAGCAGCGCCGGCGCCTCGGGCTTGGCGAACAGCTTGGATTCGAAGTCCAGCCCTGGCGACAGGCCGAGGTAGGCGTGAGTCGGCCGCGCGAAGCAATAGACGCAGCCGTGCTCGCAGCCGCGATAGGGATTGATGGAGCGGTCGAAGCCGATGTCGGGCGAGTCGTTGCGGGTGATCACCTTGCGTGAGGTGTCGATGGCGACCGTG
The DNA here is from genome assembly GCF_001424605.1 of Bradyrhizobium sp. Leaf396. Taxonomy (NCBI): domain Bacteria; kingdom Pseudomonadati; phylum Pseudomonadota; class Alphaproteobacteria; order Hyphomicrobiales; family Nitrobacteraceae; genus Bradyrhizobium; species Bradyrhizobium sp. Leaf396. The sequence goes on from NZ_LMQJ01000004.1 coordinate 214,285, forward strand.
GTCTTGAAGGGCGGCAGCTGTTCCAGGCTCTGCCAGCCGTCATCGAAGGCGACGCGGGCCTCGGGCTCGTAGCGGCCGCTGACGTTGGACTGGGCGCCCCGCCCTCGCCGGCGCACGCGGTCGATGGCGACGCCAAGCTCCGGGAAATCTGAAGGCGCACCCGCCGGCTCGGAGGGCGCCGTGACCGGCGGGTGCTTGAGAGCATGAGAGGATGCTGGACTCATGAAGCCAAGATAGCACGCCATGGGAACAAATCAAGAACGCAAACCAAAAACGTGAAAACAACCCCATGCACAGTAGCTGCCCAAATTTCGGGCGCGCGCCTTTGACGTCTCGCAACATGCCTGTCACGACGATTTCGTTTCATCCAAGCACTGGGATCAATCGTCCCGGAACAAAGTTGGTGACGATCGCTGGGTGAAAGCCGACGGGAACATGACAATTCAACGAAAAGCGGCCGCCGCGACCGGCGACCTCGATCTGCTCGATCGCTATTGGCGCGCCGCCAACTACCTCTCCGTCGGGCAAATCTACCTGCTCGACAATCCGCTGCTGCGCGAGCCACTACGGCCCGAACACATCAAGCCGCGTCTGCTCGGCCATTGGGGCACGACGCCTGGCCTGAACTTCATCTATGCCCATCTCAATCGCGTCATCTGCGCGCTGGATCTCAACGTCATCTACGTCTGCGGTCCCGGCCATGGCGGCCCCGGCATGGTTGCCAACACCTATCTGGAAGGCAGCTACAGCGAGATTTATCCCGACGTCGCGCGCGATGCGGACGGAATGCGCAAGCTGTTCAGGCAGTTCTCCTTCCCCGGAGGCATCCCGAGTCATGCGGCGCCGGAAACGCCCGGCTCGATCCATGAGGGCGGCGAGCTCGGTTACGCGCTGGTGCACGCCTATGGCGCGGCGTTCGACAATCCCGACTTGATCGTCGCCTGCGTCGTTGGCGACGGCGAGGCCGAGACCGGCCCGCTGGCCGCGTCCTGGCATTCGAACAAGTTCCTGAGCCCGGCCCATGACGGCGCGGTGCTGCCTATCCTGCATCTCAACGGCTACAAGATCGCAAATCCCACCGTCCTGGGACGGATGCCCGACAGCGAGATCCGTGATCTCTTCCGCGGTTTCGGCCATGAGCCGCTATTCGTCGAAGGCGACGACCCCAAATTGATGCACCAGGCCATGGCCGATGCGCTCGACGTCGCGTTCGTCAGCATCCGCTCGATCCAGCAGCATGCGCGGGACGGACGCAGAAGCGTCGAGCGGCCGCGCTGGCCGATGATCGTGCTGCGCAGCCCGAAGGGCTGGACCGGTCCGAAGGAGGTGGACGGCAAGAAGGTCGAAGGGTTTTGGCGCGCGCATCAGGTGCCCGTTTCAGCGTGCCGCGAGAACCCGGCGCATCTGAAGATCCTCGAGGACTGGATGCGCAGCTACCAGCCCGAAGAGCTGTTCGATGCCAGCGGAGCGCTCATTCCCGAGCTTCAAGCGCTCGCGCCCGAAGGTGTCAGGCGCATGGGCGCCAATCCACATGCCAATGGTGGCCTGCTCAAGAAAGAGCTGAAGCTGCCGGACTTTCGCAGCTTCGCCGTGGACGTTCCACAGCCCGGCGAAGTCATTGCGGAAGCAACGCGCGAACTTGGCAAATTCCTGTGCGAGGTGATCCGCCTCAACGCGAAGGAGCGCAACTTCCGCATCATGGGACCGGACGAGACGGCGTCAAACCGGCTGGACGCCGTATTCGAAGCCACCGAACGCGTCTGGATGGAGCCGACCGAGCCCTACGACGTGCACCTCGCCCAGGACGGGCGCGTGATGGAGGTGTTGAGCGAGCATCTCTGCCAGGGTTGGCTCGAGGGCTATCTCCTCACGGGACGGCACGGCTTCTTCTCCTGCTACGAGGCTTTCATCCACATCGTGGATTCCATGTTCAACCAGCACGCCAAATGGCTCAAGGTGACGCGGGATCTGCCGTGGCGACGCCCGATCGCCTCGCTCAATTATCTCCTGACCTCGCATGTCTGGCGCCAGGACCATAACGGCTTCAGCCACCAGGATCCCGGCTTCGTCGATCTGGTCGCCAACAAGAAGGCCGATATCGTCCGCATCTACTTTCCGCCCGACGCCAACACGCTGCTATGGATCGCCGATCACTGCCTGCGTACCTACAACCGCATCAACGTGATCGTCGCCGGCAAGCAGCCGGCGCCGCAGTGGCTCTCGATGCAGGACGCTGCGACCCATTGCGCTGCCGGCATCGGCATCTGGGGCTGGGCCGGAACGGAAGACGGACAGGGTGAGCCCGACGTGGTCATGGCCTGCGCCGGCGACGTGCCGACGTTGGAGACGCTCGCCGCCGTCGACCTCCTGCGCAAGGCGCTGCCGGACCTGAAGATTCGCGTCGTCAACGTCGTCGACCTGATGACTCTGCAGCCAAGGGAGCAACACCCGCACGGCCTCTCCGATCGCGACTTCGACGGCCTGTTCACGCGCGAAAAGCCGGTGATTTTCGCCTATCACGGCTACCCCTACCTGATCCACCGGCTGACCTATAGCCGCACCAACCATGCCGGCATGCATGTGCGCGGCTTTGCCGAGGAAGGCACCACGACGACGCCGTTCGACATGGTCGTGCTCAACGAGCTGGACCGCTACCATTTGGCGATCGAGGCGATCGAACGCGTGCCGGGGCTTGCGACCAAAGCCGCGCGGGTGAAGCAACAGTTCCGCGACAAGCTGATCGAGCACTCCCGCTATGTTCGCGAGCATGGCGAGGACATGCCCGAGATCCGCGACTGGGTGTGGCAAAACAGTGCCGGCGGCAACACGCCGGCCGAAGCCGGCGACTAGCGATGTCGGACACGGTCCTCGTCCTCAACTCGGGATCGTCGAGCATCAAGTTCGGCCTGTTCGATGTCTCGGGAACCGAGCCTGCCCTGCTTTGCAAGGGGCTTCTCGACGAGCACGACGCAAAACCCCGGCTCGTGGTGAAGGGCCCCGCGGACGAAGACCTGTTCGAGACCCGGAGGGAGGTTTCGGACGCCGATGGCGGCCATCTGTTCGCCGAAGTGCTCGCCTTCATCGAGGACCGCTTCGGCAAACGCAGCCTCCGCGCCGTCGGTCACCGCATCGTCCATGGGGGGCCCGACTATTCGGGCCCGCTGATCCTGACGGACGGCATCACCGCAAAGCTCGAGGGGCTGACGCCGCTGGCGCCGCTGCACCAGCCGCGCTGCCTTGCGCCGGTCCGCACGCTCGGAGCGATCCGGCCCGGGCTGACGCAGATCGCGTGTTTCGACACCGCCTTCCATCACGGCCTGGCACCCCCGGCGCGCCGCTTCGCCATTCCAAGGCGCTTCGAGGCGCGTGGCGTCAGGCGTTATGGCTTTCACGGCCTCTCATTCGAATATGTCGCGGGCCGGCTCGCCGAGATCGCGCCGGAACTCTTCGCAAAGCGCACGGTGATCGCCCATCTCGGCAACGGCGCCAGCCTCTGCGCGTTGCGCGACGGCCGCAGCGTCGACACCACGATGGGACTGACGCCGCTCGATGGCCTCGTGATGGGGACTCGCTGCGGCACGATCGATCCGGGCGTGCTGCTCTATCTGCAGCAGCATGAGAACATGTCGGTCGAGGAGATCCAGCGCCTGCTCTATCACGAGTCTGGCCTTTTCGGCGTTTCCGGCATCTCGGCGGACATGCGTACGCTGCTCGCGAGCGGCGAGGTTGCGGCGCGGGATGCGGTCGATCTCTTCACCTTCCGGGCGGCGCAGCAGGTCGCGATGATGGCGACCACGCTCGGCGGCCTGGACTGCCTGGTCTTCACTGGCGGCATCGGCGAGCATGCCAGGGAAATTCGCGGCGCAATCAGCGAGCGCCTCGCCTGGATGGGCGTGCGCATCGATGTTGCGGCAAATGATGCTGCGCGCGAGCGCATCGACGGCAGCGGCAGCAACGTCGATGTCTTCGTCATTCCCACCAACGAAGAGATGACGATCGCGCGCCATTGCGCCGCTCTGATCCGTGAACGTCGTGTCACGTGACATTTTTATGAATGATCTGCCGCAATGCTGTCCCCGCGTCTTCGCGGCAAAGAGACGGCATCAATCCTGGTTGCGGACAGATCATGAAAACCCACATCATCGAAGAGCTCGGACAAGGCGGCATCCTGCTGCCCGCGCTGGTGGCGGAAGGGCTGGCCGCCAACGACCGCATCAAGGTGCGGATGAGCGCGTTGCAGGCGGCGGCCCTGCATGCGCAGGAGCCCGGCCGGCCTGCGAATGACCTTGGTGTCGAAAGTCAGACTGCAGGCATCGCTCCCGCGGCCATCGCGGCGCTGATCGGCGGCGCCCATCTGATCGGACAAGGCCGGCTCGCGGCTCCCGATCTTGCGAAGATGATGCAGGAGATTGCGGACGATGCCGCGGCCATGATCCGCGCCGTCAGCGCCGGCGCGGCAAGCGAAGGCGAGAGGGCACAGGCGCGGCTCGAGGCGATCCGCGCAGCCGGTCTGCTCCATGCGAGCGGCGAGATCGAGCTCTCGCGCATCGCACGCCTGACCGGCGTCGGCGACGCAGGCGGTGACAGCCTGCATCGTCTCGTGATGGATCTGCACAAGCAGCTCAACAGGCTTGCCGCAAGCTGCTCGGAAGAAGCGCTCGACGGCGCCCATGTCTTCGGCCTGCACAGCGAGGACCGGCCGGCGGTCGCAGCTTTCATGAAGGGCCTGAACGCGACGCGAGGTCTCAAGTTCGATCATCCCGGTCTCGACACCATGGCTACACGCGCCGGCGGCCGGCTGCTCATCCAGAACGATATCGGCACCACGGACGCCCACGTCGTCGTGATCGCGGTGAAGAAGAACGCGGTCACCGTCACCTACACCGATGTGCATCTGGCGCGGGCGAAGTTCTTCATCTCGCTGTTCGACGCATTCGAGGCGACGTGGAGCGGGCTCGATCGTCACACCGCAGCGGGCCTTGGCGACGACAATTCCTTCTATCTCGTCACCGGGCAGTATCAGCCGGACCACGCTGCCGATCGCAACGAATTCCTCGCGGCGCTGGGTGCCGCACTGGTCTTTCTGATCGACTGGAACAAGGCGCGCAAGCTGCTCAGGACCTGGGTTGCCAAGGACGACGCGGCACGCATCCTGGAATGGGCGGCGCGTCAGCGGATCGGCCATCGCGGCTTTCTTGAACTCGGCGGCAACGATCTGCTGGGATCTGCCGTCCGAAACGCCGCCCCCACGCGGATCGGCTTCGGCGAGCGGCTCGATCAGGCGCTCGGCCGCACCGCCGCAATCGATTTTCTGAAGGCATCGTTGCGAGCCTCAACCGAGGCATTGCTTGCGGGCCGATCGGTCAGGACGGTGCGCGACCAGATCGAAGCCGATCTGATGCGGCACCTGGATCGCGTCGACGGCGCACTGCTGGCGGCGGTGCTGCGTCAGATCGGCCTCGCCCATGATCTCGTCGCCGCCATCTCACGTCACATTGCCGCGCTGCAAGCCGGTCAGCCCGCCGACGGCAAGCTGCTGACGCAACGCTGCGGCATGATCGAGCAGAAGGCGGACAGAATCGCGATCGAGAGTCGCAACGAAGTCGATCGCCTCAATGCCCGCCCGCTGATCGGCCAATTGATCGATCGCGTCGAGGAGGCTGTCGACGAGCTGGAGCAGGCCGCATTCATCGCGTCGCTGATGCCGGAAACGACTGATCCGGCCCTGCTGGCATCGCTGGTCGAGCTTTGCGCAGTGGCCGCGACCGCAACCGACGTGGCCGCGAGCGGCGTCGCCGCTGCGATCGACGTGCCGGAAGGTCGGCGCGCCGATTCCGAAGACGCGCTCTCCGCTGTGACCCGCCTCATCGACGCCGAACACGCCGCCGACAGCCGCGAACGCGCGACGACCGCACTGGTCTTCTGCGGCGGCTTCGACGTCGCGACCTCGCTGTCGGTGATCGAGCTCGCCCGCGCCGTCGAGCGCGCCACCGATCGCTTCGCCGCGTTTGGCCACCTGCTCCGCCGTCACATCATGATCGATCTCGCAGCTTGAGGGGACCACCATGCATATCGTGCGCATCGGCGCTGACGCCGCCGAATTGCGGCCTGCCGAAGAGATCGGCGCCAAGGCCGCCAATCTGGCCCGCATGGCAGCGCTCGGCCTGCCAGTGCCGCCTGCCTTCGTGCTCCCGGTCAAGCTCTGCGCCGAGATCATCGCCGGCCAGGCGCATGCCACGCGGCACCTGCGCGATGGCTTGAAGGAGGGAATATCGTTCCTGGAGAGCGCCACCGGAAAGCGTTTCGGAGACCGCCGACGGCCGCTCCTGGTGTCGGTGCGCTCGGGAGCGGCGCGATCCATGCCGGGCATGCTCGACACCGTTCTCAATGTCGGCTGCACGGTCGACGCCGTGCACGGCCTGATCCGGGCGACCGGCCGGCCGCGGCTCGCCTGGGATTGCCGGCGCCGCTTCCTGGAGAGCTTTGGCGAGACAGTGCTCGAGCTCGACCAGGCCAGCTTTGCCGCATGCATCTCGGAGCTCGTCGCAGCCGAACACGTCGACAGCGACCGCGAGCTCGACAGCGAAGCGCTCGAGCGGCTCGCCAGCCGCGAGCAGGCGCTGGTCGAGGATCGCGCCGATGGCCTGCTGGATGATGCGTTCACGCAATTGGAGGCCGCAGCTCAGGCAGTCTATCGCTCCTGGATGAGCGAGCGTGCGCTGACTTATCGAAGCCTCCAGCATCTCGAAGCGCTCGAGGGCACCGCGGTGACCGTGCAGGCGATGGTGTTCGGCAACGGCGGTCTTGCCTCCGGCGCGGGCGTGGCCTTCTCCCGCGATCCGTCGACCGGCGCGCCGCGCCCGATGATCGACCTCGTGCTCGATGCGCAGGGCGAAGACGTCGTTTCCGGGAGACGCGCGCCTGATGCTGCCGAGGCGATCAAGCGCGAGCTGCCGAAGCTCGAATCGGAGCTTGGCGACATCCTGAGGCGACTCGAGCACGCATTCGTCGATGTCCAGGACGTCGAGTTCACCGTCGAGAACGGCAGGCTCTGGATCCTCCAGACCCGGGCGGCCAAGCGCACGCCACGGGCCGCCGTCAGGATCGCGATCGACCTCGTGCATGAAGGCTTGATCTCGAAGGCGGAGGCATTGCAGCGGATTGCTGGGATCGACCTCGCCTCGCTCACAGAAACCAGATTGGTTGCTCCGGGCAGGCCCGCGACGACCGGCATCGGCGCCTCGGGCGGCATCGGCACCGGGCGTGCGGCGTTCTCGTCGGAATGCGCCCAGCGCCTTTCGGCGGGGGGCGAGCCGGTCATCCTGCTGCGTCCCGACACCAGCACTGCCGATGTCGCAGGCTTCGCGCTTGCTGCCGGCATCGTCACATCGGTCGGTGCACGTACCTCGCATGCGGCCCTGGTGGCGCGACAAATGGGCAAGCCCTGCGTGGTCGGCTGCCGTGATCTGAAGATCGATCCCATCGCGAAGCGGGCCCAGCTCGGCAATCTCTCACTTGCCGAAGGCGAGTGGATCACGATCGAAGGCGACGCCGGAGAGCTCTATCTCGGACGCTGCGAGACGATCCGGACACGGCCCGAGGCCGCGCTTGCCGAGATTGCGGCGTGGCAGGCGCAAGCCGGCCAGCATGACAGGCGCGCCGCCACGCCTTGAGGCGCGATGAGATTCTGATGAATCCTCGTCGCGCTTTAGGTTCTTGTTCACGCATGATCCTTCCGGAAAACCGCTTCGCACTTTTCCGGATCATGCCTAGTGACCGCGGCCGGTCAGGAGCTGAAAAGTCCCCATCGCGACCTCGATCAGGATCAGCACCACGACGGCGATCTCCAGGCGGAGCGAGCGCTGGGTGTCGATGATGTCGGTCAGCGCGTTGGCGGTCTCCGACACCGCGGAGAGCTTGCGCTCGAGCGTGTCGAGGCGCTCCTTCAATTCATACTCGTCCTCCAGACGCGAATAGAGCCGGTCGAGCTCGGGCTTCTCCCAGAGCACGTCGGGCTTCTCGGCGATGGCGACGCGGCCGGCGACGCGCTGCTGCACCAGCAGCGCGTTGCCGATCAATTGCAGGATGCCCTTGCGCCGTTGCGGCGTGCGGCCATGCTCGGCGAGCTCCCGTGCAAACGGCTCGATCACGTCGAAGACCGCGGCGACGCGCCGCTCGTCGCGCGCCAGCGACGTGCTCTTGGCGAGCGCATCCGCAACCAGCAGCAGCCGGTCGTCGGAGAATTTGGCAAGGCAGATCGGCCCTCCCGGCTGGATCGCCTCTGCGGCTTCGTCGTTGCAGAGCTGCGCCTGCGCGATCTCCTCCTCGTACGGGCTGAGCTCTCCGGTCACGCGCGGCTTCAGATTGTCGATAAGGACCTTCTCCTCGGACGGAAGCAGCCCAATCAGCACGACGACGCCGTAGCGAAAGATCACGGCAAGACCGCCATGGACGCGAAAGGCAGCCGGCGTCGAGGACACGAGCGTGCCGATTTCCAGGCCCGACGCATTGATGCGGTCGCCCAGCATCAGCGCCCGGATCCGCAAGGTCGGCGCGGCCTCCTTCGGCGACGTCGGCGCCGTGCCTGCGGCAAGCTGATCGGCGTTCATGTGAGATCTCCCCGGAGCATCAAGATCAAGCATTTTCCATTCGACAAACCTGGCAGGACGCTCCCTGAGAGACGCCAGTTGCCGGCGCCGCGAACTGTCGCCATGGGACTCCGGGTTAATTGCGCCTGGATGAGCTTGTGCCGAAACATTTGGCAATAATACCAGCCCCGGCGTGACATATTCGGGTGCGATGAAGGCTGCAGTTTACCATCGCACGCCCAAACACCGCCGGAAAGTTGCACTCGGCAACGGTAGGGGTTTATGACAACTTTATGGATTGCTACGCTTCTCCCGAAGTGCAGACACTGAAGCCTCAATCATGCTGAGCGTCATCATTCCGACCGACGGTGTCGAGCAGACGGCGGTAGCAACCCTGGCCGCGCTGGTCCCCGGCGCGGCTGCGGGTGTCATCCGCGAGGTCCTTCTGGTCGACGGTGCGCGCAACGGCGTCATCGAGCGCGTTGCCGACGTCGCCGGCTGCCGCTTCATCGGCTACGAGGGGTCCTCCCAAGGCGCTGCGCTCGCTGCCGGCGCGCTCCAGGCCCGATCGCCGTGGCTGATGTTCCTGCCGGCCGGCGCCGTGCTGGAAACCGGCTGGATCGAAGAAACCACCCAATTCATCCAGGCCGTCGCCACGAGCGGCCGGGATCGGGCGGCAGTGTTCCGCTATGCCCGTTCCCCGTACGCTGATACCGCAATGCGCGACATTCTCTGGGGCGTACTGCGCAAGCTGGTCGGTCCGCTCGGCGATCAGGGGCTTTTGATCGCGCGTGACCATTACGACCGCATCGGCGGCTATCCGCCCCACGCCCGCCATTCCGAGGCACGGCTGCTCCGGCGGCTCGGCCGGTCGTCCCGGACCATGCTGCGCAGCCGGATCGTCATGACCGGCTGAATCACCAGATACTTGCCGTAGTCAAATAATTGCTTGACAATGGCAATCATCATCGAGGTGATCCCATGACATCCCAGCTATCAGATCCGGCGGCCGAACAGGTCGCAAACGCGCAGATCGCAGCCGTCCGCGCCTTCAACCGCTTCTATACCCGCAAGCTCGGCGTGCTCGACCAGCACCTCGGCAAGAGTCCCTTTTCGCTCAGCGAGGCGCGCGTGCTCTACGAACTGGCGCAGCGCGAAGAGCTTGCAGCAAAGGAGATCGGAAACGAGCTTGGTCTCGACCCCGGCTATCTCAGCCGCATCGTTCAGGGCTTCGACGAGAAGGGACTGATTTCGCGGAAACCGCTCGCCACGGATCGCAGGCAATACCAGCTCAGCCTTACCGCCAAGGGCCGCCAGGCCTTTGCCAAGCTGAACCTCAACTCGCAGAACGAGGTCGCAGCAATGCTGGCTCGGGTCTCGCCCGGCGATGCGACGCGGCTCACGCAGGCCATGGCAACCATCGAGGACGTGCTGGAGCAACGTCAAAGCAGGCCCGCGGCTTTCATGCTGCGCAGCCACCGCGTCGGCGACATGGGCTGGGTCATCTCCCGGCAGGCGATCGCCTACGCGGAGGACTACAACTGGGACATCAGCTACGAGGCACTGGTTGCCGAGATCTGCGCGCAGTTCATCAAGAACTACGATGCCGCGCGCGAGCATTGCTGGATCGCGGAAGCGGGCGGCGAGCCGATCGGCTCGATCTTCCTGGTCAAGGCCACCGACGAGACCGCCAAGCTGCGCCTGTTGCAGGTGGAGAAGAAAGCACGGGGACTCGGCGTCGGTCGCGCGCTGGTCGAGCAATGCATCCAGGGCGCCCGCGAGCGGGGCTACAACAAGATGACGCTGTGGACGCAAAGCGTCCTGGTTGCCGCACGGGGCATCTATCAGAGCGCGGGGTTCAAGCTCGTCGCCTCCGAACCGCACCATAGTTTTGGGCAAGACTTGATCGGGGAGACCTGGGAAATGGACCTGTGACCCGCACCGGGCGTCTATGGCAGCGAGCGAGATGAGCATTGATGTGCCCTCGCCCCTTGCGGGAGAGGGCAGCGGCGCCGGAAGATACAAAGCTCGCTTGGGAGAGGGGTATGTCCCCGCGAACGTCGGTGCGCGCGTGGAGACCCGGTCATCCGGCGCCTCGCGCCACCTTTCCCGCTAGGGGAGAAGGAAGAAGTCCGCATTTACACCGTCGCGCCTTGCGCCTTCGGCCGGCGCAAATGCTCGTCCAGCCGCGGCATGATCTCCACGAAATTGCAGGGCCGCGTGCGGTAATCGAGCTGGGCTGCGAGGATGCCGTCCCAACCATCGCGGCAGGCGCCCGGCGAGCCAGGCAGACAGAAGATGTAGGTTGCGCCCGCGACGCCCGCGGTGGCGCGGCTCTGGATCGTCGACGTCCCGATCTTGGCATGACTCAGCATGTGGAACGCGATCGAGAAACCATCCATGCGCTTCTCGAACAGCGGCTCGATCGCCTCCGGCGTGACGTCGCGTCCGGTAAAACCGGTGCCGCCGGTGGTGATGACGACGTCGATTCCGCCATCGGCAATCCAGCGGCGGATCACGGCCCGGATCGCCTCGACGTCGTCCGTGACGATCTCGCGCGCGGCGAGATGATGGCCGGCCGCGGTGAGGCGGTCGACCAGCGTCTGGCCGGACTTGTCGTCGGCGAGCGCGCGCGTGTCGGATACGGTGAGCACCGCGATGTTGAGCGGGATGAACTGTTTTGTCGCGTCGATGGAAGCCATGATACGTCTCTCGTGTCCCGGACTAGGTTCGGCGCATCAGCCTCGCGCAGCGTCCGGGGAATGAGGCCTGGTCTACAACGCTCCCGGGCCGAACGTGTTGCAGGCCTGGACCGTGCCCTGCTGGTAGCCGGTCATGAACCATTGCTTGCGTTGCGCCGCCGAGCCGTGGGTGAAGGAATCCGGCACGACGCGGCCCGTCGCCTGGCGCTGCAGCGTATCATCGCCGATCGCGCTCGCCGTGGTCAGCGCGGCCTCGATGTCGCCGGGCTCCAGGAAGTTCGGACGTTTCTTCGCCTCGCGGTTGACCCAGACGCCGGACAGGCAGTCGGCCTGCAATTCGACCTTCACCTGGAGCGCGTTGGCCTCGGCCTTCGAGCCGACCTGCTGTTGCAGCCGCGTTACGCGCGGAATGATGCCGAGCAGGTTCTGGATGTGATGGCCGACTTCATGCGCGATGATGTAGGCGGTGGTGAAATTGCACGCCGACTTGCCGGAGCAGCCGCGAAAGCGCGTCTCGACTTCGCGGAAGAAGGCCGTGTCGAGGAAGATGGTCCGGTCGGGCGGACAGTAGAACGGCCCCATTGCCGACTGTGCCATGCCGCAGCGGCCGCCATTGGTGGCGTTGCGGAACAGCACGATCTTCGGACCGGTGTAGGACTGTCCGTTGGCCTTGAAGATCTCGCTCCAGCGATCGTCGAGTTCGCCGAGGATTCCGGAGATCATGCTGCCCATCTCGTCGGTCGGCGCGCCGCGCTTGCCCGAGGACGCCTGACGATCGGTCTGATAGCTCGGCGCATGGCCGCCGCCGGTCAGAATCTCGGCGCCGCCGATCAGGATCCGCGGATCGATACCGAAGGCGTAACCGACCAGGCCGAGGATGATGATGGTGCCGATGCCGAGCCCGCCGCCGCCCATCGGCAGGCCGAAGCCGCCTCCTCCGCCGCCGCCAAAGCCGCCACCTTCGTCGCGACGATCCTCGATGTCGTCGCTGCGGCGGAAGTCATCGTAGCGCATGGCGGCCTTTCCTCTGGGGTCCCTGATTCAATTTCGACGGCGCACAGCAACGCGAAAGCTCAACGCGCCACACAGGTAAAATTTCCGTTGCTTTTATCAATATCGTGGCCGGCAAAAATTGCCTAGTGCGGCAGCCTGCCGATGCCAGCAATTTTTTTCCGAGCGCCGAGCAAGTTTTTCCGAGAGAATTTTGCAGCCTTTTTGCAGCCACGATTGCGTTCGCGAGCCGAGCAAGCGCGAAATACACTGTAAAACACGGCAGACGCGTACGACGATGCGCGGACGAACGGCGATGCGAGGGCTGCTCACGAAAGCGGCGGATTAAGCCGATTTTTACTTTGCCGCTTCAATGTAACGGCCAGTCGGTTGTTTGGTCCCGCGTCGCCGACAGCGTCGCCTGAGTCAGAGTTCTTGAGTCATGGTAGAGTCGCGTCGCGGGGCGTCTGCAAGGGCGCCCCGCACAAATTTTGAGTCCCCGTCGCATCGAATCATCCTCGGTGATTGCGTCGCCGAGATGTCGAAGCTTCAGGCAGGTAGCGTCGATCTGGTGTTCGCAGATCCGCCCTACAATCTCCAGCTCAAGGGCGATCTCAAGCGCCCCGACGAATCCCATGTCGATGCCGTCAATGACGACTGGGACAAGTTCGATTCGTTTGCCGCCTATGACGATTTCACCCGGGCCTGGCTGCTGGCCGCCCGCCGCGCGATGAAGCCGTCGGCGACGATCTGGGTGATCGGCTCCTATCACAACATCTTTCGCGTCGGCGCGATCATGCAGGACCTCGGCTTCTGGCTCCTGAACGACATCGTCTGGCGCAAGACCAACCCGATGCCGAACTTCCGCGGCCGCCGCTTCACCAACGCGCACGAGACCATGATCTGGGCCGCGCGTGACGAGAAGGCAAAAGGCTACACGTTCAACTACGAGGCGCTGAAGGCGGCCAACGAGGACGTCCAGGCGCGGTCCGACTGGCTGATCCCGCTCTGCACCGGCGAGGAGCGACTCAAGGGCGCCGACGGCAAGAAAGTGCATCCGACGCAGAAGCCGGAAGGCCTGCTCGCGCGCGTGCTGCTGTCCTCGTCCAAGCCCGGCGATCTCGTCATCGATCCCTTCAACGGTACCGGCACCACCGGCGCCGTCGCAAAGCGCCTCGGCCGCTCCTATATCGGCTTCGAGCGCGACAAGACCTATGCGAAGGCTGCGGAAGCGCGCATCGCCAAGGTCGAGCCGCTACCGGAAGAGAGCCTTGCCCCGTTCATGACCGCGCGCGAAGCACCGCGGGTGGCGTTCTCGGAGCTGATCGAGCGCGGCATGATCATGCCCGGCACGAAGCTGTTCGACGCCAAGAAGAAGCTGGGCGCGCTGGTGCGCGCCGACGGCGCCATCATGCTGGGCGACAAGGTCGGCTCGATCCACCGCATCGGCGCCGTGGCGCAAGGCGCACAAGCCTGCAACGGCTGGACCTTCTGGCACGTCGAGACCAAGAAGGGCCTCAGGCTGATCGACGAGCTGCGCGCCGAGATCCGCGCGGGTATGGGCGCGGAATAACTCCCCTCCCCTGACATTCCGGGGCGCGCGCAAGGCGCGCGAGCCCGGACTCCATCAAGCCACGGCCCATGCCGTTCGCGCCAAGAGGCATGCCCCGGAATGACGGCGCGGGCCGAATGCCGCCACCGGGAGGAGGCCGTAGGCGGCGACGGTCATTACGGCGCCGATCGGCCTTTGTTACGCCGCCCGGTCTGCGCCACGCGCAGGTACCGCCCGGCAAAGTCGCCGGTTGCTCTTTCAGACCAGCTTCAGGCAAGAGAGTTCGCCTGGCCGCAATGACGCTGCGTTTGCGCGGCAATAGACACTGGGGAGATGCCCGATGCTCAAGTTCTATTTCAACGGATCGCCGAATCCGACCAAGGTCGCGCTGTTTCTGGAAGAAGCGGGACTTCCGTACCAACCGGTCAAGGTCGATACCCGCAAGGGCGAGCAGTTCGCGCCGGACTATCTGAAGATCAATCCGAACGGGAAGGTGCCGGCCATCGACGACAACGGCACCATCGTGTTCGATTCCAACGCCATCCTGCTCTATCTCGCCGAGAAGACCGGCAAATTCCTGCCCTCGAACCGCGCCGAATTGCTGTCATGGCTGATGTTCGTGGCCACCGGCGTGGGGCCGTATTCGGGCCAAGCCGTGCACTTCAAGCACTTCGCGCCGAAGGACCAGAACCACGACTACGCGCATAACCGCTATCAGTACGAGACCGATCGCCATTACAAGATTCTCGACGATCATCTCAAGGGCCGCCGCTACATGGTCGGTGAGGACTATTCGATCGTCGACATGGCGCTGTGGGGCTGGGCGCGGATGGTGCCGTTCAAGCTCGGCGACGACGCGTTCGCGCGCTACCCCAACGTGAAGCGGCTGGTCGACGAGATCTCGGCGCGCCCGGCGGCAGCGCGTGCGGTCGCGCTGAAGGACAAGTTCACCTTCAAGGCCGAGATGGACGATGAGGCGCGCGCCAACATGTTCAAGCACTTGACAACAAAGGTCGCCTGATCGCGCCACTTCGTTGTTCGAGGCCACGCGCATGCGCGTGGCCTCTTGCGTTTGAGACTCAGGCGGCGTGGACCGAGTTCAGGAACTTGGCCACTTCCTGCTTCAGCCGGTTGCTGTCGGCCGAGAGCGAACGCGCTGCCGACAACACCTGCGATGAGGCCGATCCGGTTTCCGAAGCGCCGCGCTGCACGTCGCCGATGTTGGACGATACCCTCTGCGTGCCGTCGGCCGCCTGCTGGACGTTGCGTGAGATCTCCTGCGTCGCAGCACCCTGCTGCTCCACGGCGGCTGCGACCGCGGACGAAATCTCCGATAGCCGCTCGATGGTGACGCTGATCTCCCTGATCGAGCCGACCGATTCCTCGGTCGCGGCCTGGATGCCGGAGATCTGCTGCGCGATCTCGCCGGTCGCCTTCGCCGTCTGCTCGGCGAGCGCCTTGACCTCGGAGGCGACCACCGCAAAGCCGCGGCCGGCCTCGCCCGCACGCGCGGCCTCGATCGTAGCGTTCAGCGCCAGCAAGTTGGTCTGGCCGGCAATGGTGCTGATCAGCTCAACCACGTCACCGATCCGCGCGGCGGCCTTCGAGAGCGCGCCGACGCGCTCGTTGGTCCGGCTCGCCTGACCGACGGCCTCGGTGGCGATGCGGGCGGACTCCTGCACCTGGCGCGCAATCTCGGAGACCGATGAGGACAGCTCCTCGGTCGCCGAGGCGACCGCCTGCACATTGGCGGAAGCCTCCTGCGACGCGCTGGCAACCTCCGTCGAGAGGTCCTGAGCGCGCGCGGCAGTCGTGGTCAAAGTGCCTGCGGAGGCCTCCAGCTCGCTCGAGGCCGATGACACCGTGTTGACGATCTCGCCGACCGCCTGCTCGAACTGATCGGCAAGTCTGGCCATATCCTTCTTGCGGTTCTCGGCCTGGCCCGCCTCGAGCTCGGCCTGCTCGGCGCGCATGCGTTCGGTGTCGATCATGTTGTCCTTGAACACCTGAATCGCCTTGGCCATGTCGCCGATTTCGTCGGCCCTGCCGCGGCCGGGAATCTCGACTTCGAGATTGCCGCCGGCAAGCCGTCCCATCGCTTGCGTCATCGAGGTCAGGGGACCGACGATGCTGCGGGCGATCAGGAAGGCGACGATGCCGCCGAACAGGATTGCGAGGCCACCGGCGATCTCCTGAACGGTGGTCGTGCCGGCGATCACGGCGTCGGCGTTCGTCCGCGATTCCTGGTAGTCTTTCTTTAGCGTCGTCTCCGCAACCTTGAGTTTGCCGATGCTGTCCGCGATGAGAGGCGCGAGGCTCTTGTGGTAGATCTCGTCGGCCTGAAGCATCGCTGCGGACGTGGCTTCGAAGGCCGATTTGTAGATTCCGAGCGAGGTCTTCACCGGCGCCAGCGCAGCTCGCAGCTCCACCGCCTGCGGGCTCTTTTCAAGTGCCGCGAGCCGTTGCGCTGCCCTGTCGACGCTCGCCCTGAAGGTCGCTGGGCCCTTGGTATCGCGGAGCGCCAGAAAACGCCAGTTCGCGATCCTCACGAGCAGGATTCTCGATTCGAGATCGGCAACGAGGGCCGCCGTATCTTCATCCACGGCGGCGCGCGCCACGTCGACGAGCTTGCCGGTCTTGGCGGCCAGCTCCTCCCCACTCGGCAGCAGCCTCGCCTTGCCCGTTCTGGTCTCGTTGACGGCGTCGCCGAGATTGTCACGCAGGCGTCTCATTTTGGCGATGTCGTCGATGAGGCCGTTGTAGAGCGCTCGCCGTTCCTCCGAGAGCGCCCCCTTCGCGCTGACCCGCAACAGCTCGGTCGCCGCGGTTTCCCGCTCTTGCGCCTCTTTCATCGCGGGCTCACTGGCATCGTAGACGTAGCGCAGGTTGGCCCGCTGGATCGCCTGCAAATGGGCTGATATTTCCAGCACTCTCGCCGTGCTGTCCGAGAGCGCGGATTGTCTTGCGACCTGATCCTGCACGCCCTGCAAATTCCAGACGGCAACAACTGCCATCACCAGACCGACCACCACCAGGGCCATGAAGCCTGCGTACAGGCGTCCCCTGATCCGCAAACGCAATTTCGGCATTCCCACTGTCCATCCAGATGCATTTCACTTCGGGGGCCGAACGACTCCGGCAATCGTCACCGGCCCCCGGCAGCCGTGTGTCGCATCTCTGCGGTCCACGCTGCACCGCAACACAATGGGGGACACTCCTTAATTGAACCTTCAAATAATTCGCGCGAGTTGGATCAACGCGCACCGACATTGCTGATTTTGTCGGCAGCTATGCAAAGTTCGCGTGCCAATGCGCAGCCGCATGCAGGGGACTGCATACGTCGACCAGACGACAAATTATTGGGCGTTCGCCTGCTGCAGTTTGCCGAGCGCGTTCTCCACCACTTCCAGCGTGTAGGGCTTCTGAACCACCGGCGCCGACGCCAGCTGCTCCGGAATCGGCGCGCGCTCGCCGTACCCTGTCGCGAAGATGAAGGGCACCCCGATCTCCTTCAGCTTATGAGCCACCTTGATGCTGCTCTCGCTGCCGAGGTTGAGATCGAGCAGGGCAAAGCTCGGTCGCGAGCGTTCGATCGACCGCAGTGCCTGGTCGACGCTTGCGGCGGTGTCGACATGGCGGGCCCCGAGATCGAGCAGGATGACCTCAGCCGCCATCGCGATGATCAGATTGTCCTCGACGATCAGCGCGGTGTCGGAAATCCTGGGCCGGGCGGATTGCTGTTCCTCGACGCGCATGGCGGCTCCTGCGATGGACGGTACCAATTCGACGAAGTTTGGCGGGATGACGAACTTTGCCTGCACGCCCAGGAGATCGAAGCGGATTTCGGCATCGCCCTTGAGATCGAACGGCACCGATCGCTCGATGATCGTGGTCCCGAAGCCGCGTCGCGACGGCGGCTGCACCGGCGGACCGCCGCTCTCCTTCCACTCGATGACGAGGCTCGAGGACGGATCGAGGCGCCAGACCACCTCGACGCTTCCGGTGGAATCGGCAAGCGCGCCATATTTGGCGGAATTGGTCATCATCTCGTGCACGACAAGCGCCAGCGTTGCAAAGGCCTTGGGATCGAGCGCAACGTCCGGGCCGCCCATCTTCACCCGTTCCGCGCGGGCGCCGAGATAGGCGCCGGCCTCGGACTCGACCAGGGTGCGGAGCGCGACCGGGGCCCAGTTCAGGTTTGTGATCTGGTCGTGGGCGCGCGCCAGCGCTTGGATGCGGCCGCCGAGCACGCTGGCGAATTCTTCCACGCTGGTTGCCGTATCCTTGCTCTGCGCCACCAGCGCGCGGACGAGGCTCAGAATGTTGCGGACGCGATGGTTGAGCTCCGCGATCATCAGTTCCTGGCGCTCCTGCGCCCCGCGGCGCTCGCGCGCGGCGAGGTCGGACAGTTGCAGGATCACTTCCAGGAGGGTGACGCGCAGGCTCTCGGCGATGCGGATGTCGGCGGCCGACCACGGCTTCGACTGCCCCGCCACCGTCTCCTGCCAGAGCTCGAAGCTCTTGCGCGGCGTCAGTCGCGGCCCGTTCGGCCCCTCATCATAAACTTTATTGGGATCGCCGGCCCATTTGACCGACCGCGTCACCTCTCGCCGGAAGAAGATCAGGCAGTCCCGCGGCGTGCGCGAGATCGGGATGGCGAGAAAGCCCGCCGCGCGGTCCCGGAAGGCCTGCCCGGCGGCATAGACCTTGGCGATCTCGGCGGTGGCGAAGATCCGCCCGGGCGAAGTCCGGTTGACGAAGGCGACGAGGTCCTTCACCTCGTCCTCGGTCGGCGTCTCGCCTTGGAGCGCGATATTGTTGTCCGACCAGACAGCCACGCCGTCGCTATCGACCATCCTGCGATAGTCGCCGAGGAAATCGACGATCGCGCGCCGGCTGTGCTCGTGCGAGGCCGCGATCTCGATCAACCGCTCCTGAACCTGGTGAGCGCGGGCTTCATAAGCGACGTCGCTCTCGCGCTCGCGCCCCTCCACAATCCACGAGAACATCTGTCCGAACAGCTCGGAGGCGGTGCGTTTGTCGAACGAAATATAACGCGGCGAATAATGATGGCAGGCAAACAGACCCCACAGCTTGCCGTCGCGCAGGATCGACACCGACATCGAAGCGGCAACACCCATGTTGCGCAGATATTCGATATGGATTGGCGACACCGAGCGCAGCACGCTCATCGAAAGGTCGAGCAGCCCCGCGTTGTGCGTGGCCGTCGACATCAGCGTCGCTGGCCCGGCATTGATATCGGCGATGATGCGCAACCAGTTGCGCTGGTAGAGCGCCCGTGCCTGCCTCGGAATATCGGATGCGGGATAGCGCAGGCCGAGGAAGGATTCGAGCCCGGCCTCCGCGGTCTCGGCGATCACCTCGCCCGAGCCGTCGGGATGGAACTGATAAACCATGACCCGGTCGAAACCGGTCAGCACCTTGAGCTGGCGAGCCGCCTCCCGCGCAAGATCCGTCATGCCGCGCGTCTTGCGGATTCGCTCGAGCATCAAGCGAACGAGCTCGCCGGAATTGACGCCGGTCTCGTGGACGCTCGGCTCCGCTTCGATGATCAGGTAGACACCGGAGAAATGAATCGAGAGATCGTAAAGCGGCTTGCCGGCCTGGAGCTCGATTCCGAACAGTCGTTCGGTGGCATCCGGCCCGCTCAAATGGTCGACGCGGCCGCGAATGTTTTCGACGGCAGCTTCGGAGATGACGGTCGATAACGGCCGCTGGATCAGGCCCGCGACGTCGCCTCCAAGAAAGCTGCCGACGTTCTCCGAGGCCATGCAGATCGTGAAATCCGAGAGCACAGCCAAAAGGAAGCCGAAGGGCTGCACGCTGCCAGGAATGTGGATCGGCTCGCGATCGCAATTGGTGAGATTGACCGCTTCGTTCATGCCCGCTCCGCCGCCCGCTCGAATGCGGCGAAGGCAGTGCGCGCCGCCACGATCACCTCGTCCCCGTCGCGAGGCTCTTCAGTTGCGAGCTTCGTCAGAAAGCTCTGCCATAGCCGTTTGCCGGCGCCGTGACCGAGATACCCGGTCGCCCCGCTCAGGCGCGGATCAGCCGCGTCTGTGACCGACTTCAGCAGGAATTTCGCACCGAGCCGGGAGCCCTCCAGCACATACATGGTGCCCAGCACACCGCTACGTGTCAGCGGCGGAACAGGCACCGTTCGGGGCACGCTGCTGCCAAGGCACCAAAGATCGGCAACGATCGCGGCGCTGCGCGACCGTTCGAGCCAGTCCGGAAAGATCCGCTCGACTCCGGCCGCAACGAGCGCGGCCTCGAGCGGAAGCAGCGCGGCGGCGCTGGCTTGAAGAAAGAGGCGATAGCCCGCAGGGCTCGTGAGATCGAACCCGGAAAGCTGCGCGTCGAGGTCGCGGTGCGCAGCCGACGTTGCTTCCCTCAGTCGTTCGCGGAGTCCGGAGAAGCTGTGGCCCACCTGCGTTGAAACGTTCGAAGCCCCAGCCAGCATGAATTTCCCGAAGACGCAGATTGCCGCGGGCGACGCGCGCCCGGAGACAAAAAAACGCCGGCGGAACGCAAAGGTTCCGCCGGTGCTCGCCTGCGAACAGGCCAGAGATCCCGGGTCCGGCGCTCTATTTCCGTCGAACGCTTTTTGAGTTCGTACTCCATCTCCGATCGCGAGACCCCGCAATCCTGAAGCTCCCGTTCGGTCATCACCGCG
This sequence comes from Bradyrhizobium sp. Leaf396, assembly GCF_001424605.1. Classification (NCBI taxonomy): domain Bacteria; kingdom Pseudomonadati; phylum Pseudomonadota; class Alphaproteobacteria; order Hyphomicrobiales; family Nitrobacteraceae; genus Bradyrhizobium; species Bradyrhizobium sp. Leaf396. The sequence goes on from NZ_LMQJ01000004.1 coordinate 234,814, forward strand.
AGCTGACGGTGGACCCGGAACCGCTCCCGGCGCGCCTCCACAAGATTCACCAGCGTCCGCCAGGCCCGCACCAACGCCGCAGGCCAGTCGGTGGACGCAGCCTCTTCCAATCCGGTCAGCGCGCGGCCCCCATGGACGATTGCGGGAACGGACCGAGCGCCTGCTCCGTCAGGATCGAGTCGCAGTACTCGCGGATCTCCTTGATCCTGCCGTCCTCGAGGCGAAACACCAGGCAGTAGTCATTGTCGTAGCGCACGCCCTCGGGCGTGACGTTGTCGCCCTTGGCTTCCACCACGACGATATCGCCATCGGCGATGAAGCGGTGAGCCACGGTGCGGGTTCGGTCGCGCAGGCGCGTGCGCACATATCCGTGCAGATCCTTGAGGATGGCCTCCTTGCCCGAGAAGGTGCGCGACCAGGAATATTGCCCGGTCACGATCCACTTAGCGTCCTCGGCAAGACTGGCGGTGAACAGGGCCCGGTCGCGCGCGGCCGGATCGGGATCGGCGGCGGCGGCAAAGATATCCTGCATCAGCTTCTTGTTGGCGGCAGCATTCATGGCGGCATCTCCGTGTGGTGACATCGCAAAGAACATCGCTGCTCGACCGGCATTCTTCAAATCGATAGAAGATATGATATGTATTCACTTCATGAATTTGAATTCGCTTGACCTGAATCTGCTGACCGCGCTCGACGCATTGTTGCGCGAGGCCAATGTCAGCCGCGCGGCGTTACGGCTCGGACTGTCGCAGCCGGCAGCGAGCCACGCGCTCCAGCGCCTGCGCGACATTTTTGGCGATCCGCTCTTGGTGCGCACCGGCGCGCGCATGGAGCTGACTCCACGGGGGTTGGCGCTGCGCGTGCCGCTGGCCCAGACGCTCGACCAGGTGCGCGGACTGTTCGTGCCTGATGAATTCGACGCCGCGCGCAGCGAGCGGCACTTCCGCCTGATGATGCCCGATCTCGCCGTCGAGCTGTTGATGCCGCCCTTGATGGCGAAGGTGACCCGCGCTGCACCCAACGTCCGCATCGACGTGGTGCCGTGGCGGGGACCCGCGATTTTTCATGCCGAGTTTGCCCGCACCATCGATCTCGTGATCTCGATCGGCAACGCCTTCAAGGGCTTTCACCGCCAATTGCTCTATACCGACAGCGACGCGCTGGCCGTGCGGCGCGGCCATCCCGTCGCCGGCAAGCTGAAACAGCGGGAGGCGTTCTTGGCCGCGCGCCATGTCGGCGTCATCATCCGCGGCAATAGTGAGGACCTGATCGACACATGGCTGCGAGCCAAGAATGTCGAGCGACACATCGCGCTGGTGGTGTCAGGCTATCTCGAAGCGTTGCACGTCGCCGCTCGCACCGATCTTGTTGCCTTCGTGCCACGCCGGCTGATCGCCGCGCTGTCGAAGCAACTCGGCCTTACGACGGTGACGCCGCCGCTCGACCCAGGGATCGACGAGCAGTTCATGTTCTACCCGACGCGGGCGCAGATGGACCCGGGCTCGATCTGGCTGCGGCGACTGATGCTGGAGACGGGACGAGAGCTGGGCAAGCAAAGGGCTTCGTAAAGAGGGGCTTGCCAAACTCGATGGTCCTCCCGAACGCGATCGAGGAGTCCGCGCAGGTGACCCGGGCATGCCCTGGACACAGCGGAGCATGTAACCGCTTCTCTACGCCTTCTGCGCCGCCATCACCTTGCTCACCGCTGGCCGATCCGACATGCGCTTGAAATGATCGGCGATCTTCGGCGTCGCATTGATGTCGACGCTGTCGCCTTCGAGCCAGTTGGACAGCGTGTAGAGATAGGGATCGCAGACCGTGAACTGATCGCCCATCACCCAGGGCCCTTTGAACATCTTCTGCTCGATGAGGTTGAAGCATGCTGCCATGGTCTTCGGGACCATCTCCTTCATGTCGGCGAACGAGCTCTCCTGCGTCGCCCAGCGCGCGCCGCGCATCTTGTGGGCGTGATTGATGTGGACGGTCGAGCAAAGGTAGGAGTTGAACGACTGCACCTCGGCAAAATCGAAGGGGTCGTCGAGCGGCGCGAGCTTCGCCTTGGGGAACATTTGCGCGATGTAGGCCAGCATCGCCGGCGTCTCGGTCAGGACGCCGCGATCGGTCACCAGGGCCGGGACGCGACCTTTCGGGTTGATGGCGAGATAGTCCGGACTGTTCTGCTGGTTGTCCTTGAAGCTCAGCCGCTCGGCCGTGTAGTCGGCGCCGGCCTCTTCCAGCGAGATGTAGGTGGCGAGCGCGCAGGTGCCGGTGGCGTAGTAGAGCTTGAGCATGTCGGACCTCATGGGAAAGCTGGAAATTATCCGCTGTCGGCCCCGACGTCCATAGCACTGCATGCTCTTCGCAGTTGCCCACCACCATCCGGCTGTGCCAAGACGCCCGCAATTGGAGGGGTTTGGTCATGACGGTACTCATCGCCGGTGGCGGCATCGGCGGGCTGACGCTTGCGCTTAGCCTGCATCAAATCGGCATTCCCGTGAAAGTGTTCGAGAGTGTCGCGGAATTGAAGCCGCTTGGCGTCGGCATAAACGTGCTGCCGCATGCGGTGCGCGAGCTGATCGAGCTCGGTCTGATGGACAAGCTCGACGCCAACGGTGTGCGGACCAGCGAGCTCGCCTATTTCTCCAAGCACGGCAAGCCGATCTGGCGCGAGCCGCGCGGGCTGGAGGCCGGCTACAAATGGCCGCAATTCTCGATCCATCGCGGCATCCTCCAGCAGATCCTGCTCGACACGGCGGTCGAACGGCTCGGCCGGGAGAACATCCTCACCAGCCACCATCTGACCGGCTGGACCGAGACGGCGGGTGGTGTGCGCGCCGAATTTGTGGACAAGGCGACGGGCAAGGCTGCAGGAATTTACGACGGCGCGATCCTGATCGCCGCCGACGGGATCCATTCCGCCGTGCGCGAAAAGCTCTATCCGGGCGAAGGCCCGCCGATCTGGAACGGCCGCATCCTGTGGCGCGGCGTGACGCCGGCGAAAGCCTTCCTCAGCGGCCGCACCATGATCATGGCGGGACACGAGATCCTGAAATTCGTCTGCTATCCGATCAGCAAGTCGCCGGATGCCGCTGGCAATTATCAGATCAACTGGGTCGCCGAGCGACATATGCCCCCGACCTATCAGTGGCGGCGCGAGGACTACAACCGCACAGCGCGGCTGGAAGAGTTCTTGCCCTGGTTCGAAGGCTGGACGTTCGACTGGCTCGACGTGCCCGGCCTGATCAGGAACTGCCCGCGCGCCTATGAATATCCCCTGGTCGACCGCGATCCGGTGTCGCAATGGACGTTCGGCCGCGTCACGCTGATGGGCGACGCCGCACATCCGATGTATCCGATCGGTTCGAACGGCGCCTCGCAGGCGATCCTCGATGCCCGCGTCATCACCCGCGAGATTCTCGCGCATGGACCGACGCAAGCCGCGCTGCTCGCCTACGAGGCCGAGCGGCGGCCCGCGACCACCGATCTCGTGCTGCTCAACCGCAAGAACGGCCCCGAGCAGGTGATGCAGCTCGTCGAGGAGCGCGCGCCCGACGGCTTTGCAGTCGTCACCGACGTGCTGTCGCAACAGGAGCTGGAAGACATCGCCGCCAACTACAAGCGCGTCGCGGGTTTCCAGGTGGAAGCGCTGAATGCAAAGCCGCCGATCGTGAGCAAGGATACGAAGCGGGTGGTGGCCTAAGACTTCGTGCGAAGCGAGTTGCGCATGGATGCGCTCTCGCCCCTTGTGGGAGAGGGCAGCTCCACTGGGGACGCAAGCTCACTTGGACGAGGGGAATGTCTCCGCTCGTTCGGCTGCATGTGTGAGTGCGGGCAGAACCCCTCATCCGGCGCTTCGCGCCACCTTAGGGAGAAGGGAAAGCGGCCGCGAGCCAGTTACTTTCCCACCACCCTCGCCGCTTCCAGCAGCCGCTCGCTCGCACTGGCCGTCGCCAGCACGGTGCCGTCTTCGGCCATCAGCTTGCCTTCGACGAAGGCGATGGTCTTGCCGAGCTGCGTCACCTTGGCTTCGCCAACGATCGGACCGGGCTTTGCCGGGCTGAGAAAGTTCACGGTCATGCTGATGGTGGTGGTGTAGAGACGGCCCTCGCTCAGCACGAGCACCGCCGGGCCCATGGTGTCGTCAAGCATGGCCGAGAGCATGCCGCCCTGAATGAATCCGGCTGGGTTGCAGAACTGCGGCTTGCCCTCGAAGCCGAGCTTGATCCAGCCCTCCTGCGGGCGGGCGTCGAGCAACCGCCAGCCCAGCAGCTCGGCGCAGGGCGGTCTTGGAAAATTGTCGAGCGCGGTCTTGACCATTGGCAGCCTCCATACCCTGCGCTGATAGCGCAGCCCTGCTGCCAGCGTTCTGTCAGGACGATGGGTCTCGGGAAAGCTCGAGCCCGTGCGCGATGACCTTGCGCATGACGTTCGGCAGCGCCTCACCGGCCAGGGTCGCGATTGGCACCCAGCGCATGCCCGCCGGCGCACGGGCGCGCGCCTCCGCCTTCGCGGTGTAGACCACCAGTTCCAGCGGGAAATGCGTGAAGACGTGGGTGACCACACCCACCTTGCGCTGCCAGCGCGACAGCCCCTTCAGCTCGGGCGCCTGCAGCTTCGCCGCCGCGTCGTCCTGGCCGGCGATCCAGTCCGAGCCGGGCACTTCGGTCATGCCGCCGAGCAGGCCCTTTTCGGGCCTTGAACGGACGAGCAGCTCGTTGCCACGCGTGACGACGAAAGCGGCGCCGCGACGCAACGCTCCGCTCTTCTTCGGCGCCTTGCGTGGGAAAGTTTCCTGGGTGCCTTGCGCACGCGCCGTGCAGTCCTCGTTGAGCGGACACAGCGAGCAGGCCGGCTTCTTCGGCGTGCAGATCGAGGCACCCAAATCCATCAACGCCTGCGCGCTGTCGCCGGCGCGACTGTCCGCCAGCAGCGTTGCCGCCAATCGCTGGATAAGCGGTTTGGCCTGCGGCAGTTCTTCCTCGACTGCAAAGAGCCGCGACACCACCCGTTCGATATTGCCGTCGACCGGCATGGTGCGGCGGTCGAACGCAATCGCCGCAATCGCAGCCGCCGTATACGGCCCGATCCCCGGCAGCGCGCGCAGAGCTTCCTCGGTGTCGGGAAAGCTGCCGCCGTGCTCGCGCGTCACGGACACCGCGCAGGCATGGAGATTGCGGGCACGCGAGTAATAGCCGAGCCCGGCCCACATCCGCAGCACGTCATCGAGTGATGCCCGGCCAAGCGCCGTGACGTCCGGCCAGCGCGCGACGAATTTTTCGAAATAGGGTCCGACCGCCTTCACCGTGGTTTGCTGGAGCATGATCTCCGAGAGCCAGACACGGTATGGGTCCGAGGTCTCCCCCGGCGCGGCGCGCCAGGGCAGCCGGCGCCGATGGCGATCGTACCATTGCAGGAGCGCGACCGGACGAGCCGAACGTTTCGATGGGACGGGTTCCGATTTCGCCTTGCGGGCCGATTTGAGATGCATGCTCGCACTGTAGCGATGTAGGGACGACCTCTCCACGTCAGGCCCGCACTCGTCGCAGGCATCCACGTCTTTCTTCGTGGCGAGACGTGGATAGCCGGGACAAGCCTGACCACGACGACAGCAGTTCCTGGCAGGTCGCGCAGGGTGCTATAAGGCCTCATGTCCAAATTCCCCGCCAAACCCGGCCCCATCAGCGCCAAGCCGCTCGGCACCTTGCTCGACGACGTCTTCGCCGAAGCCTATGCCAAGCAGGGTTTTGCCGCGCGCGAGCTGGTGACCCGGTGGGCGCAGATCGCCGGGCCCGAGATCGCGGCCCATGCCGAGCCGCTGAAGATGCAATGGCCGCGACCGGTGGAGGGCCAGCCGCAGGAGCCTGCAACCCTGGTGCTGCGGGTCGAGGGCCCGATGGCGCTGGAGATCCAGCACTCTGCGGACGTCATCCTCCAGCGGGTCAATCGCTTCTTCGGCTGGAGCGCGGTTGGCAAGCTCGCCTTCCGCCAAGCCCCCCTGTCGCGGCCCCAGGCCCGAAAGCGTCCCGGTCCCCCCGATCCCAAGGCCGTGGCGAAGGCGGCGGAGAACCTGACCGACATCGAGGATGACGACCTGAAGACGGCGCTGGCGCGGCTTGGGGCGGCCATCAAGCGAAATTGAGCCTTAATTCAGGACCAATCTGGACCCGTCCGTGCCGCGCGCCATTGCCTCAAACGAGGTTTCAAGCTAGCGACAGGCCGCCCGAGCGGGAATTCAGTAGACCCTTGGGGCGATACCTTGCCAATCCCGGGAGCCGACCTTGATCATCACCCGCCGCGCCTTCACCACGATGCTGTCGCTGACCGGGCTCGCCGCGTTCGCCGGGCTCTCGCCACTGCGTCTCATCTCGGAGGCCATGGCGCAATCGGCCGCGGATGTCGCCAAGCCGGTGTCGCTGCCGGACATGGCGCTCGGCCCGAACGATGCCGCCGTCACCATCACCGAATACGCCTCGATGACCTGCCCGCATTGCGCGACCTTCAACGAGCAGGTGTTCCCGAAGATCAAGAAGGAATACATCGACACCGGGAAGGTGCGTTACATTTTCCGCGAGTTCCCGCTCGACATCAAAGCCGCGGCCGGTTCGATGCTGTCGCGCTGCATTGCCAATGGCGACGCGCCGAAATATTTCGCGGTCACCGACATGCTGTTCCGCCAGCAGAACGACTGGGTGATGAAGAACACCACCGAGACACTGACGCGGATCGGCAAGCAGGCCGGCCTCACCCAGCAGCAGGTCGAGGCCTGCCTGAAGGACCAGGCGCTGCTCGACAAGATCGCCGCCGACCAGAAATACGCCAGCGACGTGTTGAAGGTGGACTCCACGCCGACGTTCTTCATCAACGGCGAGAAGATCAAGGGCGAGACCTCGTTCGAGGAATTCGCCAAGAGGATCAATCCGCTGCTCAAGAGCTGATTCGCACGCGGCAATCCTGATTCGCATCTCGAAAGCCGTATCTTTCCCGGCACAAATCCCTTGGGAAAAGCGGCTTTCGCTGGTTGCCCTTGCGGCGCACCACGGCCATTGTCCAGCCGCATGAGCCGCCTCGCGCGACTCACCCAGACAGCGACATTGCCTTCCATGGTATTGTCCAGGCAGGGGGATTCGTGCCTGCCAACAGAGATGCGTGCTTATGAAAATCACCCGCCTGCGCCTTCACGGCTTCAAGTCCTTCGTTGAGCCCACGGACTTCGTCATCGAGCCCGGCCTGACCGGCGTGGTCGGTCCCAACGGATGCGGCAAGTCCAATCTCGTCGAAGCGCTGCGCTGGGCGATGGGTGAGACCTCGTACAAGTCGCTGCGCGCGGCCGACATGGACGCGGTGATCTTCGCCGGCTCCGGCAACCGTCCGGCGCGCAACCACGCCGAAGTGACGATGACGATCGACAATGCCGATCGCACCGCGCCGGCGGCGGTGAACGACAGCCAGATCCTTGAAATCTCCCGCCGCATCGAGCGCGAGGCCGGCTCGGTCTATCGCATCAACGGCCGCGACGTGCGCGCCCGCGACGTGCAGATCCTGTTTGCCGATGCCGCCACCGGCGCGCGTTCGCCGGCCCTCGTCCACCAGGGCAAGATCGGCGAGATCATCCAGGCCAAGCCCGAGCAGCGCCGCCGCGTGCTGGAAGACGCCGCCGGCGTCGCCGGCCTGCATGCCCGCCGCCACGAGGCCGAGTTGCGGCTCAAGGCCGCCGAAACCAACCTCACCCGCGTCGAGGACGTGATCGGCCAGCTCTCCGGCCAGATGGAAGGCCTGAAGAAGCAGGCCCGCCAGGCGGTGCGCTATCGCGAGGTCGCGGCCAAGGTCCGCAAGGCCGAGGCCACGCTGTATCATCTGCGCTGGATCGGCGCGCATGCCGACGTCAACGAATCCGCTCAGACCCACGACCTCGCGGTGCGCGAAATGGCCGAGCGCACCCAGCACCAGGCCGAAGCCGCCCGCATCCAGGCCATCCGCGCCGCAGAAATGCCGGCGCTGCGCGATGCCGAAGCGCGCGCCGCGGCGGGGCTCCAGCGCCTGACCAATGCGCGCGAGCAGCTCGACCGCGAGGAAGAGCGCGCCAAGGAGCGCGTCGCCGAGCTCGAGCGCCGCCTCGCCCAGTTCGAGGGTGACATCTCGCGGGCCCAGCAGCAGACCATGGACGCCGACGTCGCGCTGCAGCGGCTCGACACCGAGGACGCCGAGCTGAAGGAAGAGATCAAGTCGCGCGTCGAGAAGCGCTCGGGCGTCGACGAGCGCGTTGCCGAAGCCGAGGCGGTGCTGACCGAGACCGAGCAGCAGTTCGCCGAACTCACCACCGCGCTCGCTGACCTCACGGCGAAGCGCAACCAGCTCGAAGCCAACGTCCGCACCCATCGCGACAAGCTCGCCCGGCTCGACCAGGAGATCGCGAACGTCGCAGCGGAAGAGCAGAAGCTCGCTGAGGCGACTGGCGGCTTTGGCGATCTCGACGAGCTGACCGCTCTGGTCGAGACCGCGGAAGAGACGCTGGCAGCTTCCGAAGCCGCGGCGCAAGCGAGCGAAGCAGCGCACGTTGCCGCCCGCCAGACCCTGGAATCCTCGCGCTCGCCGCTGGTCGAAGCCGACAAGCGCGTACAGCGGCTCGAGACCGAGGCGCGCACCATCTCCAAGATCGTCAACGGCGAGACCAAGAATCTTTGGCCGCCGATTATCGACGGCATCACCGTCGACAAGGGCTTTGAAAAGGCCATCGGCGCCGCGCTCGGCGACGATCTCGATGCACCGATCGATCCGTCGGCGCCGATGCGCTGGACCAATGTCGGCCACACGGAAGGCGATCCGGAACTGCCCGAGGGCGCCGTGCCGCTCGCCAACCACGTGCAGGCGCCGGCCGAACTGGCGCGCCGCCTCGCCCAGATCGGCGTGGTGCCGCGTGAGCGCGGTGCCGAGCTGGTCTCGCAGCTCAAGACGGGCCAGCGGCTGGTCTCGCCCGAGGGCGACGTCTGGCGCTGGGACGGCTTCGTTGCCGCCGCCCACGCCCCCACCGGCGCGGCCCGCCGCCTGGCCGAGCGCGCCCGCCTCGTCGACATCGAGAACGAGCTGGAGCAGGCCCGCATCGACGCGCAGATCAAGCGCCAGGCGCTGGAAAACGCCGAGTCCGAGCTGCAGATGGCCGCCAGCACCGAAGGCGCCAGCCGCGAAGCCTGGCGCGCCGCGCAGCGCGAGCTCAACGTCGCGCGCGAGCGCCATGCCAATGCCGAGCGCGAGATCAGCCGCCACGCCGCGCGCAAGGCGACGCTGTCGGAAGCACACAGCCGTCTCGCCGCCGACCGCGCCGAAGCCGAAGCCGCCTACGAATACGCCCAGGCGGGCATCGGGGAGCTGCCGTCGAGCGAGGACACGGAGACCCGTCTCGCCGCCGTGCGCAGCGACATCGAGGGCCATCGTCGCATGGCGGCCCAGGTCCGCGCCGAGGCGCAGGCGCTGGCGCGCGAAGCCGAGCTCGCCGATCGCCGCGTGCAGGCGATCCTCGCCGAGCGCACCGAATGGCAGAACCGCAAGGAGAGCGCGGCCTCCCACATCGACACCATCCAGGCCCGCATCGCCGAACTCACGATCGAGCGCAGCGAACTGGAAAACGCGCCGGCCGTGTTTGCCGAAAAGCGCAGCGCGCTTATCACCGAGATCGAGTACGCCGAGAACGACCGTCGCATGGCCGCTGACGCGCTCGCCACCGCGGAAAGCGCGATGGCGGAGACCGATCGCGTCGCGAAGCTGACGCTCGAGGCGCTCTCCAGCGCCCGTGAGGCCACCGCCCGCGCCGAGGAGCGCATGGAAGGCGCTCGCCGCCGGCTCGAGGATATCGAGCGCGAGATCCGCGACATGCTGGAAGTCGAGCCGCAGGCCGTCGCCGGCCTCGCCGAGATCGAGCCCGGCGCGGAGCTGCCGCCGCTGCACGATATCGAGGAAGACCTCGAAAAGATGCGCCGCGACCGCGAGCGCCTCGGCGCGGTGAACCTGCGCGCCGAGGAAGAGCTGCGCGAGGTCGAGACCCAGCACAACGGTCTCGTCACCGAGCGGGACGACCTGGTCGAAGCCATCAAGCGGCTGCGCCAGGGCATCCAGAGCCTCAACAAGGAAGCGCGCGAGCGGCTCCTGACCTCGTTCGAGGTCGTCAACAACCACTTCAAGCGCCTGTTCGTCGAGCTGTTCGGCGGCGGCGAGGCCGCGCTGCACCTGATCGAGAGCGACGACCCGCTCGAGGCCGGTCTCGAGATCATCGCCAAGCCGCCCGGCAAGAAGCCGCAGACGTTGTCGCTGCTCTCGGGCGGTGAGCAGGCCCTGACCGCGATGGCACTGATCTTCGCGGTGTTCCTCACCAATCCCTCGCCGATCTGCGTGCTGGACGAAGTCGACGCACCGCTCGACGACCACAACGTCGAGCGCTACTGCAACCTGCTGCACGAAATGACGGGCTCGACCGACACGCGCTTCATCATCATCACGCACAACCCGATCACGATGGCGCGGATGAACCGTCTGTTCGGCGTCACCATGGCCGAGCGCGGCGTGTCGCAGCTGGTGTCGGTGAGCCTCGCCGAGGCGGTGGACATCCTCGACCAGAACGTGGCGTGAGATTTTCAGCCGTCATTCCGGGGCGATGCGCAGCATCGAGCCCGGAATCTCGCGCTATAACCTCCAGATTCCGGATTCGCCCTGCGCGCGCTCCGGGATGACGTGAGGTTGTCGATGATCGCCCCCGCCCTCCCCGCCGAGTTGAAGGCTGCCCTCGATCGCAAGCTTGAGGGCTTCTCGCGGAGCGACGCTGCGCAGCGGTCGCAGAAAATCTCGACCACCTATCGCGCTGGTGGCGGCTCCGGCACGATCAAGTCGGAAGCCGATGCCCTCGCCTATGCACTCGCGCGCATGCCGGCAACCTATGCCGCGGTGGCTGCGAGCCTCAATGCGCTGGCGGAGATAGTGCTCGATCTCGCCCCGGAGACGCTGCTCGACGTCGGCGCGGGCCCAGGCACCGCGAGCTGGGCTGCCGCGGAAGCATTTCCATCGCTACACGACTTCACCCTGCTCGACGCCAACGCCACGCTGAGCCGCCTGGGGCTTGATCTGGCCCGCGACAGCTCGCGCCTCGCGGAGTGCCGCTATGTGCCGGGTGATGCCAGCGGTAACCTCGCCGAGGTCTCACAGGCCGATCTCGTCATCGCCAGCTACGTCATGGGCGAGCTCAGCGAGGCCGATCAGCGCAAGCTCACAGATGCCATGTGGGCCAAGGCGCGCCACGCGCTGGTCGTGATCGAGCCCGGCACGCCCGCCGGCTATGCCCGCCTCCTTGCCCTGCGCCAGCAACTGATCGCAGCAGGCGCGCACGTCGCCGCGCCCTGCCCGCACGAAAGGCCCTGCCCGCTCAACGCGCCCGATTGGTGCCATTTCTCGCAGCGCCTGCCGCGCTCCCAGGCGCATCGCCAGATCAAAGGGGCCGATGTGCCCTTCGAGGACGAGCGCTTCATCTACGTCGCCCTGATCCGTACGCCGCCTGCAAGTCGCGCCGCGCGCGTGCTGGCGCCGCCCGATGTGGGCAAGGCCGGGATCGCCGCGAAGCTCTGCACGGAGACGGGCGTGGAGCTCGCGAAGGTGCCCCGCCGCGACAAGGCCGCCTATGCAAGTGCCCGGCGCTGGCGCTGGGGCGATGCCGTCATTGCCGAAAGTTAACCACGTTCGGGGCTTTTGCCTTGAACGAGAACGATCCCATATCCGACCAAGTCTTACCTCTGTCCCCCTGAGCCGGGCTCTCATCCTGCGCCAATTTGGTCTACCCTAGCGCCCGTCTTCTTCCCTCTTCAGGAGTCCTCCATGTCGACCGGCTGGATCGTTCTCGGCGTCCTCGTCGTTCTCGCGCTGTTCGCCTTCAGCGCCTACAATCGCCTGGTGGCGCTGAGCCAGCGCGTCGGCCAAGCCTTTGCCGACATCGACGTGCAGCTCAAGCAACGCCACGACCTGATCCCGAACTTGGTCGAGACCGTGAAAGGCTATGCCTCGCACGAGCGCGGCACGCTCGACGACGTCATCAAGGCCCGCAATTCGGCGATGTCGGCGCAGGGACCCGCGCAGGTCTCCGCAGCCGAGAACCAGCTCTCCGGCGCGCTGGGCCGGCTGATCGCGCTTTCGGAGGCTTATCCCGACCTCAAGGCCAACGCCAATTTCCAGCAGCTCGCATCCGAGCTCTCCGACCTCGAGAACAAGATCGCGGCCAGCCGCCGTTTCTTCAACAACGCGGTTCAGGAATACAACACCGGCATTCAGCAGCTGCCTGCGGCCCTGTTCGCCGGGATGTTCGGCTTCACAAAAAAGGACTTCTTCGATCTCGGCGCCAGCCGTACCGAGGTCGAGACGGTGCCGCAGGTAAAGTTCTGAATTGAGCCGACAGGCCGGCAGGGCATCGCGTCATGGCCGCGTATGGTCTCTACACGCACATCGCCTCGAACAAGTTTCGTTCGATGCTGCTGCTCGCCGGCTTGTTCGCGCTTGTCTACGTGCTGGTCTATGCCGGCGCCCTGGTGGCCGAGGTCGTCATTAACGGCAACGGGACGGTCGCGTATTATCTGAGCCGCGCCTTTTCCGACCTGCTCAAGGCCGCGCCTTTCGCGACCATTGCGGCGATCGCCTGGATCGCGATCGCCTATTTCTTTCACCAGTCGATGATCGATGCCGTGACCGGCGGCCACGGCGTCACCCGACAGGAAGAGCCGCGGCTCTACAACCTGCTCGAAAATCTCTGCATCTCGCGCGGCATCACCATGCCGAAGCTGAAGATCATGGAGAGCCCGGCGCTGAACGCGTTCGCGACCGGCCTCAACCCGCGGCAATATTCCATCACCGTCACCACCGGTCTCCTCGATGCGCTGGACGACAAGGAGATCGAGGCGGTGCTGGGCCACGAGCTGACTCACATCAAGAACGGCGACGTACAGCTCATGGTGGTCGCCGTCATCATCGCGGGCGTGGTCGGCTTCTTCGGTGAATTGTTCTTCCGCCTGTTCACGAATTTCAGCTGGAGCTCCGGATCCGGCGGCTCATGGTCCTCGGGCTCTTCGTCGCGCTCGTCCTCGTCGTCGAGCGACAGCAAGAGCTCCGGCGGCGGCGCGGTGATCGTGATCATCGTCGCGATCGTGCTGATCGTCGTGGCCTGGCTGCTGTCCCAGGTGGTCAAGCTCGCGCTCTCACGGTCGCGCGAATATCTCGCCGACGCCGGCTCGGTCGAGCTGACGAAGGACCCTGACGCCATGATCTCGGCGCTGCGCAAGATCGAGAATCGCGGCGAACTGCCCGGCGCGACGTCAGCCGTGATGGAGCTCTGCGTGGACAATCCGCGCGAGGGCTTCGCCGATCTGTTCGCGACCCACCCGTCCGTGCAGTCCCGGGTCGACGCACTGGTCAAGTTTGCCGGTGGCCATGATCCCGGTCCGCTGCCGGACCCCACCGAAGAGATGAACCAGCCCGAGGCGGAACAGCCCGAGGAGGACGCCCCGCCGGCGCTACCGCATGGGCCATGGAGCGACGCCGGCAGCCCGGCTGGTCCGTTGCCGCCCGTCTCCGCACCAAGCCCCTCGGGAGCCCCCGCGGGCAACCCGATGGGGCCTTGGGGCCACCATTGAGGGCGCGATTTGCCGCTACACTTGGGAGCTTGCGCAGCGATCGGGAAAAACCTCGGGAATTGCCGTCACTTGGGCCTGCGGAATTGAATTCTCCCTTGTTTCTGCCATGTTCGCGCCCAACAGCAGACTCGGGACATCGATCTGGGCCCGGCCGATTGCGACCTCGCGATCGGGGGCGCGCGTTAGGGGACAGCAATGGCAAAGCCGGCAGTGGTTGTGGTGGGCGCGGACAAGGGCGGGGTCGGCAAGACCACGGTGTCGCGCACCCTGCTCGATTATTTCTCAGCTAACAACGTTCCGACGCGCGCCTTCGACACCGAGTCGCCGCGCGGAACTCTGAAGCGCTTCCACCCCGACATCACCGAGATCGTCGACATGACGACCACGGCCGACCAGATGAAGATTTTCGACACGCTCAATGCGGTGAGCCCGTCGGTGACCGTCATCGACGTCCGCGCCGGCCTGCTCTCTCCGGCCCTGGCATCGCTGCGCGACATCGGCTTCCTCGATGCCGCCAAGGCCGGCCAGATCACGTTTGCCGTGTTCCACATCCTCGGCCCCTCGATCGCCTCGCTGGAGGAGATCGCGGAGACTGCGGGCTTCATGACCGGCGCGAAATATTTCCTGGTGAAGAACTTCATCAACGACACCCAGTTCTTCCAGTGGGACCAGGCGACCTACAACTCGTATTTCCATCGCATCAAGGACGCGACCGAGCTGACCATCCCCAAGCTCAACGAGATGGCCTACGAGCAGGTCGAGGTGTCCTCGGTCCCGTTCCTGAAATTCGTCGCCAACAAGGGCATCAACGACGAGGCCGCGAACTATTCCTTCGTGCTGCGCGGCTATGTCCGACACTGGCTGGCCAATGTCTGGAGCGAGTTCGACCGCATCCGTCTGACCGACATCGTCGGCTCCAAGCCGGTGAGCCGCAACAGCGAAAAATAGTTGCGAAGCCCGGGCTGATACGGCTGGATTGGGCAGTGAGTTGGCCTGATATAGCTCTCGATGCCCGCGACGCCCGTCTACATCATCTGCTCGCCCCGCCCGCAGGTCGGCAAGACCTTGCTGGCGCGGCTTCTCGTTGAATTCCTGCTGCTCAAGAACGGCAACGTCGCGGCCTTCGACGTCAATCTGAAGGAGCCGTCGCTGCTCGATTACCTGCCGAAGGTGACCGAGACCGCCGACGTGATCGACACCTTTGGCAAGATGCAGCTGATGGACCGCGTCATCCTCGATGACGGCGTTGCCAAGGTGATCGACCTCGGCTTCCACGCCTTCGACGAGTTCTTCAAGATGACTGAGGAGATCGGCCTTCTCAAGGAGGCGGCGCGCCGCCACGTCGCGCCACAGATCCTGTTCGTCGCCGACACCGACCGCGCCTCCGCCCGTGCTCATGGGATGCTGCGCGAGCAGATCCCGCGAATGAACCTGATCACGGTGGACAACGAATATGTCGTGCGCGGCGAGCTGCCGCCCGCAATGGCCAGCGGACGGCTGTTCCGCCTGCCCGCGCTGCCCGGCTTCCTCAAGACCTATATCGACCGGCTGAACTTCTCCTTCACCGGCTACCTGCGCCAGGAGAAGGACTCCTCGACCGAGCTGCACCAATGGATTCGGCGCAACTATCTCGCCTTCCGCGAGCTCGAGCTCAGCCTGATCCTGCAGCGGTCCTAGGCAGAAATTTTACCCGGATATTATTGACTGCGCGCCAGGCCGCGCTTATGGAGAACGCTCATTGCGTCCTTCAACGAGGTCTTCCCCGTGAGCATCGACCGGAAAGCAGCCATCGCCGCCTACAAGGAGCGGAAGACCGTTGCGGGCATCTTCGTCGTCCGCTGCCCGGCCTCAAGCGAGACCTGGGTCGGCCAAGCGCCGAACCTCGAAACGATCCAGAACCGCATCTGGTTCTCGCTGCGCCAGGGCAGCCACACCTGCCGCAGCCTTCAGACCGCCTGGAACACGCACGGCGAGGCGGGCCTGACGTTCGGCGAATGCGAGCGGCTGGAGGATGAGGAGAGCGCCTATGTCAGGAATGCGCTCCTGAAGGAGCGCATGCTGCACTGGCGGGCCGAGCTGAAGGCCGAGATGATCTGACCGCTTGGCGGCTCAGTGCCCCTCGAACGTCATCAGCGTGCGCACCGGCACGTCCATGGCGCGCAGCTTGGCCGCGCCGCCGAGATCGGGCAGGTCGATGATGAAGCAGGCGGCGACCACGTTGGCCCCGATCTGGCGCAGCAGTTTCACGGCGCCTTCCGCCGTGCCGCCGGTAGCGATGAGGTCGTCGACCAGGATCACGCGCTCGCCGGGCTGAATCGCATCGACATGCATCTCCATCTCGTCGATGCCGTATTCCAGCGAATAGGCAATGCGGACCGTGGTGTGCGGCAGCTTGCCCTTCTTGCGGATCGGCACGAAACCGCCCGAGAGCTGGTGCGCCACCGCACCGCCCAGGATAAAGCCGCGGGCCTCTATGCCGGCAACCTTGTCGATCTTGTTGCCGGCCCAGGGATTGACGAGCTCGTCGACCGCACGACGGAACGCCCGCGCGTCCGCAAGCAACGTGGTGATGTCGCGGAACATGATGCCCGGCTTCGGATAGTCCGGGATGGTGCGGATGCTCGCCTTCAGGTCGTGGTCAAAGGTCATTGGTGCCTCTCAATCAACGCGCGTCCAGCCGGAACGCATTCTCGACAATACGAAGTCCCACCTCATTCCCGAGCGACATCAGCGACTCCGGATGAAATTGCACGCCGGCGACCGGCAGGGTCTTGTGCTCGAGCGCCATGGCGACGCCGTCCTCGGTGCTGGCCGTGACATCAAGCACTTCCGGCATGCTGCCGCGCTCGACAAAGAGGGAGTGATAGCGGCCGATGACGATCTCGTTCGGCAGGTTGCGCATCAGGCGGCCGCCGCGCACCTGCACCCGCGAGGGCCGGCCATGGGCCGGATGGGTGAGCTGGCCGAGCTCGCCGCCGAAATATTCGCCGATCGCCTGCACGCCGAGGCAAACGCCGAAGACCGGCAGCTTCTTCTCCAGCGCCGCATCGATGGTCTTCTTGATCGCAAAGTCCTCCGGCCTGCCGGGACCGGGCGACAGCACCAGCAAATCCCAGTTCTTCCGCTTGAGCATGTCGAGCGCATGCACATATCGGACCACGGTGACACTGGCGCCGACCTGGCGGAAATAGTCGGCGAGCATGTGCACGAAGCTGTCGTCATGATCGATCAGCAGCACCTGCTTGCCTGAACCGGTCGCGTCGGGTGCGAAGGTCGACAGCGGCTTCGGCGGATCGCCGCGCAGCGCCTGGAACAGCGCGGCGGCCTTGACCTGGCACTCGCGGTCTTCCGCGGCCGGATCTGAATCGAAGAGGCAGGTGGCGCCGACACGCACTTCGGCGAGGCCATCCTTCATGCGGATGGTGCGGATGGTGAGGCCGGTGTTGATGCTGCCGTCGAAATTGACGGCGCCGATCGCCCCCGCATACCACCGCCGCGGCGAGCGCTCGTGATCCTCGACAAATTGCATCGCCCAGAGCTTCGGCGCGCCTGTCACGGTCACCGCCCAGGCATGGGTGAGGAAGGCATCGAGCGCGTCGAAGCCGGGGCGCAGCATGCCCTCGACGTGATCGACGGTGTGGAAGAGCTTCGAGTAGGTCTCGATCTGCCGCCGTGCCAGCACCTTGATGGTGCCGGGCACGCAGACGCGTGCCTTGTCGTTGCGGTCAACGTCGGTGCACATGTTGAGCTCGAACTCGTCCTTCTCCGAGTTGAGGAGCTGGCGGATCTGTTCGGCGTCGCCGATCGCATCGCTGCCGCGCGCAATCGTGCCCGAGATCGGGCAGGTCTCGACCCGGCGACCGTCCGAGCGCACGAACATCTCCGGCGAGGCCGAGACGAGAAATTCGCCCTCGCCGAGATTCATCAGAGCGCCATAGGGCGAGGGGTTGATGACGCAGAGCCGCTGGAAGACTTCTGCCGGTGAGCGGTCGCAGGGCTCGGCAAAGAGCTGTCCAGGCACCGCTTCGAACAGATCGCCGCGGGCGAAGGCCGCGCGCGCAGTCTCGACCGTGGCCTGGTATTCGCCGGGGCCGTGATCGGCAAAGCCCTGACGCGGCGTCTTCAGGTACGGGCTGTCCGCGGTCTCGCGCGGCAGCCCTTGGGTGGACCTGTCCTTCCAGGCGAAATCGTAAGCGAGTACAACGCCGCGGCCGGTGGCGCGGTCATAGGCCAGCAGGCGGTCGGGGACGTAGAGCACGATGTCGCGCTGGTCGGCCTCGCGCGGGCGTTTCTGCACGAGATCCTCGATCTGGAAGACGAGGTCGTAGGCGAAGGCGCCGAACAGGCCGAGCAGCGCGTCGTCGTTGGCGGAGAAGGCCGCGATGATGTCGCGCACCAGAGACATCACGCTGGCGCGCCGCGTGCGCTGGTCCTCCTCGACCGGGGCGTCGCCGCGGATAATGTGGCCGGCAAGGCGCGTGGCCGTCTTCTCGGAGATCACCACGCAGGGCTCGCGCAGCACATCGGCGAGGAAGGCGATCAGCACCTGCCCGCGCTCGTTCAGCGCTTCCAGCTTGAAGTCGAAGCCGACGGTTTCCAGCTTGAGCGGCGGGTCGGAGAAACCGAGGTCGAAGCTTTCGTACCGGCCGGGTACGGTCGTTCCCGAGGACAACACCACGCCGCGGCGGCGGTCGAGCAGGCTCACGAGATCGTCGAGCCGGTTGGCGCCCCCGGTGAACTGCTCGGCCACGCGCGTGATCGCGAGGCCCGCGCGCGTCACGTAGTCGCTTCTGGGCGGGAGGGCAAAGACGGTCCTGTTCATGTCGTCCTCTTACGAAACTTGCCGAGGGAACGCCACACAGGACAAACGATCAGGCCGCCGCGCTGTGCTGGCGGCCTCAGTCGATTTGGGAAAGGAAAATCGCACCGGCCACCTCGTCAGGAGGTGCGCCACCAACGACGGGCTGGGCGGACGGCGGTGCTCATGAGGCGGATACTCACCATGGCGCGGGGGCGGCGTCAAGGGTAAGCAAGGCGGTAGCCCGACTGGAGCGAGGCGCAATCAGTGATGCGCAGCGACGGGACAGTCCCGGATTCCGCTGCGCTCCATCCTGGCTACCAGCTGCGTCAAGCCGCTCTGTTGCCGTCGAGATGATTGGCGAAAAACTTGATCGCCCTGCCCCAAGCGAGCTCGGCGGCTTCGCGGTCGTGCACGGCCTGGCGCTGCTCGTTGACGAAGGCGTGCTCGGCGTCATAGCGGAACAGTTCGAGCGACTTGCCGGCGGCCTTCATGGCCTTCTCGAACCCGTTGACCAGCTCCGGCGTGCACCAATCGTCCTTGTTGGCGAAGTGGGCCTGGAGCGGGATCTTGACGTCGGCGGGCCTGGCCGCCTGCTCCGGCGGGATGCCGTAGAACACGACGCCGGCTGCGAGCTCCGGGATCTTGGTCGCGCCGATGATGGTCACGGCACCGCCCAGACAGAAGCCTGTCAGCCCGACCTTGGCGCCATTGCGCGACAGATATTGCGCGGCACCGCGCACTGTCTGCGTGGTAGCGTCCATGAAGTCGAGCGAGTTCATCTCCTTGTTGGCGCTGTCCGTGTCGTGATACGGCACCACCTTGCCCTTGTAGAGATCGGGCGCCAGCGCGTCGAAGCCGGCGAGCGCGAAGCGATCACACAGGCCCTTGATCTGGTCCGAAAGGCCCCACCATTCCTGGATCACGACCACGCCCGGCGAATTGCCGCGCGCGGCATTGGCGAGATAGCCCGAGGCGTCCTGGCCGTCCGGGCGCTTGAAGGTAATGGCGGTTCCCATGGTGTCCTCCGATGAGATTTGAGCGGTTGGCCCTATTTTGGCGGGTGCAAGCGTGCGGCGCAATCCACACTCTCGTCATTCCGACGCGATGCGTCAGCATCGAGCCTGGAAGCCATTCATCCGCCAACTCTGTCGGCCCATGAATTCGGGTGCGCGCTATCGCGCGCCCCGGAATGACACACCAACAAAAAAGCCCCCTTGCGGGGGCTTCTTCATGTCCCGTCTCGCGTCGCTCAGTGGGAGCTGGCCCAGACCTTCTTCTTGGTGAAGTACATCAGGCCGACGAAGATGATCAGGAACGCGAACACCTGGAAGCCCAGGCGCTTGCGCGCTTCCATGTGCGGCTCAGCGGTCCACATCAGGAACGTGGTGACGTCCTTGGCGTACTGCGCGACCGTCGTCGGCGAGCCGTCGTCATAGGTCACCTGGCCGTCGCTGATCGGCTTCGGCATCTTGATGGCGTGGCCCGGGAAGTACTTGTTGTAATAGGAGCCCTCCGGGATGGTAACGCCCTCCGGCACCTTGTCCTCATACCCCTGGAGCAGCGCGGCGACATAGTCAGGCCCCTGTTCCTGGTACTGGGTGAAGGCGTCGAAGATGAACCAAGGGAAGCCGCGCTTGTAAGAGCGCGCCTTGGTGATCAGGGACAGGTCGGGCGGCGCTGCACCACCGTTCGCCGCACGCGCAGCCTGCTCGTTCGGAAATGGCGAGGGGAAATAGTCCGCCGCCCGGCCGGCCCGCTCGAACATGTCACCCGCATCGTTCGGACCGTCCTTGACCTTGTACTCGGACGCGAACGCCGCGGCTTGCGCGACCGAATAGCCGGGTCCGCCGGGCTCGGCGAGGTTGCGGAATGCGACATAGGAGAGGCCGTGGCAGCTGGCGCAAACCTCCTTGTAGACCTTCAAGCCGCGCTGCAGCGCGCCGCGATCGAACGTACCGAACGGGCCCGCGAACGACCATTTGTTGCCCGGAGGCTTGTCGCCGCCTTCGGACGCTTTCGCGCTGTCGACCGAGCCCGCGAACAACGAACCGGCGAGCGCCAGCACGATCGCCGTCGACACCATCGGCGTCGACCTGCTCCCGGTCTTGGCCAGAACTGCATCCGAGATCGAGTTCGGCACCGGCCGCGGCTTTTCGATGCGCGCGAGCAGCGGCAGGACGATGAGGAAGTATGCGAAGTAGCAGAACGTCAGGATCCGGCCGGCAATGACGTAGATGCCCTCCGGCGGCTGTGCGCCGAGATAACCAAGCAGGATGCAGACCGCGACGAAGATCCAGAAGAACTGCTTGGCCAGCGGACGGTACTTCGACGACTTGGTCTTGGCGCTGTCGAGCCAGGGCAGGAAGCACAGGATGATGATCGCGCCGAACATCGCGATGACGCCCGCGAGCTTGTCCGGGATCGAGCGCAGGATCGCGTAGAACGGCAGGTAGTACCATTCCGGCACGATGTGCGGCGGCGTCACGCCCGGGTTCGCCGGAATGTAATTGTCGGCGTCGCCGAGATAGTTCGGCATGTAGAAGATGAACCAGGCATACAGCAGCATGAAGCAAGCGACGCCGAACATGTCCTTGATGGTGGCATGCGGCGTGAACGGAACGGTGTCCTTTTCCGTCTTCGGCTCGACGCCATCAGGATTGTTCTGGCCTGCGACGTGCAGCGCCCAGACGTGGAGCACGACGACGCCCGCGATCACGAACGGCAACAGATAGTGCAGCGAGAAGAAGCGGTTCAGCGTGGGATTGCCGACCGCATAGCCGCCCCACAGCAGCGTCACGATGCTCTCGCCGACATAGGGCACGGCGGAGAACAGGTTGGTGATGACGGTGGCGCCCCAGAAGCTCATCTGGCCCCACGGCAGCACGTAGCCCATGAAGCCGGTCGCCATCATCAGCAGGTAGATGATGACGCCGAGGATCCACAGCACCTCGCGCGGCTCCTTGTACGACCCGTAGTAAAGGCCGCGGAACATATGGACGTAGACGGCGACGAAGAACATCGAGGCGCCGACCGCGTGCATGTTGCGCAGCAGCCAGCCGTAGTTCACGTCGCGGACGATCAGCTCGACCGACTTGAAGGCGAGATCGGCGTTCGGCGTGTAGTGCATCGCCAGGACCACGCCGGTCAGGATCTGGATCGCCAGCATGAAGGAAAGGATGGCGCCGAAGGTCCACCAATAGTTCAGGTTGCGCGGGGTGGGGTAGGCGACGAAGGAGGAATGGATGAGACCAAAGATCGGCAGGCGCCGCTCGATCCATTGCAGGGCCGGATTGCTCGGCTGGTAGTCGGATGGTCCGCTCATGATGCGATCCTGAGGAAATAATGCGACGAGTCGGCGCAAAGCTTCGGAGAAGGTCCGAGGCTCAGCCGATCTGGATTTTGGTGTCGGAAACGAACTGGTACGGCGGCACGACCAGGTTCGTGGGTGCAGGGCCCTGGCGGATGCGGCCGGACGTATCGTACACCGAACCATGGCAGGGGCAGAAGAAGCCGTCGTAGCTGCCTTCATGAGCGATCGGGATGCAGCCCAGATGGGTGCAGATGCCGATGACGACCAGCCACTGCTCGTGACCGGATTTGACGCGGGCATCATCGGCCTGCGGATCGGGCAGGCTCGCCACGTTGACGGCGCGCGCCTCGTCGATCTGCTTCTTGGTGCGGTGGCTGATGTAGATCGGCTTGCCGCGCCAGAACACCTTGATGTCCTGGCCCTCGGCGATCGGGCTGAGATCGACCTCGATCGGCGCACCTGCGGCAATGGTCGAGGCGTCAGGATTCATCTGGGAGATGAAGGGCCAGAGCGCAGCCGCGCCCCCTACTGCTGCAGCTGCCCCTGTTGCAACGAATAAGAAATCACGGCGTGTCGGATGGTCCGCCGAAGACGCTGTCGTCACGATTCCAACCCTTTCTTCTTGCGCTACCGGTGGAACCGCTCCGAGGGGCGCCCAAGAGGTCCCCGGAATGGCTGCCGGCACCCGCGGCCCCCCGCGGCGGCAGAACTTGGCCGTCCACCTCAAAATGGGTGAAATAGCAGTCCAGAATCGTTCTATTGGCACCCTTGCCCGGCGAGCGCAAGCCCGCTAACGGCGTGGAGGCGTGCCATGCACGAATTCCCGAGCGAGCGATGTTTTATTGAGACATTCCGGGCTCGCCGTTGCCCCGTCAAAGCCCTCGCACCGCCCATGCAGATCGCGCTTTTCCAACCCGACATCGCTCAGAACACCGGCACGATTCTCAGGCTTTGCGCCTGCTTGGGCCTGGCCGCCCATATCATCGAACCTGCGGGCTTCCCCGTATCCGACCGCCTGTTCCGCCGGGCGGGAATGGATTACCTCGACCATGTCAGCCTCACCCGCCACGACTCCTGGACGAAATTCGAGGAATGGCGTGCGGCACGAAGCTACCGGCTGCTGCTGTTCACCACCAAGGCGGCCACCGACTACCGCGATTTTCATTACCAGACGTCGGACATCCTGCTATTCGGGCGCGAGAGCGCCGGCGTCACCGACGCGGTGATCGAGGCCGCGGATGCGCGGCTGGTGATCCCGATCAAGGCGGGGCTGCGGTCGCTCAACGTGGCCATGACCGCGGCGATGGCCGCCGGCGAGGCGCTGCGCCAGATCCGGAACCATGAAGGCCCCGAGGCCTGACCAGGAGATCGAGGAGAGAGGCTTGAGTTACGCGGTCAAGGAAATCTTCCTGACCCTGCAAGGCGAAGGCGCCCATGCCGGGCGCGCGTCGGTGTTCTGCCGCTTCGCAGGCTGCAATCTCTGGAGCGGGCGCGAGGCCGACCGCGCGGACGCCGTCTGCAGGTTCTGCGACACGGATTTCGTGGGGACCGACGGCACTCTCGGCGGCCGCTACGCCTCGGCGTCGGAACTCGCCGACACCATCGCCGGGCAATGGCGTGCCACGGCTGCCAACCGCTACGTGGTGCTCACCGGCGGCGAGCCGCTGCTGCAAGTCGACGCCGCGCTGATCGACGCGCTCCACGCCAGAGGCTTCGAGATCGGCGTCGAGACCAACGGCACGATCGCGGCCCCGGAAGGGCTCGACTGGATCTGCGTCAGCCCCAAGGGCGGCAGCGAATTGGTCCTGCGCGAAGGCCACGAGCTGAAGCTGGTCTATCCCCAGCCGCTCGCCGCGCCCGAGACGTTCGAGCATCTCGCCTTCGAGCGCTTCTCGCTGCAGCCGATGGACGGGCCCGAGGTGGCCGAGAACACCGCGCGGGCGATCGAGTACTGCCTGCATCATCCGCAATGGCGGCTCAGCGTGCAGACACACAAATCGCTGGGCATCAGATAGAACCCGTGACTGTTGCAACGAGAGCTGCACCCATTACGGTCCGGAAGGTTGACGGAGTCGCAATTCCAATGAACCCGAACTTGATGGACGATCGCAAGGCCCGCGCCCGCGCCTGGTTCGAACGCTTGCGCGACGACATCTGCGCAAGCTTCGAGCGGCTCGAGGACGACGCACCCGAAGCGCTCTATCCCGGCGAGGCGGGCCGCTTCAAGCGCACGCCCTGGCAGCGCACCGACCACAGCGGCACGCCGGGTGGCGGCGGGGTGATGTCGATGATGCATGGCCGGCTGTTCGAGAAGGTCGGCGTGCACTGCTCGACCGTGCACGGCGAATTCGCACCTGAATTTCGCGCTCAGATCCCCGGCGCTGCGGAGGATCCAAAGTTCTGGGCCTCGGGCATCTCGCTGATCGCGCACATGCGCAATCCGAACGTGCCCGCCGTGCACATGAACACGCGTTTCGTCGTCACCACCAAGGCATGGTTCGGCGGCGGCGCCGACCTCACACCGGTGCTGGACCGCAGGCGGACACAGGACGATCCCGACACCATCTCGTTCCACGCCGCAATGAAGCAGGCCTGTGCGCAGCCGAACGGCGTTGCCGACTACGACAAGTACAAGAAATGGTGCGACGAGTATTTCTATCTGCCGCACCGCAAGGAGCCGCGCGGCATCGGCGGCATCTTCTACGACTGGCACGACAGCGGTGACTGGGACGCCGACCTCGTCTTCACCCAGGACGTCGGCCGCGCCTTCCTGAAGATCTATCCTGAGATCGTGCGGCGCAATTTCGCGAGCGCCTGGACCGCGGTGGATCGCGAGGAGCAATTGATACGGCGCGGGCGCTATGTCGAGTTCAACCTGCTGTACGACCGCGGCACCATCTTTGGGCTCAAGACCGGCGGCAATGTGGATTCGATCCTGTCGTCGATGCCGCCGGAGGTAAAGTGGCCGTGACGACGATGAAGCCCGCATCAAAGCCGCTGCCGCGCGCCATGCTGATCGACATGGACGACACCATCCTGTCGGCCTATGGCCGTCCCGAGATCGCCTGGAATACGATCACGGCCGAATTCGCCGACGAACTGGCGCCGCTGCCGCCGCCGATGGTCGCCACGGCGGTGCTGGCATTCGCGCGAAACTTCTGGGCGAGCGCGGAAGCCGCATGGCGGCTGAGGCTCGCCGAGGCGCGCCACCTCACCGTCAAGGGCGGCTTTGCCGCGCTTGCGGCGGCCGGCCATCGCGCCCTGCCCGACGACCTCGCCGTCCGTCTCGCCGACCGCTTCACGGCCTATCGCGAGGAGGAGATGTTCGTCTTCCCCGGCGCGCATGATGCGATCGACCGGTTCAAGGCGCTCGGCATCAGGCTGGCGCTGGTCACCAACGGCGCCGCGGACATGCAGCGCGCCAAGGTCGAGCGCTTCGAGCTGGCGCACCGCTTCGACCATATCCAGATCGAAGGCGAGCACGGCTTCGGCAAGCCCGAGGAGCGCGCCTATCTGCACGCCATGGACGCGCTTGGCGTCAGCGCCGAGGACACCTGGATGATCGGCGACAATCTGGAATGGGAAGTCGTGACGCCGCAGCGCCTCGGCATCTATTCGATCTGGATGGACGTCCATGGCGACGGCCTGCCCGAAGGCTCGACCGTCAAGCCAGATCGGATCATCCGCTCGCTCGGCGAGCTGCTGCCGGACCAGGCGCAGCCGGACCCCAAACAAAAAACTGAAAACAACCCCATGCACAGTAGCCGGCCGCCGCAAGATCAGGGGCCTACGGATTATACGAAGCGGCTTTGACTCGTCGGGCAAAACAGGGGCATAGTGTCACCGTCGCAGGCTTGCGCGGGACATGCTCTGCGTGGGCACATCACCAAACCAGCGCCTGCCGAACCACGCGAGTGCGATCGAGCGCGCCTGAGCCCATGCCGCAACGCGCGCCCTGCAGAATTTCCCGGCGGGCGCAGCAGGCGTGATCGACCTGTCATGACGGCCTGCTAGCCTCGTCATCGCGTCGATCAACCGAAAGGAAAATCCATGGATCTGAAAGCCGGCGATGTCGTGATGCTGAAGTCCGGCGGCCAGCCGCTGACCGTCGCGGAGGTCAAGCAGGACGAAGTGCTGTGCCTGTGGATGGGCATGGAGGGCGATTTGTTCCGCGAGACGCTGCCACTCGCCGTGCTCGTTCAGGTCGAGGAAGACGACGAGGAGGAGGAAGACGAGGAGGAGGACGGGGACTAGTCACGCCCAGGGGCGCGTTCCGGCTTGGATCGCGGCATTCGGTGTTACCGGACCTCGGCAATCTTCGGTCCGGATGACAGCATCTGCGCGTTGGTTGCCGAAGGGCGGTTCGACGGCGATGCCGGGTCCGGCGACCGCGAGGCAGCATCGGACGGCGCTCCCTGGGATGGCCGGCGGGAAGCGGTTGCCGGAAGCACGATCACCTTCGCGCCGACCTTCACGCGGTCATAGAGATCGACGACGTCTTCATTGGTCAGCCGAATACAGCCGGACGACACCCGCTTGCCGATCGTATCGGGCTTGTTGGTGCCGTGAATTCGATATTCGGTTTCGCCCAGGTACATCGCACGAGCGCCGAGCGGGTTGCCGGGACCGCCTGCCATGAACCGCGGCAGGTAAGGTTGACGCGAGACCATCTCGTCGGGCGGGCGCCAATCCGGCCATTCTGCCTTGCGGGCCACGGTCTGCTCACCCGACCATGTGAAACCTTCGCGGCCAACACCGATGCCGTAGCGCAACGCCTGCGTGTCGTTCAGGACGAAGTACAGGAATGTGTTCTTGGTATCGATGATCACGGTGCCCGGCGGCTGGCGGCTGGCATAATCCACCACCTGCCGGACAAGAGCTTCGGGACCGTCGGCAGCTTTCGGTGGTTCCGCCGGCGGCGCCGGGGGCGCGACTGGAGCCGGAGCTGGCGCTGATGCACGAACTGGTGCTGCCACATAAACCGGAGTTGACGAAGCCATGGCTTGCGGCGCGGACGGTTTGCGCATCGGCTGCACGCCCGCCGGGCGAGACAGCAAACCGTAGCCCAACGCGGCGACGGCCACAGCGCCAATTGCGACTCTCGCGACCATTGGCAGGGCGAGCGGCTCTGCCTTTCCACGTTTGGCGCGCTTGCCCATCATTTTCTCCAGGTCACCGTGCCTGGAAGAGGTACCCAGCAAAATTTAAGAAACTTCGAAGCGATCGCGCGCAGACCGGAACCGTTGGCGTTGGTTAACGCCGAACTCCTGTTCGGCAAGCGTCGACGTTGCGGCGCTGTTCGGGTCAACGCCCAGCGTGCGGACCTCGCGCGGCATTTGTCTGTCGGTGTCGATTCAGCGCTGAAAGACGACTTTGCCGCCGGCGATCGTCAGGTCCGCCTTGATGTCCTTGATCTGGTCCTCGGGCACGGCCGTGTAGTCCGCGGAGAGCACCACGATGTCCGCGAGCTTTCCGGGCTCGATGGTCCCCTTACGCGCTTCGTCGAACGTTGAGCGCGAAGCCGCGCTGCTGTAGAGGCGCAGGGCCTGCTCGCGCGTTATGGCCTCTGCCGCGCCGTAGGCGTTTCCGTTGGGATCCTTCCTGGTCACCATGACATACATGTTGAGGAAGGGGTTGATCGGGTTTACGGGAAAGTCCGTGCCGGCGCCGAGGCTATCGATTCCCATTTTCTCGATCATCGTCCTGGTCGGTACGGCGCGGTCAGCGGTCGCTCGCCCGAGAAATCGCTCGACGGTCGCGGCTTTGTCCCACATGAAGGCGTTCTGGAAATCGATACGGACTCCAAGTCTTTGCGCACGCTCCATCTGTTCCGGCCGGATCAGGCTGGCGTGAATGAGGACGAAGCGACGGTCGCGGATCGATTTTTCCTTGTCTGCCGACTCGAACGCATCGAGCACATGGTCGATACCAAGGTCACCCACCACGTGAACGCCGACACGCCAGTCATAACGGTTGCAGATGGAGACGAGCTGCTTCAGCCGCTCCGGCGTCTGCTGCGCAATGCCATGGTAGTTGTCATGTGAATCGGGATACACGTCGCGCATGAGCGCCGTCTTCAGAGTCATGCCGCCGTCGTAGAAGATCTTGATGCCGGCAAACTTGAGCCAATCGTTGCCAAACCCCGAGGAGGCCCCATTGCCCGCCATGATCGCTTCCCATGCGGTCAGATCGGCAGGTGGCTCCGGTCGAAACATCACGCCGGTGCGCAGGGTCGCTTTCCCGGATGCGACGAGCTTCTGCAGCGTGCGGATGTCGCGTGCCTCCGTCGCTCCTTCGACCGCGCTCGTGATACCGAAGCTGTTCAGCACGCCCTGGGCGATGGTGAATTGCCGTATTTCGTCAGCCTCCGTCCAGGGCGGCACGGCCTTCTCGACCCGATCGATCGCCGATTCCACGAGCAGGCCTGTGAAGTCACCGGCCGCGTCGCGCTCGAACTTTCCACCACTCGGATCCGCGGTGGACTTGTCGACGCCGACCAATTGTAGAGCCATGGTGTTCGCCATGGAGAAATGCCCGACGGTGCGAAGATAGACCGGGTTGTTGGGAGCAACGCTGTCGATCTCCTGCCTCGTCAGATAACGTTTCTCGGCAAGCTGGGACGGCGGATGCCACGCGCCGCCCACGATCCACTCGCCCGGCTTCCTCTTCGCAACGAATGACTTGATGGCCTCGAGCGCTTCCGCGACGGTCCTGGCCCGGCCCAGGCCTACGACATAGTCGCCCAGCCCAGCCGCCTTGAAGTGAGCGTGGGTATCGATCAATCCAGGAATGACGGTCTTGCCAGACACATCGATCACGCGGGTGCGGGCGCCGGCAAGCGACCTCATCGAAGCACTGGTTCCGGTTGCGAGGATCTTTCCATCTGCAACGGCGACGGCCTCCGTGACGGTCGATCGTTCGTCCAGCGTCAGAACCTTTCCATTGACAAGGATCAGGTCAGGCGCGTTGAAGTCCGGCTGCTGCGCCTCAGCGTTTGTCACGCCGGCGAAACACATGCCCGTCGCAACGATTGCACATGCCGTCAACTTGCGGACCATCACGCTCCCCCTTTGATTTCCTGCCAGCCGGGCACTTGCAAGGGTATCGTTGATCAATCACAGGTTCAACGCTTCTCGATGTCAGCGAGGCACGCGGCAGCCGGCTTGGCCGCCGCGTCCGACGTCATGCGACGAACCGGCCCGCCCTGATGACGGGTGTGAATCGCGGCCGGCCCTTGGCGCCGCCATTGGCCATGGTCGGCGGCACCGAGGCATCGGATCGAAAGGCGTCGCAGGCCGCTTCGTCCCGCCAGTCGATCAGGACGATCACCCGGTCCGAGCCATCCGATGCGAACAGCACCTCGGCGCCGAGGCTTCCATGCGCCTCCCGCTTGTTGCGGCCATCCGTTGCAAAGACGGACAGAAAGCGCGCGAGATCCTCGATCTCGACTTCGGCAATGGTCGTGTACATCGCCTACCCTCTCAGAATGGCGCCCGCGTCATGCGAGACAGCGGCAGGTTGAGGCTGAAGGACGAAATGGCGGGGTCGGTCACGCCAAGGGCGGCGAGACGGGGCCGATGTTTGGCGACATACGCAGCGGCAGCTGCCGGCGTTTCGAACAGGTAGATGCCTGCCGCGCGGCCGGCGTCGCGGTTCTCGCCCCAGAGCTTCCAGATGAGCCCGGGCTGGGCCGCGATGTCGTCCGCAAGATCGCGGCAGGCGATCTGGAGATCTTCTCCCCACGGCCCATCAAACGCGAAGTCGAATTGCAGCAATGTCGTCATGTGGTACCTCTTGTTCGCAACGGCCCGAGCGGGCTCGCGCGATCTACGCCGCCGAGACGCTTGCGGGAATTCACCGCGTGGTAGGAACGATGATGACTGGGAGTGTGCGATAGGCCATGGATACGCTGAGCAGCATGCGTGTCTTCGTGCGGGTGGTTGAGCTCGGCGGATTCAACGCGGCGGCCCGCGCCTGCGCGATGTCAGCCGCAATGGTGGCCAAGCATGTCGGTCATCTCGAGGAGCGCACCGGAGCCCGGCTTCTCGACAGAACCACGCGCTCGGTCCGACCGACTCCGGAGGGGCAGCTCTACCTCGAGAAGGTGCTCGCAATCCTCGAAGCCGTCGACGAGGCGGAGGGCACCGTCGGAGCGGAGAAACGGCTGGCGCGCGGGACGCTCCGCGTGACGGCGCCGGTCGAACTGGGCCAGGACCACCTCGCGCCGCTGCTCGTCGATTTCATGTCGCGGCATCCCGGGATCGCCGTCGTCGCCGACCTGACGAACCGCCCGGTGGATCTCGTGCAAGAAGGCTTCGACATGGCGATCCGGGTCGCACCGTCGCTCGACACCGCGCTGATCGGACGCAAGCTCGCGACAACCCACTTTCGCGTCGTGGCAAGCGCGGAATTCCTGGCCAGGCACGGCGTGCCCGAGACGCCCGAGATTCTCGCAGCCCTGCCCGCGCTGACCTTCTCGCAGCCCGCGCCTCGTCTGGACTGGTCCTGGCGCCGGCGTGAGATGCACGGCAGGGTCAGGATGACCGCCCGGCTCGCCTCGACGAGCGCCGATACGTTGCGCAAGGCGGCCGTTGCGGGCCTTGGCGTCTCCTGGCTTCCGTCATTTGTCTGCGGCAAGGACATCGAGGCGGGCCTGCTGGTCCCGATCCTGGAGGATTGCGACTGGGGCAGCCTCGGCGTTCATGTCCTCTACCCGCATCGGCGTTTCTCGCCGAGCCGGCTTCGTCTCTTTATCGACTTTCTTGCAGAGAGACTGGGTGACGATCCCTCGGGTGACCCGTGGGCGCCACGGATGGAGGAGCGCCGCATCATGCTCGCGGGAAGCCGGTTGGCCTAGCTGAGACAGGCGAAAGTCCGATGCTCGGGGCGATCCCGGGGCGCCGCGATCATCGCCAGCGAGCCTAGGTTTTCTCATCGCGGCCGACGCGGGCCGCAGCCTGGTCGGCGATCGAAGCGAGCGCAGCCTCGTCCAGGGGAAAATCCGCGGCGAGCCAGGCGTCCTCGGCGAGCGTCAGCACGTGTCCGAGCCCGGGCCCTTCCGTCATGCCGCGCGCGATGAAATCGGCGGCCTTCAACGGAAATTTCGGCGCGGTCCAGCGCTGCGGCAGCTCGGCGAGCGAGCGCCAGCGCGGCGAATGCACGTCGCCGCCGTTCCTCGCCCAGGCCAGCAGCACGCGATCGCGATAGCGCTCCACGCCGAGCCGGTAGAGCAGCCGCCGTGCATTGGCCTCGTCCTTGGTGGCGAGGCGCCACCAGCGATGGCCCATCGAATCCAGCGCCTTGGTCTCGGCGTTGGAGAGCCGCAAGCGCACGGCGACGCGCTTGGCGTCCTCGGTGACGGCGACCGAGAGCGCGGCGAGACGTCGCGTGCTGTTTGGAGCAAGGCCGAGCGCGCGCTCGGTCGCGATCATCGCCGCGAAGGGACTCGTATAGGCGACGCCGCCGACCAGCGGCTGCAGCAATCCGCCCTCGGCCATGGCGAGGACGGCCGCAGCTGCACCGCCGGCCACCAGCAATTTCAGCATCTCCATGCGCACCCGCTCGGCCGACAGGTTGGCCAGGCCCGCGCGTCCCCGGATGCAGGCGAGATAGCCGTCGCGGTCGGGCTCGCCGGCACCGAAGGCGGCGTGGATGCGGAAGAAGCGCAGGATGCGCAAGTAATCCTCGGCGATGCGCTGGTCGGGATCGCCGATGAAGCGCACGCGGCGCGCTTGGGCATCGGCGATGCCGCCGACATAGTCGTAGACGACACCGTGCGCATCGGCCGAGAGGCCGTTCATGGTGAAGTCGCGCCGCTCGGCGTCCTTCACCCAGTCGCGGCCGAACGCAACCTTGGCCTTGCGGCCGAAGGTCTCGGTATCCTGGCGCAGCGTCGTGACTTCATAGGGATGCCCGTCGATCACGAGCGTGACGGTGCCATGGTCGATGCCGGTCGGCACGCCCTTGATGCCGGCGGCCTTGGCGCGCCGCATCACCTCGTCCGGCAGCGCCGTGGTCGCGATGTCGATGTCACCAGGCAGGAGGCCGAGCAGCGCGTTGCGCACGGCACCACCCACCACCCGCGCCTCCTCGCCAGCGGTGCTGAGCAGTTCCAGGACGCGCGCGGTCCCGCCTGCGGTCAGCCAGGGCGCATGGGCGAGTAACGGCTCCGCACTCATCGGGAGGCCCCTACTTTTCTGCGCCCGGCACGAGCTTGCCGTTCTCGATATGGGCGGGAACGTAGGTCGAATCCGGCGGCGCGCCGGAGAAATGCGCGAGGCCGATCAGCCCCGCAATCACCAGCACGATCGCGACCAGAGCGAGGCGCGCAACGACGGTGACCGGCCAGGACGACCGCGCGAACACGCCGGAGCGCGCAGCAGCCAGAAACAGCGCATAGACGGCAAAGGGAATGAGGAAGATTCCGATCTCGGTCAGAATCGTCCGGATCATGATGAATAGATCCGCTCATAGAGCACACGCAGCATTCCGGCCGTCGCCCCCCAGATGTAGCGTTCGGCGAAGGGCATCGCGTAATAGGATCGCTCCAGGCCACGGAATTCCTTGCTGTGCACCTGGTGGTTCACCGGGTTCATGAGAAAGGATAGCGGCACCTCGAAGGCGTCATCGACCTCGGAATGGTTGATGGCGAGCTCGAAGCCTGGCCGCACCCTGGCCACCGTCGGCAGGATGCGAAAGCCAAAGGCGGTGCCGTAGAGATCGAGATAGCCGAGCGGCTCCACGAACTCTCGGGACAGCCCGACCTCCTCCTCGGCCTCGCGCAGCGCGGCATCGAGCGGCGAGGAATCGGTCGCGTCGATCTTGCCGCCGGGAAAGGCGATCTGACCGGCATGGTCGTTGAGATGCGCCGAGCGCTGCGTCAGCAGGATGGTCGGCTCGGGATGGTCGACCACCGCGATCAGCACCGCTGCGGGGCGCACCGGCTGCTCCCGCGCGATGATCTCGAGCATCTTGTCGGTGCCGGGATCGCCCGAGGCAGGGATGATGTTGGGATCGTAAAGGCCCGGCGGCACGTCGAAGCCAAGCTTCGCCTTCGAGCGGGCGAAGAAATCCGCAGCTCCCATCGCGACGGGCTCGTTCGTCAGGATAGGCTTGTTCATGTTCAAAGCGCGGCCCTCACCTGCTCAGCATCGGCCATGACGAAGAACTCGCCGGCCGATTCGACACCGAACATCGGCTGGCCATCGACCACCCGCTCCTCGCCCATGTCAACCAGATCGTAATAGAGCGCCCTTGTAACCTTGGCCCATAGGTCGGCGCGGACATGCAGATATGGCGTCAGGCCGCCATCCCTGGCCTGCTCGAAGCGGAGCCGGTGTTCGGCGTCGCAGGTGACCCAGTCGTCGACATTGGTGCGGAACCGCAGCACGCGACAATCGCCCTCGTCCTGTTTCTGCATCTCGACCGCCATGAACGGCGCGTCATCGACGCGGATGCCGACCTTCTCGACCGGCGTGACCAGGAAATGCTTGTCGCCCTCGCGCTTCAATATGGTCGAGAACAGCCGCACCAAAGCGGGACGCCCGATTGGCGTCCCCAGATAGAACCAAGTACCATCGGAGGCGATTCGGATGTCGAGATCGCCGCAAAACGGCGGATTCCACAGATGCACCGGAGGCAGGCCCTTCGTGGCGCCTTCGGCATCGGCAGCGCTCTTGGCGGCAGCCGTCAGCCCCTCGAGACCGCGATCGGCGCTCTGCCCTTGGTTCGCCATGGTTTGCCCTGACTTTGTGATTGGCACGATTGGTGCAGGTCTACGTTGTACTCACGTGTGCGGTTCCATCCGGGATAGTCCGGTGTGGAGGTCGCCACTTCGTGATGCCGTACATAACCCGAAGCCGATAAGGTGGGGATAGGTTAATCCAACGAATACATGGCCTTCCCTGCAAGTCTAGCATGGGGCCCATGATCCGGCGTGATGACCTCACGCGACGTAGTGACGGGACGATGCAGGCAAGCCGCGTGGCAGGCTGAAGGAGCGAGCGAATGGCGGAGAGTGTCGAGAAACTCGAGGACGGGATCGTCCGTTCGGCCGAGCAGGTGTCGAGCCAGATTCGCGCGGCGAAGGACGCGATCGCCTCCGTCATCTTCGGCCAGGATCGCGTGATCGAGAATACGCTCGTCACGATCCTCTCCGGCGGCCACGCGCTCTTGATCGGCGTGCCGGGTCTCGCCAAGACCAAGCTGGTCGAGACGCTCGGCGTCACGCTCGGTCTCGATGCCAAGCGCATCCAGTTCACGCCCGACTTGATGCCGTCGGACATTCTCGGCGCCGAAGTGCTGGATGAGAGCACCGCGGGCAAGCGCGCCTTCCGCTTCATTTCAGGACCGGTGTTCGCGCAGCTGTTGATGGCGGACGAGATCAACCGCGCCAGCCCGCGCACGCAGTCGGCGCTCTTGCAGGCGATGCAGGAGCAGCACATCACGGTTGCCGGTGCTCGCCATGATTTGCCGAAGCCGTTCCACGTGCTCGCGACGCAGAACCCGCTGGAGCAGGAAGGCACCTACCCGCTGCCCGAAGCCCAGCTCGACCGTTTCCTCATGGAGATCGACGTCGACTATCCCGATCGCGACGCCGAGCGCCGCATCCTGTTCGAGACCACCGGCGTCGAGGAGACGCTGGCCAAAGGCGCGATGAGCCCCGATGCACTGATCACCGCCCAGCGGCTGATCCGCCGCCTGCCGGTCGGGGATTCCGTCGTTGAGGCGATCCTGTCGCTGGTGCGCTCGGCCCGCCCGGGTCCGGACGCGGGTGAAGCCGGCAAATTCATTGCGTGGGGCCCGGGTCCGCGCGCCAGTCAATCCCTGATGCTGGCCGTGCGCGCGCGCGCGCTGATCGACGGGCGCCTCGCACCGTCTATCGACGACGTGCTCGACCTTGCCGAGCCCGTGCTGAAGCACCGCATGGCCCTGACGTTCCAGGCGCGCGCCGAAGGCCGCACCATTCCGGACGTGATCCGGCAATTGAAGACACGGATCGGTTGATGGCAGCAGAGAACGGGCACGCGGCGAAGGAGACACTGGCGATCCGACGTGCCGATGGCGAAAGCCGCACGCTCGCCGCTTCGCTGCCGCGCCTGGTGCTCGAGGCTCGCCGCATCGCGGCCAACGTGATTCACGGTTTGCACGGAAGGCGGCGCGCCGGCTCCGGCGAGAATTTCTGGCAGTACCGCCGCTTCGTCTCGGGCGAGCCGTCGCAGAATGTCGATTGGCGCCGATCGGCGCGCGACGACCATCTCTATGTCCGCGAGCTTGAATGGGAAGCCTCCCACACGGTCTGGATCTGGCCGGATCGCTCGCCCTCGATGGCGTTCGCCTCCAGGACCGCGCGCGAGTCCAAGCTCGAACGGACGCTGATCGTCGCCTTCGCGCTGGCCGAGCTGCTCGTCGCCGGCGGCGAGCGCGTCGGCATCCCCGGGCTGATGGCGCCGACGGCAAGCCGCAGCGTCATCGACAGGATGGCGCAGGCCATGCTGCATGACGGTGCCGACCGGCTGAGCCTGCCGCCGTCCTTCGTGCCGGCGGCGCTGGCCGAGATCGTCGTGCTGTCGGATTTCTGGTCGCCGATCGCCGAGATCAGGACGACGCTCGCAGGGCTCTCCGGCACGGGCGCGCATGGCGCGCTGGTGCAGGTGGTCGATCCCGCCGAAGAGTCGTTCCCCTATTCGGGCCGCGTCGAATTCGTCGAGCCGGAAGGCTTCGGCGTCATTACCGCGGGCCGCGCCGAGAGCTGGGCGCAGGATTACACCGCGCGCCTCGCGCTGCACCGCGACCAGATCCGCGCCGAGACCAACAAGCTCGACTGGCTGTTCACGACCCACGCGACCGACCGCTCGGCCGCGGAGCTGCTGCTGTTCCTGCATGCCGGCATGCAGGTCAGCAAGTCGGGCGCCCGCACCACGACGATCAAGGCGGGGCCGGCCGCATGATGGGATTGCCGCTCGCCTTCACTCAACCGCTGCTGCTGATCGGTCTCGTGAGCCTACCGGTGCTGTGGTGGCTGCTCCGCGTGATGCCGCCGCGGCCGCGGCGCATCGAGTTTCCGCCGACGCGGCTGTTGTTCGACATCACGCCGCGGGAGGAAACGCCCTCACGGACGCCGTGGTGGCTGACCGCGCTGCGCCTGCTCGCCGCCGCGCTGGTGATCTTCGCCGCCGCCGGCCCGATCTGGAATCCGCAAACCGGCGCGGCCGGCAGCAAGGCGCCGCTGATGATCATGTTCGACGACGGCTGGAGCGCCGCTTCGCATTGGGACATCAGGATCAGGACCGCCGACGAGCTGATCGCAAATGCCGACAATGACGGCCGCGCCATCGCGCTGGTGCCGCTGTCCGAGCCGAACCGCGACATCACCCTCATGCCGGCGGGCGCAGCGCGCGTCGCGCTGCGGCAACTCGCGCCGAAGCCGTACTCGATCGACCGCGTCGAGACGCTGACTGCGGTCGACCGTTTCCTCAAGGTCACCGGCGACTGCGAGATCGCCTGGCTGTCGGACGGCGTCGACACCGGCCGCGGCGAGGACTTCGTGCAGGGCCTCGGCAAGACCATCGGCGATCGCAGCCTGACCGTGTTCGAAGGCGGCACCTCCTCCCCGCTGGCCCTGGTCGCAGCCGAGAACGCCGCGGCGAAGATGACGGTGAAGGTGCTGCGCACCGACAGCGGCATCGCGGTCGGCACCGTGCGCGCACTCGACCAGAAGGCCGCGCCGATCGGCGAAGCCCGCTATTCGTTCGGACCGCAGGACAAGGAGACCGAAGCGGCGTTCGATCTGCCGGTCGAGCTGCGCAACGACATCACCCGGCTCGAGATCTCGGGCGAGCGCTCCGCCGGCGCCGTGCAGCTGCTCGACAAGCGCTGGCGCCGCCGCGCCATCGGCATCGTCTCGGGTTCGACCAGCGAAACCGCACAGCCGCTGCTGGCGCCGACCTTCTATCTCACCCGCGCGCTGGCGCCATTCGCCGACGTGCGGCTCGCCGACAAGGGCTCGCCGCAGCAGGGCATCACGCAATTTCTGGACCAGAAGCTGCCGATGATCATCCTCGCCGATGTCGGAACCATATCGCCCGAGCTCCGCGAGCGTCTCAATGCCTGGGTCGACCAGGGCGGCATCCTGGTGCGGTTCGCAGGCCCCCGGCTGGCGCAGGCCGAAGACGATCTCGTGCCGGTCAAGCTGCGCAAGGGCGGCCGCACGCTCGGCGGCAGCCTGACCTGGGAGAAGCCGCAGCATCTCGCCTCTTTCGCGGGCGAGGGCCCGTTCGCAGGCATCGCCGTCCCGAAGGACGTCACCGTGAGCCGGCAGGTGCTGGCCGAGCCCGACGCGGTTCTCGCCACCAGGAGCTGGGCCTCGCTCGAAGACGGCACGCCGCTGGTGACCGGCGAGCATCGCGGCAAGGGCCTCGTCAGCCTGTTCCATGTCAGCGCCGACATGCGCTGGTCGGACCTTCCGATGTCGGGCACCTTCGTCGAAATGCTGCGGCGGGTCGTCGACATGTCCGGCTACACGTCCAAGCCCGGCGCCGGGGTTGCCGGCGAAGCGAGTGCCGAGACGGTGGCCCCGCTGCACATTCTCGACGGCTTCGGCGCCTTCGGTCCGCCGCCGGCGACAGCAAAGCCGCTGCCCGCGGATTATCGCGACCGCGCCACCCCCGATCATCCGCCCGGCTTCTACGGTCCGGCAGAAGGACCGCTCGCCGTGAACACGCTTGCCGCCGCCGACCGCATCGCCGCTTTGAACACCGCGAGCCTGCGCGCCCGGCACGCGACCTACACCAATGCGGAGCCGCGCGACTTACGCGGCTGGCTGCTGTCGACGGCGCTTGCGCTGTTCCTGATCGACGCCATCATCGTCGCGCTGCTCGGCGGCGGCCTCGCCGCGCTGCTGAGGCGCCGCGCCGCGCCCGCAACGATCGTGCTCGCCCTGGCGCTGGCAGGCCTGATATCGTTTGCGCCGACGGCGGCACGTGCCGACAGCGCAGCGGACGAGTTCGCGATGAAGGCAGTGTCGCAGACCCGTCTCGCCTATGTCGTGACGGGCAATGCCGACGTCGATTCCATCGTCAAGGCGGGAATGAACGGGCTCACGCTGTTCCTCGCCCAGCGCACCGCGCTGGAGGCCGGCGATCCCATCGGCATCGATCCTGCACGGGACGAACTCGCCTTCTTCCCGCTGATCTATTGGCCGATCGTGCCTGGCGCGCCGAAGCCGCCGCAGGACGCCATCAACAAGATCGACGCCTACATGAAGCAGGGCGGCACCGTGCTGTTCGATACCCGCGACGCGATCGAGGCACCGCCTGGCGCGAACGGCGCGTCGCAAACGCCGGGCATGCAGACGCTGCGCGACATTCTTTCCTCGCTCGACGTGCCCGGGCTCGAGCCGGTGCCGCGCGAGCACGTGCTGACCAAGACGTTCTATCTGCTGCGCGACTTCCCGGGCCGCTTCACCGCCGGCCAGACCTGGGTCGAGACGCTGCCGCGCGAAGACGACGACGAGGACAGCGCGCAGCGGCCTGCGCGCGGCGGCGACGGCGTCTCGCCGATCATCATCACCTCGAACGATCTTGCCGGCGCCTGGGCGGTGCGGCCCGACGGGCAGGCCATGCTGCCGGTGACCGGCGATGATCCCCGCCAGCGCGAATTCGCCTACCGCGCCGGCGCCAACATCGTGATGTACACGCTGACCGGCAACTACAAGGCCGACCAGGTGCACGCTCCGGCGCTGATCGAACGGCTGGGGCAATAGGATCGACATGAATTACGGCATCGCGTTCACGCCGCTTGTTCCCGCCATCGTTCTGTGGCTCGCGTTCGCCGCGATCGTCGTCATCGCCATCGTGCTGCTGGCGGCGCGTGCGCGCGGCGCCGCGGTGCGCGTGGCTGCGCTCGCGCTGATCCTGCTGGCGCTCGCCAATCCCTCCTTCACCCGCGAGGACCGCGATCCCCTCACTTCGGTCGCGGCCGTCGTCGTCGACAAGAGCCCGAGCCAGAATTTCGGCAGCCGCAACCGCGAGGCCGCAGCTGCGCAGGAAGGACTGGTCGACAGCCTGAAGAAGATCAAGGGACTCGAGGTCCGCGTCGTCGATGCCGGCCAGGCCGACGGCGAGACCGACGGCACCAAGCTGTTCGGCGCCCTCGCCTCGGCCTTGTCGGACGTGCCGGTCGACCGTGTCGCCGGCGCCTTCCTGATCACCGACGGCCGCGTCCATGACATTCCCGCGAACGCCACCGCGCTCGGCTTCCAGGCGCCGGTGCACGCGCTGGTCACCGGCCAGAAGGACGAGCGCGACCGCCGCATCGCGATCACGGCGGCGCCGCGCTTCGGCATCGTCGGGCAGACCCAGACAATCTCCTATCGCCTCGACGACCAGGGCGTCTCGGGTGAGCGCGCCAGGGTCACGATCCGCCGCGACGGCGAGGTCATCAACGAGCGCACCCTATCAAGTGGCCAGGCCGCAAGCGTCGACGTCGACATCAAGCACGCCGGCCCGAACATCGTCGAGATCGAGGCTTCGCCGCTGGAGCGAGAATTGACGCCGGTGAACAACCGCGCCGTCGTCGCCATCGACGGCGTGCGCGACAAGCTGCGCGTGCTGCTGGTCTCCGGCGAGCCGCATTCGGGCGAGCGCACCTGGCGCAATCTCTTGAAATCCGACGCCAGCGTCGACCTCGTGCACTTCACCATTTTGCGGCCGCCGGAGAAGCAGGACGGCACGCCGATCAACGAATTGTCGCTGATCGCGTTTCCGACCCGCGAATTGTTCCAGCAGAAGATCAACGAATTCCAGCTGATCATCTTCGACCGCTACGCCCGCCAGGGCGTGCTGCCGATCGCCTATTTCGACAACATCGCGCGCTATGTGCGCGGCGGCGGCGCCGTGCTGGTGTCCGCCGGTCCCGACTACGCCTCCAACACCAGCATCTGGCGCACGCCGCTGGATTCGGTGCTGCCGGCAGAGCCGGTCGGCGTGACCGAAAAGCCGTTCTATGCGCATCTGTCCGACGTCGGCAAACGCCATCCCGTCACGCGCGGGCTGGAGGGCTCGGGATCCGAGCCGCCGCGCTGGAGTCGATTCTTCCGCACGGTCGACACGCGCAACGCGGTCAATCCGCCTGTCATGACCGGCGTGGACGGCAAGCCGCTGCTGTTCCTGTCGCGCTTCGGGGAGGGACGCGTCGCGCTCCTGCTGTCCGACCACATCTGGCTGTGGGCGCGCGGCTATGAAGGCGGCGGCCCGCATCTCGACCTGCTCAGGCGGACATCGCACTGGCTGATGAAGCAGCCTGATCTGGACGAGGAGGCGCTGCGCCTGCAGGTGCAGGGCAAGGACTTGGTCGTGGTGCGCCAGACCATGGCGGACAGCGTCCAGCCGGTGAGCGTGACCTCACCGTCTGGCGTGTCGCAGGATTTGACGCTCTCGCCCGGCGATCCCGGCGAGTGGCGCGCCAGCCTGCCGGCGAACGAGCTCGGCCTTTGGCAGGCGACCGACGGCACGCTGAAAGCGCTGATCAATGTCGGCCCGACCAATCCGAAGGAGTTTTCGGAAGTCACCTCCACGGTCGATACCTTGAGACCGCTGGCGCAGGCAACCGGCGGCAACGCCGTGCGCGTGGCCGACGGCTCCAGCGTCGAGCTGCCGCGTATCCTGCCGGTGCGTTCGGCCAGCGTCTTTGCCGGCGACGGCTGGATGGGGGTGCGGATGCGCGACGCCAGTGTCGTGAAGGGCGTCGGCGTGTTGCCGATCTTCTCCGGCCTGATCGGCCTGTTGCTGCTGCTCGGCGCTTTCGCCGCCACCTGGGTCCGCGAGGGGCGCTAGTTGCCCAAACGACACATCGGCTCCTCGGTCTGCACGCGCTGATCCCCCTGCCGTTGACATCGGCGGACCGATGCGGCGATGTTACACTATAACATCGCAGCGTCCTGGGATCGACGCTCCGATGTAGGGGTGGCGTTTCCAGATGAAGTGGTTCCGGTCGAATATCAGGCACGGCGCCCGGCTCGCGTTGTTCGCGATGCTGGTGCAGCTCGCGCTGACGTTCGGCCACAGCCATTGGTTCGCGCAGGCCGCGCCCCTCGCTCAATCCTCGCTGCATCAGGCCGAGGGCGGCAAGGACAGCGGCAAGAGCCTTGCGTCCATCGACAGCGTCGCGGTCCAGAAGCAATCGCCCTCGGGGCCCGACCGCGACCACCACGGCGAGGACAATTGCGGTATCTGCGCCATCATCGCGATGGCCGGTGCTGTCGTATCGTCAACGCCGCCCGTGCTGCTGCTACCGCAGGCCATCGATCTGCTCCGCCGCACCACGGACGCCGAATTCATCCATCTGAGGTCGGCCGGCACGGCATTCCAGCCCCGCGCCCCTCCCGCCTCCTGACTTCCAGCGCTTGATCACGCCCAGCGTCGCCGCGCATCGGCGAATGCCCGGGAAGAGTTGAAGTCGAATTCCGTCGCGCCCCGACGGCAGGCCGCCTCCGATCAACAATCACATGCGGATCGCGCCTGACTGGAATCAGGACCATGTCATTTCAATTGCGACGCGCCCAGCGTCTCGGCGGAGCAAGCCTGCTCCTGCTCGGTGCCGCCGCCACGCCGGTCTTCGCTCAAGATCCGGCCCAGGACAAATCATCGACGGAGATCCCGGCCGTGACCGTCACGGCGCCGAGCCCGATCGTGCGCAGAGCGGTGGTGCCCTCCCGCAACGCAGGGCGCGGCGGCACGCGGACCGCGCGGGTGCGCAGCCGCGAGCAAGCGGCTGAACCAGCGCCGGCAGCCCCGGTGCCTGCCGCACCTCAGCAAGGCGTGCTGCCGATCGTGACCGATCAGTTCGCGACCGTCACCGTGGTGCCGAACGAGGAAATTCGGCGCAACGGCGGCGGCACGCTCGGCGATCTCCTGTTCTCGAAGCCCGGCATCACCGGCTCCGAATTCGCACCCGGCGCATCCAGCCGCCCGATCATTCGCGGCCTCGACACCAACCGTGTCGGCATCGTCGAGAACGGAACAGGCAGCAATGGCGCGTCCGATCTCGGCGAGGATCACTTCGTGCCGATTGATCCGCTGGCAACCAACCAGGTCGAGGTCATCCGCGGACCGGCGACGCTGCGCTACGGCTCCACCGCGATCGGCGGCGTGGTCAGCGCAACGAACAATCGAATTCCGGATGCCTTGCCGTCCTGCACGGCACCCTTTCCGACTTACGGACTCCCGACCAAGGCGCCGCTGGCGAACATGGGATCACCGGGCTGCATCACCGCGGAAACACGGACGGCGGTGACGTCTGTCGATCGCGGGGTCGAAGGTGCCATGCTGCTCGACGCCGGCGGCGGTAACTTTGCCGTCCATGCCGATGCCTTTGGCCGCAAGGCCGGCGATTACAACATCCCGAGCTACCCGTTCTTGACCGACCCGACGCTGCCGTTCAACGGACGCCAGCCGAATTCGGCATCGCAGGGCTACGGCGGGTCTGTCGGCGGCTCCTACATCTTCGATGGCGGCTATGTTGGCGCGGCGATCACGCAGCACAACGCGCTCTATCATATTCCTGGTATCGAGGGCAGCGAGTTCCTCACGCGGATCGACGGACGGCAAACAAAATTCACGACAAAAGGTGAATATCGGCCGGACGCTGCGGCGATCGATGCGATACGGTTCTGGGCGGGGGCCACCGACTATAAACACGATGAGGTCGGGCTCGCCGACGCTGCAGATCTCACCTCCCTCGGCGTGAGACAAACCTTCACCAGCAAGGAACAGGAAGGCCGCGTCGAGGTGCAGCTTGCGCCGTTCGACGTCCGCTTTGCTGCGCTGACCACTGCCGTGGGCGTTCAGGCGTCGCACCAGAAGCTGACCGCGCCGAGTCCAGACGATCCGGGCAGCCCGATCAACGGACTGTTCGATCCGAACAAGAACACAAAGGTCGCCGGGTACATCTTCAACGAGTTCAAGTTCAGCGAAGCTGCCAAGGCTCAGATCGCCGGGCGCGTCGAGAGCGCAAGGTTGAGCGGCACGGCGCCAGCCTTCGTCCCCGATGTGTTCGACCTCGCCGTCGATCCGGCCGCGATCGGCCCCGCAACGGCGGTCAACCGCAACTTCACGCCCGTGAGCGGGAGCATCGGCTTGATCCACGACCTTCCTTGGGATCTGGTCGCGAGCATCACCGGTCAATATGTCGAGCGTGCGCCGAAACCGGCGGAATTGTTTTCGCGCGGCGGCCACGATGCCACCATCACATTCGACATAGGCAATCCCAATCTCGGCATCGAGACGGCCAAGTCGGTCGAGGCGGGACTGCGACGGGCGGTAGGGCCGCTTCGCTTCGAAATCACCGGCTACTACACCAAGTTCAACGGATTTATCTACCGGCGCCTGACCGGCAACACGTGCGAGGACGGCGTTTGCCAGCTTGGCGCGGGGCTCGAACTGAATCAGGCGATCTATTCGCAGCGCGACGCGACATTTCGTGGCGGCGAATTCCAGTTCCAGTACGACGTGATGCCGGTCTGGAACGGGATCTGGGGCATCGAGGGTCAATACGACATCGTGCGCGCGACCTTCGACGACGGCACCAACGTGCCACGCATTCCGCCCCAGCGGCTGGGCGGTGGTGTGTACTATCGCGACGCCGACTGGTTTGCCCGGATCAACCTGCTGCACGCGTTCGCGCAAAACGACATCGCACCTATCGCGGAGACGCCGACGCCCGGCTACAACCTGCTAAGGGCCGAGGTCAGCTACAGGACGAAGCTCCATCAAAGCTGGTTCGGCGCGCGCGAGATGCATGTGGGCTTGGTCGGCAACAACCTACTGAACGAGAACATCCGCAATGCCGTCTCCTTCAACAAGGACCAGGTGCTGTTGCCAGGCATCGGAGTCAGGGCGTTCGCGAATTTCAAGTTCTAGCCTCAAGCAGCAAACCGGCGGGCCACATGGTGGATGGGCCTTGCCGGCTTCCATGTGCGCTCCTGAGCGCCTCGAAGCCGCCATGCCTCCATCAGCCGCTGGAGTCTGCCTCGCAGCTTGGAGCGATCCGGCCTGGCGATGCATAGAGATACCGGAGCACCGTTGCGCCGCAACAAGCCTTGCGTCGCTCATCCGCACAAGAACAGCGCGGCTCAACTGAAACAGCCGGGGACGGTCACCGGTCGCCACCAGTTCCATCTGTCGCAATTGGAACGAGCCTTTCCACCGGCCGTTGCTGCGGAAAGCGCCCACGATGTCCAGGGAAGAAGGACCACGTCGGCACGCGGACGTGTATCGCCCCGTTTCAGACAGAGACATCCACGGCGTTTCCATTCACGGGAGCGTCCATCATGGAAGCCGTCACACCAGCAAAGCGCCGCCTATTTCTGTTTGGCACGCTGGCCGCCGTCGCGGCCCCAGCCGTTTTCACCCGACGGGCCTTCGCAGAAGAGAAGGGCATCGGCGAGAAACTGAAGGAGGCGGTCACAGGCAAAACGGGCAAGGAAGTCACTCCGCCCGAGGATCTCATGCGCGAGCACGGCGTGCTCGATCGAGTGTTGCTGGTCTACGAAGCGGGGGTCCGCAAATACGCGTCGAACGAGGACTTCGATCCCGCCCTGATCACCCGGTCAGCCGAGATCATCCGCGACTTCATCAACAACTACCATGAGAAGACGGAGGAGAAGCACCTCTTTCCGCGCTTCAGGACCGCCGGGAAAATGGTCGCACTGGTGGATACCCTGGAACGCCAGCACGAGGCGGGCCGGAAGCTGACCGAGACCATCATCAGGCTGGCACCGACCAGCAGGAGCAGCGGCGCCGACCGTACGCGGCTGGTCGACACGATCCAGTCGTTCATCACCATGTACCGTCCACACGCCGCCCGTGAGGACACAGACCTCTTCCCGAAGCTGAAGGATCTGGTCTCGGCCCATGAATACGACGCCATGGCCGAGGACTTCGAGAAGACCGAGCACGACCTGTTTGGAGAGGATGGCTTCGAGAAGATGGCTGCCCGTGTCGCTCAGTTGGAGCAGCAGATGGGTATCCACGAGCTCAACCAATAC
Organism: Bradyrhizobium sp. Leaf396; assembly: GCF_001424605.1. Lineage (NCBI taxonomy): Bacteria > Pseudomonadati > Pseudomonadota > Alphaproteobacteria > Hyphomicrobiales > Nitrobacteraceae > Bradyrhizobium > Bradyrhizobium sp. Leaf396. The sequence continues at coordinate 279,621 of NZ_LMQJ01000004.1, forward strand.
ACTCCGCAGGGGCGCTGAACCTTCGCAAGCCATCCGGCAGCGTCACGTTGCTGCGCATCGGCGGAACGCGACCGCAGATGCGGATCAGGCCTCCCGCAGGATCTTGTCCATCGCCTTGCCGCGCGCCAGTTCGTCGATCAGCTTGTCCAGGTAGCGAATCTCACGCATCGTCGGCTCTGCGACGGTCTCGACGCGGACGCCGCAAACCACACCGGTGATGAGGGTGCGCGCAGGATTGGCGCGCGGGGCCTGAGCAAAGAAGGTTTCGAAATCGGTCCGCTTGGCAAGTTGTGCTTCCAGCTGGCTCCGATCGTAACCGGTCAACCAGGAGATGATCTCATCCACCTCCGCCTTGGTGCGTCCTTTCTTCTCCGCCTTCGCAATGTAAAGCGGATACACGCTCGCGAAGCTGGTGGTGTAGATGCGGTGCTTTGCCATGGCCGCTCCATGAACCGTAAATTGGCGCTCCAGCGGAGACGAAGCGCGGCAGACGCACGCTGGGCCAAGGCTCTTATCTCCGCGCCTTGCTCCAGTCAGGCCCCACTCGTCCCGACACGCCCTCAAAGGCGCCGTCGACGAGCTCGAAGACCAGGATGCGGGCGGCGTCGACCGGGCCCGGCATGGTGACGCGGCCTTTTTCGACCTGCTTGAATCCGATACGGCCGTAATAAGGCTCGTCACCGACGAGCAGCACCAGCCGATGACCTTTCAACCTGGCGTCGTTCAAGGCCCGCTCCATCAGGAGACGACCGACCCCGCGGCCGCGGAACGGCGGCTCGACGGTGAGCGGCCCGAGCAGCAGTGCGGGCGTGTCGCCGATCAGGATCGGCAATTGCCTGACGGAGCCCACCAGCAGGGTCGCGATGCGGGCGGTGAAGGAGAGTTCGAGCAGATGATCGACGTGCTCGCGAATCCGGTAGGCGCTCAGCACGAAGCGGCCCGGACCGAAGGTACGTTCGTGCAGCCGCTCGATGGCCTGAGCGTCTCCGGCGGCTTCGGGAAGGATGGTCAGTGAGAGATCGTTCATGTCGATTGCGGGATAGCACCTGAACGCACCGCGGTCCATCGGCCAGCGAGGGCGCTCAGTTGCTTTTCGCTGCCGGTTGGGACAGGTAGGCGAGCATCTTCATCTCCCGCCGCCCGCGCGTGACGGTGTCCAGCACGAGCCCCGACGATGCCGACAGCAGGGCCATGATCATCAGGCCCATCGACAGCACGGCAGTCGGCAGGCGCGGGACGAGGCCGGTTTCGATGAAGGTGATCACGATGGGGATTGCGAGAATCACCGAGGCCAGGGCCAGCAGGATTCCGATCGCCGTGAAGAAGCGCAACGGCCGCTCCGAACGGTAGAGCTTCAGCATGGTGCCGAGGATGCGAAAGCCGTCGCGCCAGGTGTTGAGCTTCGAGAACGAGCCTTCAGGACGAGCGTAGTAAGGCGTCTCGAGCTCGGCGACCGGCAGCGACAATTCCAGCGCATAGACCGCGAGCTCAGTCTCGATTTCGAAACCATCGGAGAGCACGGGGAAGGATTTGACGAAGCGGCGCGAGAACACCCGGTACCCGGACAGGATGTCCTTGAAGGCGTGACCGAAGGTCGAGGACAGGAATCCGGTCAGCATGCGGTTTCCGGCACGGTGGCCGAACCGGTAGGCGGACTGGACCTGATCGATGCGAAGGCCGACCACCATGTCGAGATGATCATCGAGCAGCCTGTCGATCATGCGTGGTGCGCTCGGCGCATCGTAGGTGGCATCGCCGTCGACCAGCACATAGACGTCGGCCTCGACGTCCGCGAACATGCGGCGCACGACGTGGCCCTTGCCCTGCCGTCCCTCGCTGCGCACGATCGCGCCGGCTTCGCGCGCGACCGCGGCGGTCCGGTCGCGCGAGTTGTTGTCGTAGACGTAGATCTCCGCCGATGGCAGCGCCTTGCGGAAGCCGGCAACGACGGCCGCAACCGTCGCCTCCTCGTTGTAGCAGGGCACCAGCACGGCGATGCGGAGTTGCGTTGAGGTCATCGCGACGTCGCTCCGAGGCCCGTCGGCTCGCGCCCGAACGGCACAGCCTGCGATGCCTGCCCCGGCTGAATCAGCCAGGCGAACGAGGCGCTCCACAGGGACAGCATCGCGATCGGCACGATGTAATAGGGCGTGAAGACCGGGTGACTCAGGAAGAAGACGAGGTTGACCGTGAGATTGCCGGCGACGACCAGGGCCACCTGCCGTACGCTCCCCTTCCCTACGCGCAACAGCCAGGCCGTGGAGCCGATCGCGAGCACGATCAGCACGAATTGCATGTCGCGCAGATACTGGCCGAGCACGGCAAGATCGAAGGCTGGCGCGACCACGTCGGCACTGCCATAGGTCGTGGCCAGCGGGCTGCCGGCATTGATCGCCTGCGCGATCAGGGTCGGGGCCATGCCGAGGAGGACAGCGAGGCCGAAGCCGAGCCCCTGCGCGAAGGCTGACAGCGTCCGCACCCGCAGGAACGCAACGCCGAGATAGATGACGTAGCCGGCCACGAGCAGCGCATTCGGCAGCCTGAAATTGACGGACGCGCCTAGCAGCAGGCCAATCAGCGCAATCAGCAGCACGTTGCGCTTGTCCCTGGTCAGCCACAACGCCGTCAGACAGCCTGCGACGGCGCACACCGCCATCGTCGGCGCGATGGAATAGCTCGCCTTGGCCGGATTGATCATGAGATAGACGGCAAGCGCGCCGAACAGACCCGCACCGGCGACCGAAGACAGCGTGCGCGCCATGGCGATGCCCGCTAGCGCAAGACCGCATACGATCAGGCTCGCCGCGATGTAGAGCGGCACCACCTGGTTGCCTTCGGGAAACAGCGCCAGCAGGAATCCGGTGCCCGGCGGGTATTGCATCACGATCTTGCCGTTCGGCATCGGGTTGTGGCACGGCCAGCGGATCGGGTCCCGCCACTCGGCGAACGCGATCTGCTTCAGCTTGCCTTCGAAATAGCGATCGTCATCCAGGGCGGCATTGGTGTTGAGCCCACCGAGACCTACGCGCTGGAATAGGTGCGCCTGCCGGAGATAGCAGATGTCGTCATAGACCCCGCGCGCCTCACTCCAGCGAGACATCGTGGCGATGTTGCTGGCGAGGATCGCAAGACAGATCAGGCCGAAGGCGAGTTTGGCAGTCTTCATCCGGTTTCCCGTGGCACCCGTCGAGCCGGTTACTAGCACAGGCTACCCTCAGCGCCACGTCGCAATCGGGGGCCGGCCATCGAGCACTTCGGCAAGCCGCAGGCGCGTGCCGGGCGTGGTCCCCTCGGGCAATGCGGTGTTGTCGAAGAACCCGCACTCGACGATCTCGCGGTTGGGCCCGGGCAGGCGATCCTGCCTGAACTGCCTGACCACGTAGACCGCGACGTGGTCGCGGCGGGAGACGTGGCTGTTGAGGAAGATGCCATGCAGGACCGCCTCGCCGGTAAGATCGATATCGCCCTCCTCCTTGAGTTCGCGTCGCAATGCCTCTTCCATGGTCTCGCCGAAATCGACGCCGCCGCCCGGCAGGTACCAGCCGCTGACGTAGCTGTGCCTGACCAGGAAGACCCGGTTGTCGGCATCCAGCACCACGGCACGGACGCCGAGCGTCATGCCGCGGACCACCAGGAAATACGCGTGGAAGACTCGCCGCAGCAGCGGCTCGGCTTTCCGTCGGACCCGGTTCAGACGTTCACCCATCAGCCTTCCTCGACGGACCCTTGCAGGCTTTGCTTGCGTGCTCCTTGCGAGCTTGCCATTACAGCGGAGCAATAGCGAGGCAATCGCGCGCCATGGCTCCCTTCACGCTCGCCCATCTCTCCGACCCGCATCTAGCGCCCTTGCCGAAGCCGCGGCTGATCGAGCTCGCGGGCAAGCGCGCGCTCGGCTACGTCAACTGGACGCGCAACCGCCACAAATACCAGCGCCGCGAGGTTCTCGACGCGCTCGTCGCCGACATGAAGGCGCAGGCGCCCGACCACATTGCAGTGACGGGCGACCTCGTCAATCTGGCGCTGGAGGCGGAATTCGCGCCGGCCCTGGCCTGGCTCGAAAGCGTCGGCCCGCCGGACCGCGTGACCGCGATTCCCGGCAATCACGACGCCTATGTCAGCGCGACGCGTCATCGCTTCGGCGAGACGTTCCTGGCCTACATCGCCGCAGATGCGCCTGGCGCTGCGGCTTTTCCGGCCGTACGCCGGCGCGGTCCGCTGGCGCTGATCAGCCTGTCCACGGCGGTGCCGACCCTGCCGCTGATGGCGACGGGTACGCTGGGGCGCGATCAGCTCGCCGCTCTCGCAGAGGTGCTCGAACGGCTCGCGAAAGAGGACGTCTTCCGCGTGCTGCTGGTGCATCATCCGCTGAAATCCGACGCACGCCAGAAGCGGATGACGGACGCGCCGGAATTGCTGGCGCTGTTGAAGCGCCACGGCGTCGAGCTGGTCCTGCACGGGCATGACCACGTTCATTCGACGATATGGGTCGAAGGCCCCAACGGCAATATTCCCGTGCTCGGCGTGCCCTCGGCTTCCGCGCTCGCACACGGACGCTATCCGGCGGCGGCGTACAATCTGTTAACCATCGAGAAGGACAATGCCGGCTGGCGCTGCGAGCAGACGGTGCGGAGCCTCGGGGCGGGGTTTCAGGTCGGGCAGATCAAGCATGTAAGGTTGATCTAGTTCACCGTCATTCCGCGGTATGCGGAGCATGAGCCCGGAATCCATCGGGCGGCAATACGTGCTGATGGATGGATTGCGGGCTCGCGCCTCGCGCGCCGCGGAAGGACGGCGGAGGACGCCTCACCAGTTCCGCAAGACCGCAAGCAGAGCGACGCCGAACAGCGCGGCCGCACCGAGCACAAACCCGAACACGAACGGCCAGAAGCGCGAGCGGCGCGGCGGCTCGGCGACCGGTGCTTGCGGTGCGGGCGTGACCACCATCGCACGTTCGCGCTCGACCATGCGGCGCGCGACGTAGTCCGTGACGGCCTCGACGATCACGGCGGTGTCGTGCGATTCGGCGAGCACGATGCGGCCGAAGCGAGTGTCCTGGACGAAGCGGTACATCCGCTTGTCGCGCCCCATCACGATGTGGGCGACGACGTCGATCCAGAGTCTCGGCGTATCGCCCTGGCTGATCCCGCGGTCGAACAGGTCGATCTGATCAGGCACCTGCGCGAACAGGGGATCGAGCGCATCGTTGAGGATCTCGAGCCGCGCCACCTCGGCATCCCTGAGATCGACAACGACGCCGGTCCGGTCAGCAGCCTCGATCCGCGCGCGCAGCAGCGCATCACGCAGCCGCACCGGGCGCGGCTGGCCGGGAATCCCGCTGGTCTCGGGCTCTGACATTGTCGGCCTCGTCCTCGACTTTCCGTCATTAACCTATCAGCAACCACACCCTCCGCAAAGGCCCACAATTCCAGAGGCTTACGGCGCCCACAGAGCTTTCACCTGTGCCAAAAACAGACGATCCCACCCAGGCAGGGCCTGGATGGGACCATCGGTCCTTGGACGTCTTCTCAGATGAACTCGGCAGCCGCCCGATCAGGCTGCCGGGGCGCGCTGCGGCTCTTCCACGATCGAGAAGCGGACGCCGGCCTTGTGGCGGCTCTCTTCCGACACCTCGCGCCAGCAGTCCTCGGCTTCCTTGCGGGTCTTGAACGGACCTTTGACCTGGGCCGAGCCTTCCACGAGCTTGTGGAAGTTCATCGAACCGAACTCGCCGCCGATCACCCAGAAATTGCTGCCTTTGGTCATTGTCAGTCTCCTGTCGAGAGTAGCGTGGTTCGTTAGCCGAACTGGTTCATCGTGTTGTGGACGCCGCCCGCCTTGAGGGCCGCTTCGCCCGCGAAGTACTCCTTGTGGTCGTCGCCGATGTCGGAGCCGGCCATGTTCTGATGCTTCACGCAGGCGATGCCCTGACGGATCTCGGCGCGCTGGACGTTCTTGACATAGCCGAGCATGCCCTGCTCGCCGAAATACTCGCGTGCCAGGTTGTCCGTCGACAGCGCCGCCGTGTGGTAGGTCGGCAACGTGATCAGGTGGTGGAAGATGCCGGCACGCTTGGCCGAATCCGCCTGGAAAGTGCGGATGCGCTCGTCGGCCTCCTGCGCCAGCGGCGTCTCGTCATATTCCGCCTTCATCAGATCGGCACGGTTGTACTTGCTGACATCCTTGCCCGCCTCCTTCCAGGCGTCGTAGACCTGCCAACGGAAGTTGAGCGTCCAGTTGAACGACGGCGAGTTGTTGTAGGCGAGCTTGGCGTTCGGAACCACCTTGCGGATGCGGTCGACCATGCTGGCGATCTGCTCGATATGCGGCTTCTCGGTCTCGATCCAGAGCAGGTCGGCGCCGTTCTGGAGCGAGGTGATGCAATCGAGCACGCAGCGGTCCGCACCGGTGCCGGGACGGAACTGGTAGAGGTTGGAGGGCAGCCGCTTCGGACGCATCATCTTGCCGTTGCGGTTGATGATGACGTCGCCGTTGCGGGCGTTCTCCGGCGTGACTTCCTCGCAATCCAGGAAGCTGTTGTACTGGTCGCCGATGTCGCCGGGCTTGTGGCTGACGGCGATCTGCTGCGTCAGGCCGGCGCCGAGCGAGTCGGTGCGGGTCACGACGACGCCGTCTTCGACGCCGAGCTCGAGGAAGGCGTGGCGGCAGGCGCGGATCTTCGCGAGGAAGACGTCATGCGGCACGGTGACCTTGCCGTCCTGGTGACCGCACTGCTTCTCGTCCGAGACCTGGTTCTCGATCTGCAGCGCGCAGGCGCCTGCTTCGATCATCTTCTTGGCAAGCAGATAGGTCGCCTCGGCATTGCCGAAGCCCGCGTCGATGTCGGCGATGACGGGCACGACATGGGTCTGGAAGTTGTCGATCTTCTCGATCAGCTCCTTCTCACGCGTCTTGTCGCCTTCCTTGCGCGCCTTGTCGAGCAGGCGGAAGATGTCGTTCAGCTCGCGCGCATCGGCCTGCCGCAGGAAGGTGTAGAGCTCCTGGATCAGCGCCGGCACCGAGGTCTTCTCGTGCATCGACTGGTCGGGCAGCGGACCGAACTCGGAGCGCAGCGCCGCGATCATCCAGCCGGAGAGATAGAGGTAGGTGCGGTCGGTCTTGCCGAAGTGCTTCTTGACCGAGATCAGCTTCTGCTGGGCGATGAAGCCGTGCCAGCAGCCAAGCGACTGCGTGTACTTGGTGGGGTCGTTGTCATAGGCGGCCATGTCGGCGCGCATCACCGCCGCGGTGTAGCGGGCGACGTCGAGGCCGGTCTTGAATCGGTTCTGCAGGCGCATGCGGGCGACGGCCTCGGCCGTCACCCCGTTCCAGGTCGGCTGGGTCTCGATGAGCGCCTGAGCCGCCTTGACCTCGTCCAGGTACGAAGACGGGCCCTGGAGGGTGCTGATGCCGCGGGGCTGGTAGTTCATGTGCCTGATCCTTTCGCTGACGATGGCATGGCCATCGACATTCTTGACAGTGCATTGCGATATGCGTGTCAGAAGCTAAACGCGAAAACGGAAACTTCGTATAGATGGCTTGTTTCTTATTGGTGATGTCATGTAACATCTGAACCTGTAATAGATGTTATTTTGTAAACCTTGTAACGATTAGGTCAGCTGAACTGACCTAATGTGGAATTCAGGAGATCCGTGGAATGCCCGCCGCTTCCGGCAAGAAGCTCTTCGTCGGCCCGCGCTTCCGACGCATCCGGCAGCAATTGGGGCTGTCCCAGACCCAGATCGCCGAGGGACTCGGGATCTCGCCCAGCTATGTCAACCTGATCGAGCGCAACCAGCGCCCCGTGACCGCGCAAATTCTGCTGCGGCTGGCCGAGAGCTACGACCTCGATCTGCGCGACCTCGCCACCGCCGACGAGGATCGGTTCTTCGCCGAGCTCAACGAGATCTTCTCGGATCCCCTGTTCCGCCAGATCGACGTTCCCAAGCAGGAGCTGCGCGACCTCGCCGAGCTCTGCCCCGGGGTCACCCATGCGCTGCAACGGCTCTATGCGGCCTATACCGAGGCGCGCCAGGGCGAGACGCTGGCGGCGGCGCAGATGGCCGACCGCGACGTCGGCACGCGCTACGAGGCCAATCCGGTCGAGCGTGTGCGCGAGCTGATCGAGGCCAACCGCAACTACTTTCCGGAGCTGGAGCAGGCCGCGGAGAACCTACGCGATGAACTGAACGTGCCGGCGGAGGGGCTCTACGCGGCGCTGGCCGCGCGCCTGCGCGAGAAACATTCGATCCAGACCCGCATCATGCCCGTGGACGTGATGCGCGAAACGCTGCGGCGTTTCGACCGCCACCGCCGCCAGCTTCTGATCTCGGAGCTGGTCGACCCGCCCGGCCGCGCGTTCCAGCTCGCCTTCCAGCTGGGGTTAGGCGAATGCGCGCAAGCCCTGGAGACCATCATCGGCCGCGCGGGTCCACTCGACGATGCGCCGCGTCGCCTGTTCCGCATCACGCTCGGCAACTACTTTGCGGCGGCGGTGATGATGCCCTATCCCGCCTTTCTCGCCGCTGCCGAAGCGCTCAATTACGACATCCACGTGCTGGCGCAGCGCTTCAATTCCGGCTTCGAGCAGGTCTGCCACCGCCTCACCACGCTGCAGCGGCCGAACGCGCGCGGCATTCCGTTCTTCCTGTTGCGCGTCGACAATGCGGGCAACGTCTCCAAGCGCTTCTCCTCCGGCACCTTCCCGTTCTCGAAATTCGGCGGCACCTGTCCGCTCTGGAACGTGCACTCGACCTTCGACACCCCGGACCGCCTGCTCAAGCAGGTGATCGAGCTCCCCGACGGCACGCGCTACTTCTCGATCGCGCAGATGGTGCGCCGTCCCGTTGCGCCGCACCCGCTGCCGCAGCCCCGGTTCGCCATCGGCCTCGGCTGCGAGATCCGCCACGCCGCACGCCTGACCTATGCCACCGGCATGGACCTGGAGAAGGCCGAGGGCACGCCGATCGGCGTCAACTGCCGCCTCTGCGAGCGCGAAAACTGCGCCCAGCGCGCCGAACCGCCGATCACGCGCACGCTGATCCTGGACGAGACGACGCGGCGGGTCTCGAGCTTCGCCTTTTCGAACGCACGAGAGCTGTGAGGATCGCGGCGCGCCCGGAACTGGACGAACACGCGCGCCGCGTCCGCCGCAGCAGTGGCAGGCCATGCCATGCGTGACGGCCAGCACAGTTCTGTCAGTCGGGTTTGGGCATGGTTGCGGCCACACCGGCTGCATCGGGCGGCCGGAGGGGAATACGGACCATGAAGATCATCACAACCTTTGCCTGCTCCGCCTTGATCGCCGTCGTGGCGCTTGCCGGCTCCGCGCAGCTCAAACCGGCGACCGCCGGCAGTTTCGACTGGCTCGGCAATGAAAACTACGTGCGTTGCCTGAAATATGTCAGCGCGCTCGCCAAAAGCGCAGCCGGCCTTGACCGGGGACGACGGGCCTGCAATCGCGCGCATTATCCCGGTCGTCCAGGCTACGACTATTGAGCCGGCTGGGGGCAGAACGGCCGCGGGGATCCGCGGCCGCTGCGCAAGTGCGCCTCTCCGGCGAAGGCAGTCGTCGTGGTTAACTCGGCACTAATCCTCGCGCACGATCTGCCACGTGGGATTAATCACGCTTCAACATCGATGCCTTAGTCTCGCCCCACTCACGTTTCGCAAACGACGGCGGCCTATTCTGCCGGTGAAAGTGACATCAGGGGGCTCACTCATGCGCATTGCGTTGCTGCTGACCGCAACCATCGTCGGCGCGTTCTTCGCCGGTCCGTCTCATGCCGGGTCGCTGGATGCTGACGCAGTGCAGACGTTGCCGCCCGGCTTCCAGAGCTACCGCGGCTACATGTTCGACCTGTCGGAGAACTCCGACCGCAAGGATGTCGACAAGCTCACCGACAATCTGAAGCAGCAGATCGACGTCGTGGAATCCGCCGGCCTGTCGCCGCGCGTCCTGCGCTTCTTCCGCACCGTGCCCATCATCGCGAGCGAGCTCGCCTGCCTCGACGAAGGTGCCGCGACGGCCTGCTACGGCCGCGTCGCTCCCAACGTCGAGCGCCGCGTGCCGCGGACGCTAACGGTGTGGGACCACGACAAGCAGCGCTGGACCAATCCGAACGCCGTCGACCTCGCTGTGGATTCGGGCCTTGGCGTGATCATGCTGCGGCCGGACATGATGCGTTACGAGAAGGAGGCCGTGCTGCTGCACGAGCTCCTCCACGCCTATCACGCACGCCTCCTGCCGGACGGCTACGCCAACAAGGGCGTGATAGCCTATTACGCGCTGGCCAAGTCCAAGGACATGCTGCCCAAGGAATCCTATGCGCTGAAGAATCCCATGGAGTTCTTCGCCGTGACCGCGAGCATCTTCCTGGCCGGAAAGAGCGAATTCCACGATCCGAAATCGCGCGAGGCGCTCAAGGAGAAGATGCCGGACTACTACAAATACCTGGTCGGCGTATTCGGCTTCGACCCGGCCCCGGCAGCGTCGAACGGACCGGTGGCCTCGCTGAAATGAGGCCGAAGGCGCCCTCCCTGCGCCAGACCGCATCAGAGCCGCGCAAGCAGCGCGGCTTTTTTGTTTCGCAAGCTGGAAGCTGCGGATGACGGGATGGCAGCAATTGCCAAGGCGGACCCCGATCTGCATAGTCGCGCCGCATCAACAGCGTTTTTCGAAGGGGATGAGAGAACATGGCGGACGCCGACCTGGATGTCGTGATCCGGCAACTGGCCAGACAGCTGCATACGGGCCTGATGACCCGCGCCAAGGAGCGGCGGGATCGCTTGAACGGCCTTGCGGCCAAGGCCAAGGGCAAGGAGACCGGCGAACGCTTCAAGATGATGGCCAAGGCCACGATGGAGCAGGCCACCACCGCCGCCAAGCGCCTCCAGATGTCCGCCGACAACGTCGCCGACAGCTACGCGCGGTCGATGCGCCTGGCTGCCAGCGCGCCGGTTGCGGTAAAGGCAGAGAAGAAGGCCAAGGAAGACAAGCCGGCGAAGAAGGCTGCCAAGGCGAAGGCGAAAGCCAAGAAGGCGAAGTAGGCGAATCAAGAGGCCGTCCTCTCCGGCCGGCGAAGGGGAAAGCCTCCAGCGACAACTCCCTCACCGTCGTGGCGTGGCAACCTGCGTCGGCTCGGCGCTGGCCAGCTCGGCGAGCTTGGCGCGCGCAAGATCGCGCATGCCGCTCTCTTTGCCCGCGGGCAGCGCCAGCGCGGCTTCGAAGTCGGCGCGGGCATCATCGGCCTGGCCGCGGGCGAGGAACGCAAGGCCCCGGTCGAGACGGGCCTGCGCATCGGAAGGATCGAGGCGGACAGCGGTGCTGTAGCTCAGGATGGCGCGGTCGAGGTCGCCCATGGCGGCGAGCGCGAGACCGCGCTGGTGATAGGGTGCGGCGCGCTTGGGATCGTGCGCGATCGCCTCGTCGTAGTCTGCAATCGCAAGCTCCAGATCGCCGTTCAGACGGCGCGCCAGCGCCCGGTCGCGATAGAGCGAGCCGCGGTTCGGATTGAGATGGATCGCTTCGTCGAAATCGGCAATCGCACGCTTGAAGTCGCCGTGGCGCAGCGCGATCCGTCCACGCCCCTCATAGGCGAAGGCAATCAGCGAGCCGCGGAGCGGCGAGAAACCGATCACGGCCGAGCAGATGTCGGGATCGTCCTCGTCGCCGCAATTGACGACCATGTGCGTGGACAGGCCGGCGAGCACGCAAAGAACGATCAGAAATAGTACGGCAGCTCGGGTCATCTTCGACGGCGACCGGCAGAGGTCCGGCCGCGCATCCCCTTTCGAAGAATTGGTCACGGCAGGGTGTTAACACCTGCCGTGACCACCCTGTGTGCGCCAGGTCACAAAGCCGGGCACAAATGCTTGCCGGTTCCGTCAGCCCCAAGGACCTCGCGAAGGACCGCGCGAGGAGGAGCGGCCCCAAGGGCTGCGCGGCGGATAGTTCTCGTTGGCGCCGACCGATGGCATCGCCCGCGCGCCGAGCTCGGCCGCGAGTTGCTGGAGGGCGGCAACACGGTTCTGCGTCGAAGGATGGGTGGCGAAAAGGTTGTCCACACCATGGCCCGACAGCGGATTGATGATGAACATGTGCGCGGTCGCTGGATTTCGCTCCGCCTCGTAGTTCGGCACCTGATGTGCCGCGCCCTCGATCCTCACCAGCGCGGAAGCCAGCCACATCGGCTGTCCCACGATGCGCGCACCGAGATTATCCGCGGCATATTCGCGGGTGCGGCTGATCGCCATCTGCACCAGCATGGCGCCGAGCGGAGCGAGGATCATCATCAGGATCGAGCCGACGATGCCGAGACCATTGTTGTTCTCGCGGTTGCCGCCGAAGAACATCCCGAACTGCGCGAGCATGGAGATCGCGCCCGCGATGGTCGCGGTGATCGTCATCAGCAGCGTGTCGTGGTTCTTGATGTGGGCGAGCTCGTGCGCGATCACCCCGGCAAGCTCCTCGCGGCTCAGCTGGTTCATCAGGCCGGTGGTGACGGCGACTGCGGCGTTCTCGGGGTTACGGCCGGTCGCGAACGCGTTGGGCTGGACCTCGTCCATCACGAACACGCGCGGCATCGGCAAGCCGGCGCGGCCCGCAAGCTCCGCGACGAGCCCGACCAGCTCCGGTGCGGTCGAACGGTCGACCTCATGGGCGCCGTACATCGACAGCACCATGCGGTCGGAGTTCCAGTAGGTGAAGAGATTGGTCGCGGCGGCAACGACGAGCGCGATCATGGCGCCGGAGGCGCCGCCGATCAGGTAGCCGACGCCCATGAACAGGGCGGTAAGGCCTGCGAGCAGCATTGCGGTACGAAAATAGTTCATGGCCGTCTCCTGGAGCCGGCCGCGGCCGCTGGAAGCGCCTGCAGGCCGGCAAACATCAGGTAGGGATGACCCCGGCCGGGATTCAAGGTTTCCGGGTGCGTCGCGGAGCCGCGGCACTGGTCTGAGCGCCACCGCTCCATTAAGCTTCAGCAAGACTCCCAGCGTCTCCCTCCCTCAGCGGAAACCTCATGCTCCTGACCCGATTTGCGATCGCGGCCACCGCTCTTTTCGCCCTCTCCGCTCCCGCCTCCGCCCAGCTCGCTCCGCCTGCCAAGACTGCCGCGCCCAGACCCACCGCGGCCCTGCCCCGTGCCGCCTCATGCCACAACGGGGCGAGCTTCGACCGCTTCCTGGCCGACGTGAAGCAACAGGCCGTGGCCGCCGGCGTGTCGCAGCGGACAATCGCGGAGGCTTCGCCGTATCTCGTCTACGACCAGGGCATCGTCAATCGCGACCGCGGCCAACGCGTGTTCGGCCAGCTCTTCACCGAATTTGCCGGCCGCATGGCCGCGCCCTACCGCATGCAGAACGGGCAGCAGCACATCAAGCAATACGCCGCCGCGTTCGCGCGCGCCGAGAAGGAATATGGCGTGCCGCCGGCGGTGATCGCAGCCTTCTGGGGCCTGGAGAGCGATTTCGGCGCCAACATGGGCAATCTGCCGACGCTGAAATCGCTGGTATCGCTCGCCTATGATTGCCGCCGTTCGGAGATGTTCGTGGGCGAGACCATCGCCGCGCTGAAGATCATCGACCGCGGCGATCTGCATCCCGACGAGATGATCGGCTCCTGGGCCGGCGAGCTCGGGCAGACGCAGTTCCTGCCCGTGCACTACGTGAACTACGCTGTCGACTATGACGGCGACGGGCGGCGCGACCTGTTGCGGTCGCCAGCCGATGTGATCGGATCCACCGCGAACTACATTGCCAATGGCTTGAAGTGGCGCCGCGGCGAACCCTGGCTGGAAGAGATCAAGGTGCCGCCGAACCTGCCGTGGGAGAAGACCGATCTGACAGTGCGCGAGCCGCGCTCGACATGGGCGCAGCTGGGCGTCACCTATCCCGACGGGCGGCCCCTGCCGAACGACAATCTCGCGGCCTCCGTGCTGCTGCCGATGGGACGAAATGGTCCCGCCTTCCTGGCCTATGCGAATTTCGCGGCCTATACCGAGTGGAACAACTCGCTGATCTACTCGACCACGGCGGGCTATCTCGCCTCGCGCATTGCCGGTGCCGCGCCGATGCGCAAGCCGGCGCAGCCGGTGGCGCAGCTGCCGTTCAGCGAGATCAAGGAATTGCAGCAGCTCCTGGTGCGCGCCGGACACAATGTCGGCAAGGTCGACGGCATTCTAGGTCAGCAGAGCCGCACGGCGGTGAAGGCGATGCAGATCAAGTTCGGCCTGCCCGCCGATTCCTGGCCGACCGCCGAGTTGCTCGCCCGCATGCGCGGCAGCACGGCGCAGGCGCAGCCGGCGGCGACTATCCGCTGAACAATCCATCCGTGGTCATTTCCCGTCGCTGTGCGCAATTGCGCATTGGGAGCCATCCAGTACGCCGCAGCCTGTCGGCTCCAATCACGACCGTCTCGGAGTACTGGATCGCGAAGGGTGACAGAGTGGAATCTTCGTATCGCAGAAGGCCTCTTTCCGCGATTGCATTTTTCCATGAGGTTCCCATGTGAGGGGCTCAGGTTTTCTCCTGAGATTTCCCACCATTGAAGCGAGCATCACATGTCCTTCTACGACGCCGTCGTCCCCGCGTACTTGCAAATGCTGAACAGCGTGACCGGGCTGCTCACCAAAGCCGAGGCGCATTGCGCGGCCAAGAAGATCGACCCCGGCGTCTTGCTCGGTGCACGCCTCTTCCCGGACATGCTGCCGCTGTCGAGACAGGTCCAGCTCGTCAGCGATTTCGCCGCCAAGGGCTGCGCCCGGCTCACGCACAGCGAGGTGCCCTCGACCCTCGATACCGAGACGACCTTCGCGGAGCTGAAGCAACGCCTGGCCAAGACCATCGACTATGTGAAGTCGTTCAAGCCCGAGCAGTTCGAAGGGGCTGAAGCCAGAGACGTCACCTTCCCGTCCGGCCCCAACAAGACCACCACCATGAAGGGCCAGCAATTCCTGAGTTCGTTCTCGCTGCCGAACTTCTATTTCCACGCCGCGACTGCCCACGGCATTTTGCGCCATAACGGCGTCGAGATCGGCAAGCGCGATTTCATGGGCGCGAACTGATTTGCCGAAACGCACGGCCGCGTAGCGAAACTCTGCTGCAGCGGCCGGAATTGCGCATGAATCATGCTACGCGGCCCTGCCGCGTAGCATGCCTGCGCGCTGCGTATGGCTCCGCCCTTGCGCCCGCAGTCACGATGCACAAGTGTTCGTGACCTCTCATTGCCCGGAAGCATCTCCCATGAGCCGCCCGACCAAATTGTTCGAAACCTACAAGCTCGGCCCGATCACGCTGGCCAATCGCCTGGTGATGGCGCCGCTGACGCGCAACCGCGCCGTACCAGGCACCTTCGTGCCCGGCCCGCTCGCGGCCGATTATTATGGCCAGCGCGCCTCCGCGGGTCTCCTGATCACAGAAGCAAGCCAGGTCTCGCAGCAGGGCCAGGGCTACCAGGACACGCCCGGCATCTACAGCAAGGACCAGGTCGCCGGCTGGCGCAAGGTCACCGACAAGGTGCATGGACGCGGCGGCAAGATCTTCATCCAGCTCTGGCATGTCGGCCGCATCTCGCATGTCGATCTCCAAGCCAATGGAGCAGCCCCGGTTGCACCGAGCGCAATCCGCGCCAAGGGCAAGACGTTTGTGAACGGCGGCTTTGCCGATGTCTCCGAACCACGCGCGCTCGAGCTTTCCGAGATTCCAGGGATCATCGACGACTTCAAGCGCGCCACGAAGAACGCGCTGGAGGCCGGCTTCGACGGCGTCGAGATCCACGGCGCCAACGGCTATCTGCTCGACCAGTTCGCCAAGGACGGCGCCAACAAGCGCACGGATGCCTATGGCGGCTCGATCGAGAACCGCGCGCGTCTGATGCTCGAAGTGTCCAAGGCCGTCGCCGCCGAGGCCGGCGCCGACCGCACCGGCATCCGCATCTCGCCCGTGACGCCGGCCAACGACATTTCCGACAGCAACCCGCAGCCGCTGTTCGAGCACATTGTCGACGGCCTCAGCGCGCTGAAGCTGGTCTATCTCCACGTCGTCGAAGGCGCCACCGGCGGCCCGCGCGACTTCGCGCCGTTCGATTATGCATCCTTGCGCAAGCGCTTCTCGGGCGCCTACGTCGCCAACAACGGCTATGATTTCGATCTCGCCACCAAGATCCTGGACGCTAACGCGGCCGACCTCATCGCCTTCGGCAAGCCGTTCATCTCCAACCCCGATCTCGTCGAGCGGCTGAAGCAGGGCGCGCCTCTGAACGAATGGGACAAGACCACGTTCTACGGCGGCGGCGCCAAGGGTTATACCGACTATCCGACGCTGGCGGCCGAACCGGCGGAGTGATGTCTTATCCCTCTCTCCGGTTGATGGGAGAGGCAAAGACAAAACCAAAAGGCCGGGATCGCTCCCGGCCTTTCGTGTTTGGATGGATGGCCGGGTCAGCTCCGGCCACGACATCTACGACATCACTTCGCTTCGGCGCGCTTCGGAGGCTGCGCCGGCCACGACTTGATCAGCGTGTCGTAATCGACCGTCTCGCCCTTCGGCTTCTCGTTGGCGAGCTTGCGCTGGGGCGCGATGGTGCCGTCCTTCTCGGCCTTCGCGAACCAGTACTCGGGCTTCTCCTTCTTGTGCAGCTTCGGACCGCAGGCGCCCTGCACGCCGGACTTCTCCAGACGCTCCATCACGGAGTCCTGGGCAGCGGCCAGCGCATCCATCGCCTGCTGCGGCGTCTTCGCACCGGACGACGCATCGCCGATGTTCTGCCACCAGAGCTGGGCGAGCTTTGGATAGTCCGGCACGTTGTTGCCGGTCGGGGTCCACTGCACGCGGGCAGGCGAGCGGTAGAACTCGACCAGGCCGCCGAGCTTCGGCGCACGTTCGGTGAACGACTTGTCCCAGATGTCGGATTCACGGACGAAGGTGAGACCGACATGGCTCTTCTTCAGCGACACCGACTTGGAGACGATGAACTGGAGATACAGCCATGCCGCCTTGCGGCGATCCGGCGGAGTGGACTTCAGGAGCGTGAGCGAGCCCGCGTCCTGGTAGCCGAGTTTCATGCCTTCCTTCCAGTAAGCGCCGTGCGGCGAGGGAGCCATACGCCATTTCGGCGTACCGTCGGCGTTCATCACGGCGATGCCCGGCTTCACCATGTCGGCGGTGAAGGCGGTGTACCAGAACATCTGCTGGGCGATGTTGCCCTGCGCCGGCACCGGACCGGACTCGGAGAAGGTCATGCCCTGGGCCTGCGGAGGCGCGTACTTTTTCATCCAATCGAGGTATTTGGTGATCGAGTAGACCGCCGCCGGCCCGTTGGTGTCGCCGCCGCGCTCGACGGAGGAGCCGACCGGACGACAGCCTTCCATGCGGATGCCCCATTCGTCGACCGGCAGGCCGTTCGGGATACCCTTGTCGCCGTTGCCGGCCATCGACAGCCATGCGTCGGTGAAACGCCAGCCCAGCGAGGGGTCCTTCTTGCCATAGTCCATATGGCCGTAGACCTTGACGCCGTTGATCTCCTTGATGTCGTTGGTGAAGAACTCGGCGATATCTTCATAGGCGGACCAGTTCACGGGCACGCCGAGCTCGTAGCCATACTTGGCCTTGAACTTGGCCTTGTAGTCTGGGTTGGTGAACCAGTCGTAGCGGAACCAGTATAGGTTGGCGAACTGCTGGTCCGGCAGCTGATAGAGCTTGCCGTCCGGACCCGTGCCGAACGACTTGCCGATGAAGTCGTTGACGTCGAGCATCGGATTGGTGACGTCCTTGCCCTCGCCGGTCATGTAATCCGACAGCGCGATGGTCTGGCCGTAGCGGAAGTGGGTGCCGATCAGGTCGGAATCGTTGATCCAACCGTCATAGACGTTCTTGCCCGACTGCATCTGCGTCTGCAGCTTCTCGACGACGTCACCTTCCTGGATGAGGTCATGCTTGAGCTTGATGCCGGTCAGCTCCGAGAACGCCTTGGCGAGGGTCTGCGCCTCGTATTCGTGGGTGGTGATGGTCTCCGAGACGACGTTGATCTCCATCCCCTTGAAGGGCTCGGCGGCCTTGGCGAACCACTCCAGCTCCTTCTTCTGGTCTTCCTTCGACAGAGTCGAGGGCTGGAATTCCGCGATCCACTTCTGGATCGTGGCCTCGTCGGCGGCGCGCACCGGAGCCGAGAGGGCGAACGAAACCGCAACAATCGCGGCAGCGCTCGACATGGTCAGAAAACTGCTCTTGGTCAATGGACCTTTCCTTCTCCTAAACTGTCGCATGTTGTTCCTCCGTTGCAGCGACAAACTTTTATACAGACCCGGATTGCGCCCGGATCTGGCCGTCCCTTCGCGAGCTTCAGACCGTGCGGAAAATGAGCACGGCCGTCAGCAGCGAAATTCCACTTGCGAGCCACAGGCTCGAGATTTCCAAGCCCTCCTCGCCGATCGGGAGCGTGGCGATGGGGTCGGTGCCGACGAGGCCGATCCACACCAGGTGGATGACGGCGGCCGCGATCAGCGAGATGAACAGGCGATCGCCGCGCGTGGTCGGGATGCGCAGCACGCCGACCCGCTCGGCCTCGGGATAGACCGCTGCGAGCCAGGTCATCACGGCGAGCGTGCAGGCGAGCGCGGCGAAGAAGATCGCGGTCGGCAGCGTCCAGGCCATCCATGCGATGGATTCCATTGATGCCCCCTCAGACGCGACCGAGCGCGAAGCCGCGCGCGATGTAGTTGCGGACGAACCAGATCACCAGCGCACCCGGGATGATGGTGAGCACGCCGGCGGCCGCGAGCAGGCCCCAGTCCATGCCGGCCGCCGACACGGTGCGCGTCATGATCGCTGCGATCGGCTTTGCATGCACCGAGGTCAGCGTGC
Organism: Bradyrhizobium sp. Leaf396; assembly: GCF_001424605.1. Taxonomy (NCBI): domain Bacteria; kingdom Pseudomonadati; phylum Pseudomonadota; class Alphaproteobacteria; order Hyphomicrobiales; family Nitrobacteraceae; genus Bradyrhizobium; species Bradyrhizobium sp. Leaf396. The sequence continues at coordinate 298,479 of NZ_LMQJ01000004.1, forward strand.
GCGCGAGCAAGAGCTCGACCCAGGAGAACATGAAGCAGAAGAAGGCGGCGACGCCGATCCCGCTCGCGATCAGCGGCACCAGGATCTTGATGAAGAAGCGCGGAAAGGAATAGCCGTCGAGGAAGGCGGTCTCGTCGATTTCGCGCGGCACGCCGGAGACGAAGCCTTCCAGGATCCACACCGCCAGCGGGACGTTGAAGATGCAGTGCGCGAGCGCGACGGCCCAGGGCGTATCGAACAGGCCGATCGCCGAATAGAGGTTGAAGAACGGCAATGCGTAGACCGCCGCCGGCGCCATGCGGTTCGACAGGAGCCAGAAGAACAGGTGCTTGTCGCCGAGGAAGCGATAGCGCGAGAAGGCGTAAGCCGCCGGCAACGCCACCGAGATCGAGATGATGGTGTTGAGGACCACATATGTCAGCGAGTTGATGTAGCCGGAATACCAGCTCTCGTCCGTGAAGATGCGCTTGTAGTGCTGGAGCGTCGGGGTGTGCGGCCACAGCGTCATCGTCGAGACGATCTCGCTGTTGGTCTTGAAGCTCATGTTGACGAGCCAGTAGATCGGCAGCAGCAGGAAAACCAGGAATAGCCCCATGATGAGGCGGCGGCCGGGGATCGAATGCATCACGCGGCTCCTTCCTTCACGGCGCGCTCGGCGCCGGCATTGGTCATCACGGTGTAGAAGATCCAGCAGACGATCAGGATGATGAGGTTGTAGACCAGCGACAGCGCCGCGGCCTTGCCGAGGTCGAACTGGCCGAGCGCGATCTTGACCAGCTCGATCGACACGAAGGTGGTGGAGTTGCCCGGCCCGCCGCCGGTGACGACGAACGGCTCGGTGTAGATCATGAAGCTGTCCATGAAGCGCAGCAGCACCGCGATCAGGAGCACGCGGTTCATTTTCGGCAGCTGGATCGCCTTGAACACGGCCCAGCGCGAAGCGCCATCGATCTGGGCGGCCTGGTAATAGGCTTCGGGAATCGACTTCAGGCCGGCGTAACACAGCAGCGCAACGAGGCTGGTCCAGTGCCAGACGTCCATCACGATGACGGTGACCCAGGCGTCGACGTCGTTGGAGACGTAATTGTAGTCGAGACCAATGGCGTTGAGGGCATAGCCCAGCAGGCCGATGTCCGGCCGGCCGAAGATCTGCCAGATCGTGCCGACCACGTTCCACGGAATCAGCAGCGGCAGCGCCAGGATCACGAGGCAGGCCGCGACGGTCCAGCCCTCGCGCGGCATCGACAGCGCGACGACGATGCCGAGCGGCACCTCGATTGCGAGGATCACAAGCGAGAAGAACAGGTTGCGCCCGAGCGAAGCCAGGAAGCGGCCGCCGAGATCGGTCGAGGGATCGAGCAGCTCCTTGAACCAGCCGACGCCGTTCCAGAAGAACTGGTTGTTCCCGAAGGTGTCTTGCATCGAATAGTTCACCACCGTCATCAGCGGCAGCACCGCCGAGAAGGCGACGACCAGGAACACCGGCAGCACCAGGAACCAGGCCTTTTGGTTGACGGTCTTGTCCATCAGGCGGCTCCCTCCACCAGAAGGCTGTCGGCATAGACGTGAACGTGCGACGGATCGAGTTTCAGCCCGGCCGTGCCGTCCGCGCTGGTGAAGCCGCTAGGGGCCCGCGCCGCCAGTTTGGCGTCGCCCAGACGCGTCCGAGCGAAACGGATGCGGCCGAGATCGTCGATGCGCTCGATCTTCGCCGTGAGCAGGCCCGGCGCCGGCGCGACGGCCTCGACGAATTCGGGACGGACCCCGATCTCGATTTTGGCGCCCGCAGGCAGATTGTCGTAGGCGCGGTTGAGCGCGATGACGTGGCCGCCGATACGCGCCTCGCGTCCCCTCACCTGCGCCGGCAGGATGTTCATGCCGGGCGAGCCGATGAAGTAGCCGACGAAGGTGTGAGCCGGCTTGTCGAACAGCTCGGCCGGCGTGCCGCTCTGCACGACGCGGCCGTCATGCATGACCACGACGGTATCGGCGAAGGTCAGCGCCTCGGTCTGGTCGTGCGTGACGTAGATCATCGTGAGGTCGAGCTCGCGATGCAGCGCCTTCAGCTTGGAGCGGAGCTGCCATTTCAGCTCGGGATCGATCACAGTCAGCGGCTCGTCGAACAGCACGGCGGCGACGTCGGAGCGGACCAGGCCGCGGCCGAGCGAGATCTTCTGCTTGGCATCGGCCGTGAGCCGCGTCGCCTTGCGATGGAGGTAGGGTTCGAGGTCGAGCAGGCGGCCGATCTCGGCGACGCGCTTGTCGATCTCGGCCTTCGGCACGCCGCGGTTCTTCAGCGGAAACGCCAGGTTCTGGCCGACCGTCATGGTGTCGTAGATCACCGGAAACTGGAACACCTGGGCGATGTTGCGCTTCTGGGTTGACAGCGGCGTGATGTCCACGCCGTCGAACAGGATCTTCCCGCGCGATGGCGTGATGATGCCGGAGATGACGTTGAGCAGCGTGGTCTTGCCGCAGCCGCTCGGGCCGAGCAGCGCGTAGGCGCCGCCCTGGCGCCAGGTCATGGTAACGGGCTTGAGCGCAAAGCTTTCCGGCGCGGCATCATTACCGCCGTAGGAGTGCGCGAGATCGACGAGGTCAATGCGGGCCATGGCGCACCTTCCCCTTACGAGCCTGGAGCGGCGACCAGACGGTCGGCCGCATCGAAGACAAAAACATCATTGGGATCGAGCACGGCATCGAGCGTCTGGCCGGGCTCGAACTCGTGCACGCCGTGCAGCACCGCCACCCAGTTCGATCCGTCGCGGGTCAAGTGCACGAAGCTCTCCGAACCGGTGATCTCGGTCACCGTCACCGTGGCGTGGAAGGCGTGGCGGTCGGTCTGGCCATTGGCGAGCCCGAGCTGGTGGGCGCGGAAGCCCACGCGATAGGCGCCATCGGCGAGGCCCGCGTAAAGACCTGAGGCCGGCGAAGAAGCCGTGCCGCCTGCATAGGCGACCTGCCCGTTCTTCTTCTCGATGCCGACGAGGTTGAGCGGCGGATCGGAGAACACCTGCGCGACGCGCAAGGTCTGTGGACGGCGGTACACGTTTGTCGTCTCGCCGATCTGCAGCGCCTGGCCCTCCCACATGCAGACCGTGTTGCCGCCGAGCAGAAGTGCTTCGGTCGGCTCGGTGGTGGCATAGACGAAGATCGCGCCGGAGGCCTCGAAGATGCGCGGCAATTCGGCGCGCAGCTCTTCGCGCAGCTTGTAGTCGAGATTGGCGAGCGGCTCATCGAGCAGCACGAGGTCGGCGCCCTTGACCAGCGCACGCGCGATCGCGGTGCGCTGCTGCTGGCCGCCGGAAAGCTGGAGCGGCGTGCGCCTCAGGAACGGTTCGAGCCGCAGCAGCTTGGCCGCCTCGGCGACGCGCGCCTCGATCTCATCGCGCGGCTTGCGCTGCACGCGCAGGGGCGAGGCGATGTTCTCGTAGACCGTCAGCGAGGGGTAGTTGATGAACTGCTGATAGACCATGGCGACCGAACGCTGGCGCACGTCCGCACCGGTGACGTCCTTGCCGTTGACCACCACCTTGCCCGTGGTCGGCTTGTCGAGGCCTGCGAGCAGCCGCATGATCGAGGTCTTGCCCGACAATGTCGGGCCGAGCAGCACGTTGAGGGTTCCGCTCTCGAGCGTCAGCGAGACGTCGCGGATATGCGGGACACCCTCGACGGTCCGGGTCACGTGATCGAGTGTCACCGTCATGAGCGTCCTCCTGCTTCCAGCAGGGGACTTTGCTGCACGGCGTGGGTCCTGACCCAGTCGTCAAGCGCCGCAATCTCGTCGGCAGATAGTCGCAGGCCGAGCTTGGACCGGCGCCAGACCACGTCCTCGGCGGTGACGGCCCATTCATTGGCCATGAGGTAGCGGACCTCGCGCTCGGTCAGTGTCGCACCGAAGGCCAGGCCGAGATCGGCGGCCGATTTCGCATCGCCGAGCAGCTTGATCGCCCGTGTGCCATAGGCGCGGGCAAGACGTCGCGCATGCTCGTGGCCGAGGAACGGATAGCCGCGCTGGAGCTCGGCGATCAGCCCGTCGATATCGGACACGTTCATGTCGCCGCCGGGCAACGGCCATTTTCCGGTCCAGCCCTCCCGCGCTTTCGCGCTGCGGAGATAGGGCGCGAGCCGCTCCAGCGCCTCCTCGGCGAGCCTGCGATAGGTCGTGATCTTGCCGCCATAGATCGACAGCAGCGGTACGCCGCCGGGCGTGTCGAGCTCGAACACGTAGTCACGCGTGGCGGCCTTGGCTTCGCTGGCACCGTCGTCATAGAGCGGACGCACGCCGGAATAGGTCCAGACCACGTCCTCCGGCCTCACCGGCTTGGCGAGATATTCGCTCGCCGCGGCGCAGAGATACTGGATCTCCTCGGCCGTTGCCTTCACCTTGGCCGGATCGCCGTCATAGTCGCGGTCGGTCGTGCCGATCAGCGTGAAGTCGTCCTGATACGGGATGACGAAAATGATGCGGCCGTCGGCGTTCTGGAACATGTAGGCGCGGTCGTGGTCGTAGAGTTTTCTCACGACGATATGTGAGCCCTGCACCAGGCGGACTTTTGCCTTGGCGTTGACGCCGGCGCCGCGGCCGAGCACGTCCTCAACCCAGGGACCGCCGGCATTGACCAGCGCGCGCGCCTGGATCTGCGAGCGCTCACCGGTCAGCGTGTTGACCATGCCGACAGTCCACAACCCGTCGGACTGGCGTATCTCGGTGGCGCGGGTGCGCGTGCGGATCTCGGCGCCCTTGTCGGCGGCATCGCGCGCGTTGAGCACGACGAGCCGGGCGTCATCGACGAAGCAGTCGGAATATTCGAACGCGCGGGCGTAGCGATTGGGTATCAGCGGCTTGCCGACCTCGTCGCGCCGAAGATCGACCGAGCGCGTGGCCGGCAGCAAATGACGGCCGCCGATGTGGTCATAGAGGAAGAGGCCGAGGCGCAGCAGCCAGGCCGGACGCAGGCCGGCATGGTGCGGCAAAACGAAACGCAGGGGGCGGATGATATGGGGCGCGATGCCCCAGAGAACCTCGCGCTCGATCAGCGCCTCGCGAACCAGCCGAAACTCGTAATATTCGAGGTAGCGCAGGCCGCCATGCACCAGCTTGGTCGACCAGGACGACGTCCCGCTCGCCAGATCATTCATTTCGCACAGGAAAACCGTGTTGCCCCGGCCCACCGCGTCGCGCGCGATGCCGCAGCCGTTAACACCGCCTCCGATGATGGCGAGATCGAAAATACGCTCCAAAAGACGCATCCCCCGGCGACCGCCCGTTCATTGGGCGGCAACTTTCGTTTTAAATTACATCACACCCAGAAACGAAAGCAAGACGAAAGAGAAGCGAAAGAAAATGAAAGTGGAATATTTCCTGGGGCGAAGGGGCGAAAGCGAAGGCAGCGCGCGGGCGCTTGGAAGCCAGCGGGCCAGCCGAACTCGCCACGCCGGGGGCGTCCGGGCCCCGCGTTCTCTGTCCTGTCGAACCAGGCGTGGGATCAGGTCATGCCGGAAGCTCTTGCCCCCAACGCTGGCTGCGGGGACGACGGCGCTGCGCCCTGAAGCAGACTAAGCCTCTATCGCAGCCGCACCACCGGCGCTGCCTCAGGCGCGGCGTCCTGCGCATCGGCCTGGGGCTCATCATTCTCGCCCAACCCTTTCGGCAACGCCTCCACCACTTCGATGCCCTTGCTGTGGCAGATGGTGGCGAGACGCTCGGGCAGTTCCTGGTCGGTGACGAAGGTCTGGATCTGGGTGATGTGGGCGATGCGCACCGGCGCGCTGCGGCGGAGTTTCGTCGAATCGGCCACCAGCATGACGCTGCGGGCGTTGGCGATGATGGCCTGCGCCACCTGCACCTCGCGATAGTCGAAGTCGAGCAGCGCGCCCTCCTCGTCGATGGCGGACGCGCCGATGATGGCATAGTCGACCTTGAACTGGCCGATCAGCTGCGTCGCAGTCGAGCCGACCACCGCGCCATCGGCACGCCGTACCGTGCCGCCCGCGACCACCACCTCGATGCGGGGATGGCGATAAAGCAACATCGCGACGTTGAGATTGTTGGTGATGACGAGCAGATCCTCGTGCGAGGTCAGCGCGCTCGCGACCTCCTCGGTCGTGGTGCCGATGTTGATGAACAGCGAGCAGCCGTTCGGGATCAGCGAAGCGGCCGCCGCGCCGATCGCCTTCTTCTCGTCGGCGGCGACGAAGCGGCGCGCCTCATAGGCGAGGTTTTCCACGCCCGAGGCGATGATGGCGCCGCCGTGGATGCGGGTCAGCGACCTCCGTTCGCAGAGGTCATTGAGATCCTTGCGGATGGTCTGCGCCGAGACTTCGAAGCGACGCGCGAGCTCCTCGACCATGACGCGGCCGGAGGCGCGCGCAATGTTGAGGATTTCGGCTTGGCGATGGGTCAGTCCGGTCACGGCAACGGCCTCAAATCAGAATGATGCATGGTGCGGCGGTTCGCGCCTTCGGTCAATGCGCGCGTCGATCACGGTTAACGGATGATGGGTGCTCACCAGGCCATGGCGTCGGCAAGACGCGTGAGCAGCGCCGGATCGTCGAAGGCGCCGGCGGACGTGACGGCGCCTGCTGCAATCAGGTCAGCATGGCTGAGGCTGGTGCGGATGCCGATGGTCGGGATGCCGGCTGCCGCAGCGGACTGCACGCCGGTGCGGGAATCCTCGAATGCGATCGAGGTTTCCGGCCTCGCGCCGACGAAACGCAACCCTTCCTGATAGGGCAGCGGATGCGGCTTGCCGTGCGGCAGCTCGGCGCCGATCACGATGGCCTTGAAGCGATGCGTGATGCCGAGGCCGGCGAGCAGCAGCTCGGCATTGAGACGCGGCGCGTTGGTCACGGCCACCATGGGAATGCCGGCGCTGTCGGCACGATCGAGCAGCGCCATCAGACCTGGCAGCGGTGCAATCTGCCCGGCCACCAGCGTTCGGAAGACCTCTTCCTTCTCATCGAGGATCAGGGCGCGCCGTTCCGGCGCTTCATGCGGCAAGAAACGCTCGCCGATGGCGACATTGGCGAAGCCCTGCAGCTCTCTGGAGAAGCGCGCGTGATCGAAGACATGGCCATGAGGACCGAGCACCTGGTTGAAAGCCTTCAAGTGCAATGGATCGGTATCGGCGAGCGTGCCGTCGATGTCGAACAGCAGCGCCCTCCCCCTCGCATCGTGGCTGGCCTCGATCATTTCCGTACTTTCTCGATGTGCGACGCGTCGACGCGGAACACGTATCAATATGGCTTCGATCGCGCAACGACGCATGCGCATCCCTGCTCACGCGACACTCGACAAGTCCGCGGGCGACTGCAACACTCCGGCCAAGACCAAAAAGGAGGAAACGATGACGATCAACAGACGTGATCTGGCGCTCTCCACTTTCGCCGTCTCTGCGCTTGCGTTCGCCACGCCAGCACGCGCTGCGTCGGCGGACGAGGAAGCCGTGGCAAGGAAGGTCGAGGCCTTCCGCCTTGCCCAGATCGCGGCGGACCCGAAGGCGCTCGGCGCGCTCTGCGCGGACGAGCTGAGCTACAGCCATTCCAGCGGCAAGGTCGAGGACAAGGCGACCTTCATCACTAACGCGACCGACGGCAAGTCCAAGTTCCTGTCGATCGAATACAAGGACCCGACCATCAAGGTGGTCGGACCAGCCGCGATCGTGCGCTTCCACTGGCTGGGTGAGCAGGAGATGGCGGCCGATGGGAAAAAAGTGTCGACCAACCTTCACATCCTGATGAACTGGCAGAAGCAGGGCGACGAGTGGAAGCTGCTGTCGCGCGCCGCGACAAAGCTGTGATCAGCACTTCCGGGACGCGGATGACAGGTGCGAGCCCGGAATCTTTTGATCAACATTTTGCAAGGCAAGATGGATTCCGGATCGCGCTTCGCGCCGGAATGACGGCGACGGTTACGCCGCCTCCTTCACGTCACCGTTCACCAACTTGCGCGCGGCCCGCTCGGCCTCGCGGGCGTTGCGGAAGAGCTGGCCCTCGAGGCGGTTGAAGCGGTGGGACGAGGCGAAGAAGCAGTAGCCCCCTTGAGAGCGAACGACGATACCTGCGGTCTGCGAATTGACTTCGATGATGTAGCTGTCCGGCATGGTCCGTGATTCCTCGGTGCGGGCAAATAACGGCAATCCTGCCCGAAGGTTCCCAGGCATTGGAGGCCGTTTCCACCCCGAATCGACAGGCAATTGAGTACGCCGGGACCTCATCCGTTTTATGACTGGTTCTTGGCGAAGCCGCGACGGGCCGATCTCACCGGCGCCGCGTTCTGTTGCGCCTGCCATGTCGCGGGATGAGGCAGAGCGTCGCGCGCGATTACGTCGCGATCGGCGGATCGTTGCGCTGGATCGCCTGCGGGCGGCCGTGATCGTCGATGGAGACGTAAGTGAAATTACCGTCGGTGACGAGGAACGGATGAAGCTCCTTGCGACGCAACGCCCATGCCTCGAGATGCACGGTCAGCGAAGTGCGCCCGACACGCACGAGATTGGCATAGACCGAGACGAGATCGCCGACATAGACCGCCTTGCGGAAATTCATCGCCTCGATCGCGACGGTCACGGTGCGCGACCGCGCGGCCTTCGAGGCGAACACGCCGCCTCCGACGTCCATCTGGCTCAACAGCCAGCCGCCGAAGATATCGCCGTTGGCGTTGGTGTCGGCCGGCATCGCCAGCGTGCGGATGCAGAGGTCGCCGCTCGGCCCGGTCGTAGCGTGCTCGCTCATGTCTCTCTCACTTGAAGCTGTCCCAGCCAGGATCGGGCGCGAAGCGCTCGCCGAATCGTTCGGCCAGCGCGCGCAGGGTAGACAGGACATTTTCCGCGCCGCGCGTGCGCGCATAGTTCAGCGGGCCGCCGCGGAACGGCGCATAGCCAGTGCCGAAGATCATGGCGCCGTCGACCGCGTCGGCATCGTCCACGATGCCTTCACGAAGCGCTGCGACGCAGACGTTGGACATCGGCAGCACCAGGCGATCGATCATCTGGTCCGTGACTCGCGGACCGGTCTCTGCGAGCGGCGCCTTCTCCGCCTTGCCATCCTTCCAGGTGTAGAAGCCCTTGCCGGTCTTGCGGCCAAGCTCGCCCTTGGCGACCTTCTCGCGCAGCCAGGCCGGGGTCGGCGGGAGGAGATCGCCGAACTTGGTGCGCAGCATGTCGCCGACGTCGAGGCAGATGTCGAGACCGACCTGATCGGCGAGCTCGATCGGCCCCATCGGCATGCCGAACTGCTCGGCCGCGGCGTCGATCAACCGCTGGTCGACCTTCTCGTCCAGCATCACCATCGCTTCCAGCATGTAAGGCGTCAGCGCGCGGTTGACGAGGAAGCCCGGCGAGCTCTTCACGGCGAGCGGCAGTCGGTCGATCGCACCGACGAAGGCGAGCGCCTGCTTCAGAATTTGCGGATCGTTGCCGTCATGGCTGACGACTTCGACCAGTTGCAGCCGCGACACCGGATTGAAGAAGTGCAATCCGACCAGCCGCTCCGGCCGCGCCAGCGTCATACGCAGATCCTGCAACGGTATGCTGGACGTGTTGGTGGCGAGGATCGCGTCAGGCTTCATCCGGGGCTCGAGCGTGGCATAGACCTTTTGCTTCAGCTCCAGCCTTTCCGGCACCGCCTCGATGATGAGATCGGCATTCCGCACGCCCTCCCCGTCCATGTCGGGGATGAGACGATCGAGCGCGTCGCGCACGTCCGTGCGCTTGCGGATGATCTTGCCATAGAGCTCGGCGGCCCGCTTCACGGCGCCCGCGATCGGCTCCGCCTTCATGTCGGCGAGGGAGACCCGCAGCCCCTGCCCCGCACACCAGGCTGCGATGTCGCCGCCCATGGCGCCGGCACCGATGACATGGACATGCTTGATGGCATTGCCGCCGCCGGCGGCCCTCTTCATTTGCTCACGGAGGAAGAAGACGCGGATCAAATTCTGCGCGGTCGGCGTCACCATCAGCTTGGCGAAGGACGCCTGCTCCGCCTTCAGCATGGCGGCCTTGCTGCCGCCATGAGCCTCCCAGAGATCGATCAGCGCATAAGGGGCGGGGTAATGCTCGCGGGAGGCAGCCTTCGCGGCCTCCGCCCGCATGCGCTTGGCGAGCAGGCCGCGGACCAGCCCGAGATTGGCGGCGCGCGTGAACAGACCTGGCTTTGCCCGCTCCAGGCGTCCGAACAGCGCATCCTTCACCGCGCCGCGGACGTGGCGCTCCTGGGTCACGGCATCCACGAGGCCGAGCGATTTGGCCCGTCGCGCATCGATGGTGCGGCCGGTCAACATCAGAGACATCGACTGCGTGGAATTGACGAGCGTTGTAAAGCGCGCGGTGCCGCCGAGACCGGGATGCAGGCCGAGCATCACTTCCGGGAAGCCGAACCGCGCGCCGTCGATGGCGATGCGCGCCTGACAGGCCAGCGCAACCTCGAGCCCGCCGCCGAGGCAGAAGCCGTGGATGACCGCGACCGTCGGTAGCCTCAAGGCCTCCAGATGCTCGACCACGGCGTGCGCGGCGCGGATGCGCGTCTCCACCACACCGGGGTCGGACACACCGCGGAATTCGTTGACGTCCGCGCCCGCGATGAACCCGGACGGCTTTGCCGATCGGATCACCAGGCCCGCGGGACGCTCGTTCTCGATCGCGGCGAGCACGGCGTCGAATTCCTCCATCACCTCTGAGGAGAGCGTGTTGGCGCTTGCATCGGCGCGATCAAATAGCAGCCAGGCGACGCCGTCGGCATCGCGCGTCAGCTTGAAGTGCTTGTACGGACTTTCCGCAGCAGGCTGGGGTCCCAGCTCCAGCACGCGATCCCCGAGCGCGGTCATGATCTTGGAATCCATGTCACACCGCCTCGATCAGCATCGCGCCGCCGAGACCGCCGCCGATGCATTCAGTGGCGACGCCACGTCGCGTGCCGAGCCGGTTCATTGCGTTGACGAGATGCAGCACGATACGGTTGCCCGAGGTGCCGACGGGATGACCGAGCGAGATGGCGCCGCCGTCGACATTCAGCCTCTCACGCTCGATCTGGCCGGCCGCGCCGTCGAGACCGAGGATCTCGCGGCAGAATTTGTCGTCGTTCCAGGCGGCGAGACAGCCGAGCACCTGCGTGGCAAAAGCCTCGTTCAGCTCCCAGGTCTCGACGTCCTTGATGGTGAGGTCGTTGCGCTGAAGCAGCGGCGTCGCCGACATCACCGGACCGAGCCCCATGATGCTGGGATCGAGCGCAGCCCAGTGGCTGTCGACGATCGCAGCCTTCGGCGTCAGCTTGTGCTTTGCGACCGCCGCGTCCGAGGCGAGGATCACCCACGAGGCGCCGTCGGTGATCTGCGAGGAATTGCCGGCGGTGACCTGTCCCCAGGGACGCTCGAACACCGGCCGGAGCTTTGCGAGTGACTCGACCGTCGAATCCGGCCGCACGCCGTCGTCATGGTCGAAGAACTTGCCGTCGCGGGAGAACGCGGTTTCGACTTCGCCCTTGAGAAACCCGGCGCTTTGCGCATGCGCGAGCCGGCGATGGCTCTCGGCGGCATAGGCATCGGACTGCGTCCGCGTGATGCCGAAGAGATGACCAACGACCTCGGCCGTCTGCCCCATGTTCAGCTCGGTGACGGGATCGGTCAGCCCGCGCTCGAGGCCGATGACCGGCTTGAGATCGCGGGGCCGCAACTTGAACGCAGCCGCGAGCTTGGCGGCCATGCCTCTGGCGGTGGCGAGACCCGCAAACCAGCGCACGCCCGAATTGGGCCAGACCAGCGGCGCATGGCTCAGTGCCTCGGTGCCGCCGGCGAGGATCATATCGGCATGGCCCTCACGGATGTAGCGATAGGCGGTGTCGATCGACTGCATCCCGGAGCCGCAATTGATCTGCACGGTGAAGGCGACCATGTCCTCGCCCATGCCGAGTCGAAGCGCGGCGACTCGGGCGGGGTTCATCTCGTCCGCGACCACGTTGACGCAGCCGAGGATGACCTGGTCGAAGCTATCGGGCGCAAACGGCTGGCGCGCCAGAAGCGGCCGGCCGCACTGCACGGCGAGATCGACCGGCGTGAACGGCCCGGGCCCCGAGCGCGCCTTCAGGAACGGCGTCCTGCTGCCGTCGACGATGAATACCGGTCGTGCCATCAGCTCGCCGCCCTCTGCTCTCCGAGTTCCTGGAAGAACTGATGCACGTCGCCGGTTTTCTTGTAAATCGGCGACAGCGCCTCAGGCGCGAAATCGTCGACCTCGATCACGCCCCTCACGGCTTCGCGGGCCGCGGCGAGCTGCTCGCCTTCGGCCTGCGTGATCACGCCCTTGGCAACCGCTTGCTTCCAGTCGCGGACATGCGCGGCGCGCATGCGCCTGGCGACGGCGTCGGTGCTTGCGACCAGCTCGAACGCGCGCTCGAGACGGGCAAAGCCGCCGTCGTCGTCGACATAAGCCAGATCCGGCGTGAGGCGCTCGCGCGCTGCGGACGGCTCGAGCACGAGGCTCGCGCATTGGTGCACGACCCGGTCGGAGGGGCCGAGCACGCGTGCACCGAACGGCTGGACCACGAACTTGAGGACAGCTGCGACGAAGCGGTTGGGCAGGTTGGCGAGGATTTCGGCAAACCGGTTCTCGATGGTTTTGAAGCCCGTCGCCATGCACCATTCCAGAGCGGCAAAATCTTCCTTTTGCCTGCCCTCGTCCTGCCAGCGCTTCAGCGCCGCCGAGAGCAGATACAGCTCTGAGAGGATGTCGCCGAAGCGCGCCGACAGCATCTCCTTGCGCTTGAGCGCGCCGCCGAGCGTCAGCAGCGCCATGTCGGCGCAGAGCGCAAAGGCTGCGGAGTAGCGCGAGAGCTGGCGGTAGAATGGCGTGGCGTCGCCCGCATCCGGCGCCGGTGCGAAGGCGCCAAAGGTCCAGCTGCGGCCGAAGGCCCGGAACAGCGTCTGGAAGCTGTGGCCGACATGCTTCCAGAACGCCTTGTCGAAGGCGCCGAGGCCGCGCTCGCGATCGGTATCGGCAAGCGCGTTCATCTCGTCGAGCAGATAAGGATGCGCGCGAATGGCTCCCTGCCCGAACACGATGAGGTTGCGGGTCAGGATGTTGGCGCCTTCGACCGTGATGCCGACCGGCACGGCGCGATGGAGATTGCCGAGATAGTTTTGCGGACCGTCGATCACGGCCTTGCCGCCATGGATGTCCATGGCGTCATCGATCGCAATGCGCATCCGCTCCGTCGCATGCAGCTTCATGATGCCTGAGATGACGGCGGGATGAATGCCGGCATTCAGCGCTGCGCAGGTCAGCCGCCGTGCCGCATCGAGCTGGTACGCGGTCGCAACGATGCGCGCCAGCGGCTCCTCGACGCCTTCGAACTTGGAGATGGAGATCCCGAACTGCTCGCGGATGCGGGCGTAGGCGCCGGTGGTCCGCGCGGCATAGGCTGCGCCCGCGGCAGAGAGCGACGGCAGCGAGACGCCGCGGCCGGCGGCGAGCGCCGTCATCAGCATCTTCCAGCCCTGCCCGAGGCGCTCCTTGCCGCCGATGACGTAGTCGAGCGGAATGAAGACATCGCGGCCCCAATTCGGGCCGTTCTGGAACACCTGCATCGACGGCAGATGGCGTTGGCCGATCTCGACGCCCGGCAGATTGGTCGGGATCAGCGCCACGGTGATGCCGAGTTCGTCCTGGCTCCCCACGAGGTGATCCGGATCATATGCCTTGAAGGCAAGACCAAGCAGCGTCGCGACCGGGCCGAGCGTGATGTAGCGCTTGTGCCAGTTGAGCCTGAGGCCCACGACTTCGCGGCCCTCGAACTCACCCTTGCAGATGATGCCGGTGTCGACCATCGAGGCGGCGTCGGAGCCGGCTTCGGGGCTGGTGAGGCCGAAGCAGGGGATATCGCGGCCGTCGGCGAGGCGCGGCAGCCAGCGCTGCTGCTGCTCTTTCGTGCCGAAGCGCATCAGGAGCTCGCCGGGACCGAGCGAGTTCGGCACCATCACGGTGACGGCCGCGGCGATCGAGCGGGTCGAAATCTTGCGCACCACTTCCGAATGCGCGTAAGGCGAGAAGCCGAGGCCGCCGAACTCCTTCGGAATGATCATGCCGAAGAACTTCTCGCGCTTGACGAAATGCCAGACGTCCGGCGGCAGGTCGCGCCATTCCCAGAAGATCTTCCACTCGTCGAGCATGGCGCAGAGCTCGTCGACGGGACCATTGAGGAAGGCCCGCTCCTCGTCCGTCAGCACGGCCTGCGGCACCTTCAGCAGCTTCGACCAATCCGGGTTGCCGGTGAAGAGATCGGCGTCCCACCAGACGTCACCCGCCTCCAGCGCCTCGCGCTCGGTGTCGGACATCGACGGCAGCACGCCGCGCGCCCAGGAAAAAATCGGCTTTGTGACGGTGTCGCGGCGGAAGCTCATGGCTGACCTCATGCATCGGCGCGGTTGGCGGGTATTTTAGCGGAAAGTGGCCGGTGGAGGCGAACACTTCGCCTGCGACATTGACGCGGCCGGGCCGCCGCTCCGGGACCATAACGGCCAGGGCGTGGGGGCAGTTCCGGGAGGGGGAAGGTTGGCCGCACCGGTCCCCCACCGTAATTCCGGGGCTCGCGAAGGGCGAGCTATGGTGCGCAATTGCGCACCCGAGAATCCATCATACGGCGGAGGTTGGCGGGTGAATGGATTCCGGGCTCGCGCCTGGCGGCGCGCCCCGGAATGACGGAGTGGCCTAATCCGGCCGGATCATCTCGAACATGTTTTCCGGCTTGATCTCGAAATAGTCGCCGCGGCGGCCGGCGCGGACGATGGGGCGGGCCGCGGCGGTCTGGTAGACGCCGTCCTTGATCAGCGCCTTGTCGATGTAGACGGCGACGACCTCGCCGAGCGTCAGCCAGGCGTCGGCCTGCTTACCGTCGGCGCCCTTGAGGCGGACGATGTCGGACACCTTGCACTCGAAAGCGACGGGGCTCTCGCCGACGCGCGGCACGTTGACGAGCTTGCCGGGCACCGCGGTGAGCCCCGCGAGCTTGAACTCGTCGACCTCAGGAGCGACATGCGCGGCGGTCGCGTTCATGTGCTTGGCCAGATCCATGGTCGTGAGATTCCAGACGAACTCCCTGGTCTGCTCCATATTCGAGACCGTGTCCTTCCAGTTGGTGGAGGAGAAGCCGATGATGGGCGGCACGTAGCAGAACGCATTGAAGAAGCTGTAGGGCGCCAGATTGACGTGGCCCTTGGCGTCGCGGGAGGAGATCCAGCCGATCGGCCGCGGCGCGATGATGGCGTTGAAGGGATCGTGCTTCAGGCCGTGGCCCTTGGAGGGCTCGTAGAAATACAGGTCTTTATCGGTCACGCGCTTGCTTCTCCGTACTCGTCATTGCGAGCGCAGCGAAGCAATCCAGAATCCCTCCTTAGGAACAGCCTGGATTGGCTTCGCTGCGCTCGCAATGACGGGGTTTGTTGATCCGTCCTTGCCCGCCACGGGCAGCAATTCGCTTATAGGAGAAATTGCCCCGCCCCGTCAGTGGCGCGGCGACAGACCGGTGATGACGAAATCGATCATCTGGTCGATGGTCGGGCCGGGCTTGGTGGCGCACTGGGCGATCATCTGGGGGTGGAAGAAGCGCATCATCGCGGTGCACGAGCAGAGCGCAGCCAGTTGCAGGTCGGGCGCCTCAAACTCGCCGGAGGCGACGCCTTGCGCGATCATTTGGCCGACGACGCCGGCGATACACTCCATATGATTGACGCAGACCTGCCAATCCTCCTGCATCGCGATCTCGACCATCTCGTGCAGCTTGTTGTCACCGACATAGCGCTCGGTGTTCATGCGGTGGATGGTGGTGAGCAACTCGCGAAAGCGCTCCCTGACCGGCCCGGGCTTTGCGACGATCCGCTGGGCCTCAAGCTCGACCTCGCCCATCAGCGAGCGTGCCACCGCCTGATGGATCGCCTTCTTCGATTCGAAGAAGCGATAGACGTTGGCGGGGCTCATCCGGAGCTCCTTGGCGATATCGCCGACCGTGGTCTTCTGGTAGCCGATCTGGCGGAACAGCCGCTCGGCCACCTCGAGAATACGGTCCCGGGTGTCGCCTTCGATATGTTCCGCAACCAGTGTCATCTGTCAGGACTCGTCAATCTGCACTTCATCTCACTTATTCAGCCGCTTCAGCAAGCGGAATTGCCGGATGTTCATCGCTGCCATGCTGCGACGCGGCAGGCTGTTCGACTGAACCAGCCTCGTCCAGGCTCTTCCTGAACCACAGCGCATAGAGGCCCGGCAGGTACAACAGCGTGAGGAAGGTCGCGACGAACAGGCCGCCCATGATGGTGATCGCCATCGGGCCCCAGAAGGCCGAGCGAGTCAGCGGGATCATGGCGAGAATGGCGGCCAGCGCCGTCAACACCACCGGACGGGCGCGGCGGACCGTGGCCTCCACGATCGCCTCGCGCCGGGTCAGGCCGTGCGAGACGTCGGTCTCGATCTGGTCGACCAGGATGACCGTGTTGCGCATGATCATGCCGGCGAGCGCGATCAGCCCGAGCAGCGCAACGAAACCGAACGGCGCGTTGGCGACGTTGAGGCCAAGCGAGGCGCCGACGATGCCGAGCGGCGCGGTCAGGAACACCAGGATCAGGCGCGAGAAGCTCTGCAGCTGGATCATCAGCAGCGTCAGCATCACCATGACCATCACCGGGAAGAGGATGAAGATCGAGGCATTGCCCTTGGCGGATTCCTCGAACGCGCCGCCCGGCTCGATCCGGTAGGCCGGCTCGAGGTGATCCATGATCGGCTTCAGCTTCGGCGTGATCTGGTTGGTGACATCGGGCGCCTGCACGCCGTCGACGACGTCGGAGCGCACGGTGATCGCCATGTCGCGGTTGCGCCGCCACATGATCGGCTCTTCGTGGGCATACTCGATCCTGGCGATCTGCTGCAGCGGCACGGCCACCCCGTTGCGCGATGTGATGGTGAGATCGCCGACGCCGCCGAGGTCGAGGCGCTCGGACGGGATCGCACGGGCCACCACGCCGACCTTCTCGATGCCGTCCCGCACGGTCGTGACCTGCGAACCCGAGATCAGCATCGCCAGCGCCTGCGAGACGTCCTGAGGAGTCAGGCCCATGGCGCGGGCGCGGTCCTGGTCGACGACGAGCTTGAGGTAGGGCGACTGTTCGTTCCAGTCGAGCTGGACGTCCTTGACGCTCTTGTTCTGGCGCATGACGTCGCGGACCTGGTAGGCGATTTCGCGCACCTTGTTGGCATCCGGGCCGATCACACGGAACTGCACGGGGAAGCCCACCGGCGGGCCGAAATTGAAGCGGTCGACGCGAACGCGCGCCTCTGTCAGCATGCCATCGGCGACCGCATTCTCGATCTTGGCCTTGATGCGCTCGCGTGCCTCGACGCCCTTGGCGACGATCACGATCTCGGCGAAGGCCTCGTTCGGCAGTTGCGGATTGAGGCCGAGCCAGAAGCGCGGCGAGCCCTGGCCGACATAGGACGTGTAGGTCTCGATGTCCTTGTCGTCCTTCAGCAGCGTCTCGGCCTTCTTCACCGCCTTCTCGGTGACGTTGAAAGCGGTGCCCTCGGGCAGGCGGAGCTGGAAGAACAGCTCGGGTCGCTCCGACAGCGGGAAGAACTGCTGCTGGACCTGGCCGAAGCCGACGATCGAGGCCACGAAGACGCCGACGGTCGCCACCACCACGGTGATGCGATGGTTGACGCACCATCGCACGATGGCGCGCAGGCCCCGATACATGCGGGTCTCGTAGACCGCATGCGGATCGTGGTTGTGATGCGCCTTCATGTCGGGCAACAGCTTGACGCCGATATAGGGGGTGAAGATCACCGCCACGAACCAGGACGCGACCAGCGCGATCGCCACGATCCAGAAGATGCTGCCGGCATATTCGCCGACCGCTGAATTGGCGAAGCCGATGGGGAGGAAGCCAGCGGCCGTCACCAGCGTTCCCGTGAGCATCGGAAACGCAGTCGATTCCCAGGCAAAGGACGCCGCGCGCATGCGGTCCCAGCCCTGCTCCATCTTCACCACCATCATCTCGACCGCGATGATGGCGTCGTCGACGAGCAGGCCGAGCGCTATGATCAGCGCGCCGAGCGTGATGCGATGCAGGTCGAGCGACATCGCGTTCATGACGATGAAGACGATACCGAGCACGAGCGGCACCGACAGCGCAACCACGATGCCGGTGCGCCAACCAAGCGCCAGGAACGAGACGAACAGCACGATGACGAGCGCCTCCATGAAGGAGCGCACGAACTCGCCGACGGCGTGCTCGACCACCTTGGGCTGGTCGGCGATCAGCTTGACATCGATGCCCTGCGGCACGGCCTTCATGAAGTCGGCCGTCGCCTTCTCGACCTCCTTGCCGAGATCGAGGATGTTGGCGCCCTTGGCAGTGACGACGCCGATGCCGATCGCCGGCTTGCCTTCCTGCCGCACGACGAAGCTGGGCGGATCGACGTAGCCGTGAGTGACGGTGGCGATGTCGCCGAGGCGGAACACGCGGCCGTTGCTCTCGACCGGCGTCTCGGCCACGGCCTTGGCGCCGTCGAGCGCGCCGGTGACGCGCAGCGGCACGCGCTGCGAGGAGGTCTCGACCGTACCGGCCGGGGTCACGTTGTTCTGCTTGGCGAGCGAATCGAACAGCGCCTGCGGCGTGATGCCGAGCGTGGCAAGCTTGGCATGGCTGAACTCGACGAAGATGCGCTCGTCCTGATTGCCGTAGACGTCGACCTTGGTCACGCCCGGCACCTTCAGCAGTCGCTGACGGAATCCTTCCGACACCTTTTTGAGCTGGGCATAGTCGGCGCCGTCCCCGGTCATCATGTACAGGATGGAATCGACGTCGGAGAACTCGTCGTTGACGACGGGACCCAGAATCCCCGCAGGCAACTGGCCCTGCACGTCGACCAGCTTCTTGCGCAGGAGATAAAAGAGATAAGGCACGTCCTTCGGCGGCGTGTTGTCGCGGAAGGTGACCTGGAGCGCGGTGAAGGCGGGCTTGGAATAAGTCTGCACCTTCTCGAAATAGGGCAGCTCCTGGATCTTCTTCTCGATGGGATCGGCGACCTGGGTCTGCATCTCCTGCGCGGTCGCGCCCGGCCAAATCACGGAGACGTTGACCACCTTCACCGTGAAGAACGGATCCTCGGCGCGGCCGAGCTTCTGATAGGAGAAGAAGCCGGCGGCACCGAGCACGATCATCAGAAAGAGAACCAGCGTCTGATGGCTCACGGCCCAGGCCGAAAGGTTGAAGCGCTTCATCGCTCTCTCCGAAAGACGATCCAGTTGCAAAAACGACAGCCGCTCTGTTCAAACCGTCATCGCGAGGCAGCGAAGCAACCCAGGGGGCTGGGCAGGTTCTGGATCGCTTCGCCGCTTCAGCCCCAGCATTTGCGCTCGGGCCGAAACTCGCCTTGCAAGGACGGAACTTACTCTTCACGTCATTCCGGGCGCCCCGCAGGGCGGGCCCGGAATGACGGGTAGTTAGAAAGACAACGACGACACGATCCGCACCCGCTGACCGGGATCGAGCTTCTGAACGCCGAGTGCGACGATCTTGGCGCCCTCTTCCACGCCGCCGGTGATGACGACGTCCTTGCTTTCATAGGACTTCACCATGACCGGCTTCAGCGAGACGTTCCCATTGTCGTCGACGACGTAGAAGGAGGGCTTGCCGCCTTCGTTGAACAGCGCCGACAGCGGCAGTCTCGCGACCCGCTCGGTCGCGGCATCCGACAGCGTCAAGGTCGCCGTCATGCCGAGCGAGACCTTGTCGTCCGCCTCGGGCAGCGAGAACTTCGCCAGATAGGTGCGGGTGGCCGGATCGGCGGCAGGCGCGATCTCGCGCAGCTTCGCCGCATACTTCTTGTTCGGCTCGGACCAAAGAGTGACGCTGGCGACGCCCGACTTGGCGCGTCCGACCAGCGTCTCAGGGATCGCGACGACCGCTTCCTTTTCGGCAAAGCGGGCGACACGGATCGAAGCCTGGCCCGCGGCAACCACCTGGCCGGGCTCGATCAGCGTTGCGGTGACGACGCCGCGGGCGTCGGCAGCGAGCGTCGCGTAG
Organism: Bradyrhizobium sp. Leaf396; assembly: GCF_001424605.1. Taxonomy (NCBI): domain Bacteria; kingdom Pseudomonadati; phylum Pseudomonadota; class Alphaproteobacteria; order Hyphomicrobiales; family Nitrobacteraceae; genus Bradyrhizobium; species Bradyrhizobium sp. Leaf396. Next base: position 318,547 of record NZ_LMQJ01000004.1, read on the forward strand.
GAAAGGGAATTCTTGGTCAACTCGACCGAGCGCTCGGCCCGATTGAGGCGCGCACGGGCTTCATCGGCGGCAGCGCGGCTTGAATCCAGCTGCGCATCGGTGGTCCAACCCTTGGCCTTCAGATCCTTGGCACGCTGCTCGGCTGCAGCAGCCTGGGCCAGAACGCCGGTGGCGGCGGTCTGCTCGGCGACGGCCTGCTCAGCCTGCAGCTTCAGGTCGACCTCATCGAGGGTCGCGAGCGGCTGGCCGACTTCAACGGTCTGGCCGACCTCGACCAGGCGTTTGGCGACCTTGCCGGCGACGCGGAAGCCGAGATCGCTCTCGATGCGCGGCCTGATGGTGCCGACAAAGCTGCGCTCCGGCGTTTCGGCATTATAATTCGCGGTCGCCACCAGAACCGGACGCGGCGGCTCAGCCTTCTCGGCGACGGTATCATTGCACCCGGTCAGCACAGCGGCCATCAGGGCGAGCGACACTCCCGCCAACAGCCTGGAATAGCTCGATAAAACCGACCTGACGAACATCGGCGAACACTCCTGCTTCTCAACTGCAGGAACTGTCAACTAACTAGTGACGAAAGTCAATAATCGTCAGTCATCAGGAATGCGTGATCGTTAAGGGGTGGTGGGATTGAGAAGCCACGTCGAAAAGGTCCCATTGCAGGGACGGGCAAGGTGTGGCGTCAGCTTGCGAAGGAGATGAGGTGGCATGGCGCACAAAGAGCGCGTTTTCCACCTCCGGACATTCCTACCGCCCGTGGCCAGCGAACTCGTGCTTGCTGTCGTGGCCGCCGACGAAGACCAGGAGGCCGGCGATCAGGGGCAGCACCGCGAGCACCAGCAGGCCCGTCGAGGTCTGGCCAGTGGCTTCCTTGACCCAGCCGATCAGGTACGGTCCGCCGAAGCCGGCGAGATTGCCGATCGAGTTGATCAGGGCGATCCCGCCGGCCGCGGCCGTGCCGGACAGCCAGGCGGTCGGCAGGGTCCAGAACACGCCGAAGCAGCAGAACACGCCGATCGCGGCCACCGTCAGCGCCACCATCGTGAGCGTCGGATTCGCGAGATATGAAGAGATGCCGAGCGCAACCGCGGTGAGCAGCAAGGGCGCGCCGACATGCATCACGCGCTCGCGCGTCGCATCCGAATGCCGCGCCCACAAGATCATGGCGATGGTGCCGAACAGATAGGGAATCGCCGTGACGAAGCCGGTCTGCGCGTTGGTGAGGCCGAACGCCTTGACGATCTGCGGCAGCCAGAACTGCATGCCATAGAGCGCGCCGACGAAGCCGAAATAGATCAGGCTGAGCGCGATCACCTTCGGCGAAGACAGCGCTTCACCGAGCGAGAAATGCTTCACCGCCTGCTTGGCCGCGATTTCCGAGTCGAGCTTGGCCTTGAGCCACGCCTTCTGCTCGGCCGAAAGCCAGTCCGCCTTCTCCGGCTTGTCGGTGAGATAGAACCAGGTGACGATGCCGAGCAGCACGGACGGGATGCCCTCGATGATGAACAGCCACTGCCAGCCCTTCAGCCCCATCATGCCGTCAAGCCCGAGCAAGAGGCCCGAGATCGGCGCCCCGATCACGGTCGAGACCGGCACCGCAATGGCGAAAGCTGCGAGGAAGCGGGCGCGATATTCGGCCGGATACCAATAGGTGAGATAGAGAATGATGCCGGGGAAGAAGCCGGCCTCGGCGACGCCGAGCAGGAAGCGCAGGACATAGAAGCTGGTGACACCGCTGACCATGGCCATCAGAGCGGAGATGATGCCCCAGCTCACCATGATGCGGGCGATCCAGCGGCTCGCGCCGAACTTCTCAAGAGCCAGGTTGCTCGGCACCTCGAAGATGAAATAGCCGATGAAGAAGATGCCGGCGCCCCAGGAGAAGATCAGTGGCGTGAACTTCAGATCCGCATTCATGGTCAGCGCGGCGAAGCCAAGATTGACGCGGTCAAGATAGGAGAAGAAGTAGGCCAGAACCAGGAATGGAATCAGGCGCCAGGAGATCGCACGGATGGTCGAGGTCTCGATGTCGCTCTTGTTGGCGTTCTTGGCACCGCCGGCGGAACCGGCGTAAGTGGTTTGGCTCATGGCTTCCCCCGTTGTTGCTTTTCTAGGGCTGAGCGGCGGTTTTGAGCATCGCGAGCAAAGAGTCAATGGAGCAAGCAATGCGCGTAGCGCAGCCGGATAGACCTGTCGCGCTGCTCCGGAGATCGCTGGTCCGCGCCATCCTTGCGCTCGCAGTGATCGTCTGCGGGCTCAGCTTGCGCTGGTACGGTTTCCCGCTCGGCCTGCCCGCCTTCATCGTGAAGTACGGCGGCTCGCTGTTGTGGGCGACGATGGTGTTCTTGCTGGTCGGGGTGTTGCTGCCGCGGCTGACGGGAAGCGGTCTTGCGGCGATCGCAGCCGCCATCGCCATCGCCGTCGAGTTCTCCCGGCTGGTTCACACGCCATGGCTCGATGCATTCAGGCTCAGCACGGCCGGCGCGCTGCTGCTCGGGCGCATCTTCTCGCTATGGAATCTGGTGGCCTACGCGATCGGGATTCTCTTCGGAATCTTCATCGATCGGCTCGTTGCGAAGCGTCGGGCGAGCTAGCGTTCGCCGCAGCTCCAAAAGCAAAGGCAACTCGCTTCCTCGGTCTGTGCGGATACAAGCGCTCGCGGAATACGCTTTGCCAATCCACCTGCAATCTAGCTCACTCTGCCAATTGAAATCGCTCGAAACGATCGAGCTCGTCCTCGATCACACGCTTCAGCTCCTTGCGCCGTCCCGTCTTCCTGCCCTCGCCGACCCACGTCCATTTCTGCATCAACAGCTTCTTGTTCTGCCGGTCGGTCTTGAGGTCGAGCGCAGCTACGATCTCGTCGCCGACCAGCACGGGCAGCGCGAAGTAGCCGAGCTTGCGCTTGGCCTTCGGCACATAGGCTTCGAACAGATGATTGTAGCCGAAGATCAAATTGGTGCGCTTGCGCTGAATGATCAGCGGATCGAACGGCGAGAGGATGTGGACGAGATCGGACGGCACCTCATGCGGCTCCAGCGCAGCGGGCGGGCCCCAATGCTCCTGCTTGCCGGCTCCCTCGACCGTAACAGGCACGAGCTCGCCGCGGCGGACGCGCGACGCGATCAGGCGCGCGACCGGTTTCTTGCTCGGTGCGTCGAGATAACAGATCGAATCGAGGCTGACCACGCCCTGCGAGCGCAGCGCGCGGTCGAGCAGATAGGCGGTCGTCTCCCTTGCCGATGCCGGCTTCGGCAGCTTGTCCCAGCCGAAATGCCGCGTCATCAGCTCATAGGTCTTGAGCATGCCCTGTCGCTCGCTGATGGTGACGGCGCCGGTATAGAAGGCAAGCTGCAAGGCGCGCTTCGAGGGCTTGCGGCTCTGCCACAAATGCTCCTTCTCGACGAGCACATCGTCGTCGATGTCGCGGATCGTCAGCGGACCGCCGCGCACCAGCCGCATCACCTTGCGCGTGTCCGCCGGCTTCACCGAAGCGAACCATTTGTGCCCCTCGCGCCGGTGCTCGCGCATCGCCGGCAGGAAGAAGCGGAAGTCGCTCGCCGGCACGTAGGACAGCGCATGGGTCCAGTATTCGAACACGCTTTTGTCGACGCTCTGGGCTTGGCGAAGATCGGCGCGTCGGTAGGCCGGGATCCGGCTGAACAGGATATGGTGATGGCAGCGCTCGATGACGTTGATCGTGTCGATCTGCACATAGCCGAGATGCGCGACCGCGTCCGCGACGGCCTGCGCGCCTTCACCAAAAGGGATTCGCTCGTCCAGTCGCTGGGCATGCAGCCAGATCTGCCGAGCCTGTGTGGTTGTGAGCGGAAGCGGTTTGGGCGTGCGGGACATTGCAGGGACAATGTAGCGGGATTCGCGCCGAGGCAAAGAAGCATGGACACGAAAAAGCCGCGCTGCCATCTGCTGCCAGCGCGGCCATCACGCGTGAAATCGGCGGAAGCTACTTCATCGCCATCGCCTTCTCGGCGTTCATGTAGTGCTTGCAGGCGCCGCGCATGTTGCCTTTGCTCATGTCGGAATTGGCCGAGGCCATCGACTTCCTCGCTGCGACCTTGCCCGGCGTGTCTTCGCCACCCATCCCGGCAACGAGCTTTGCCATGTTTGCACTGGTGCACGCCATCTTGGCAGCCGATGCGGGAGTCAGAGCGAGTGCCACGAATGCCGTCGCGAGCAATAGGGTCTTCATCAAATTTTCTCCTCAAGAAATGAAGCCGGCCTGATGCCGGCCACCGCACCGGACATTCTTCAGCGACAAGTTTATCAAGGAGAAGACATTTTCGTTGCTGCGTCGCCGTACTAGCCCGCTTTCAGCGTGCGGCTTTTGGGCGCTCCTCGACGCTGCCGGTCGCAACATCAGGCTCACAGGAGGCCTTGCCGCGTCCCTCGGACTGGCAGCGATAGACCTCGCCGGTGAGACGATCGACCAGCCACATATTTTCCTCGTTGGGCGCCCCCAGCCCGACATAGCGGGAGGTCAGGCCCGTGATCAGCGTGGACAGCAGGATCGCCACTGCGATCATCGCCGCCCCGACGTAGATCGGCATCGAGCTCACGAACACTGTCCGATCCGGCGGGGCGCTGCGATGGAACGGGTAGTCACTTGGCCTCGGCACTGGACGGAACTCAGCTCCTGTCGCGGACGAATTGTCAAAGGATCTAAGTACGATAGCCGGGTTTCTGGACGAATTCTTGTTCTGGAGCGGGCTGCGAGGCGACGCCTTTGCGACGAACGCGGGTCTCAAAGGCTCCTCGATCCGACCTGACGCGCAGAGTGTCGAAACAGATCGATGTCTCAGTCCGACGATATGAATGTGACAAGGATCACATCTATGCCTTTGAACCTGCCCTAGGCTCACAGCATCAAATCGCCATCAGGCGTAGCAGCGAGGATATGACAATGACCCGTTTTGATAAGTTCTTTGGACTGAAGGCGATGACTCTGACAGCCGCGCTGTCGATGACGGCGAGCCTGGCCATGGCTGGCGACAACAACGTCTCCACCGACAAGATCCTGGATGCCCTGAAGCCCAAACCGGCGACCCGCGGCCTGTCCGTGGGCCCGCAGACCGATACGACCGTGCAGGCCAAGGAGGCAACATTCCTGAACACCGTGCGCAACCGACCGACCCGATCGTTGTCGATGGGCGAGCGGGAGCAGATCGCCGAGCTCGCGGCGACCAAGCCGAAGATCGATCTGGAGATCCAGTTCGACTACAACTCGGCTGACATCGCCAAGACCTCGATGGCCTCGGTGCAGGCGCTCGGCAAGGCCCTGTCCGATCCGGCACTCAAGGGCTCGACCTTCGTGGTCGCCGGCCACACCGACGCCACCGGCGGCGAAGAGTACAATCAGGGCCTCTCCGAGAGGCGCGCCGACACCATCAAGAAGTACCTGGTGCAGAACTACGGCCTCAACGGCAACGATCTGGTCACCGTCGGTTACGGCGAGACCAAGCTGAAGGATGCCGCCAACGGCGCAGACGCGGTCAACCGCCGCGTCCAGGTCGTGAACATGGAGACCAAGACCGCGTCCAAGTGAGGCGCGGCCATCGTGCAAGACACGCCGCCTGCCGCAGCCCGGCAGGCGGCGATGTCATATCCAGCTCTGGAACAGCATCAGCCGGTTGAAGCTCTTCATCGACGCGCCGATGAAGGCTGCGGAAATCGGCAGCATGACTGCAAAGCCAGCCGCAGCGACGCCGACATAGGCCCACAGCAGCCAGCGCGGCATTCCGTGCCGGCGCAGCACGTAGACGAGGGCGAGGGAGGCCGCCGTCGCGGCCGGCAGATAGTAATAGATGAAGCCCAGCGTGCGCGGCAGCAAGGCCCAGGCAAGCCAGGGGCCGAAATAGAATGCTGCGATCAGGAACGCGTCCCAGCGGCGCGCGACGATGAAATCCCGCAGCACGATGATGAGCGCGAGCAGCGCCGGCCAAAGCACCAGCGGATTGCCGAGGAAGACGATGGCAGCGACGTTGTCCTCTGCGGTCTTGTCGAACAGGAACCAGACCGGGCGCGCGAGCAGCGGCCAGGATGGCCATGAACTCATATAGGTGTGGCCGGCGATCGCGGTCGTCGTGTTGTCGACAAAGATGCGCCGCTGCGCCTCGAACAAATCCGGCAGCGACAATCCATTGAGCGGAACGAACGCTGCAAGATACGTCAGCGCCGGCAGGATCGCGAAGCAGAGCGCGAGATGATGCAGCTTCAAGCCGCGCCACAGCTCGGGCCGATACCAATCGTCCGGCCTCGCGTCCGCGAACAGCGTGCGCCAGCCCTGCATCAGGCGGATCACCGCGACAATGACGATGCAGACGCCAAGCGGAAACAAGCCGCTCCATTTGCACGCCGCAGCAAGTCCGAACAGAGCGCCTGCCGCGGCAAACATCGTCTGCGGCCGCTCTCGTCGAAAGCCATGCATGAAGGCGGCGGTCGCCAGCAGGCCGAAGCCGAGCGCAAAAATGTCGAGCATGGCGATGCGTGCCTGCACGTACAGCATCTGGTTGAGACCGGCGATCAGCGCGGCCGCGATCGCGGGCCCTCGTGCCGAGAACAGCGCGAGGCCGCACAGATAGATCGCGACGATCGCCAGTGCACCGAACAACGTCGCGGGATAACGCCAGCCGAGCGCGTTGTCGCCGAAGGCCGCGATGGATGCCGCCATCAGCTCCTTGGCTAGCGGCGGATGCATCGGGTTGAGCATCGGCTGCGACATCACAGGCGCCAGCATCTGCCGCGCCGCCGGCACATAATGCACCTCGTCGAAGACGAACTTCTCCGGCGTGGTGAGGCCGATCAGCAGCGCCAGATGCGCGATCAGGAAAATCGCGACAGCGATTACTGCGCTCCGCGACAATCTTGGAACTGCGATCGATTCAAGAGGCTGCTGTGGGGATGTTTTGCGTGGCAAATTTGCGTCACCGCGGGACAAAAGTAAGTGTTGTGTTTTCATTGAACGCATTCTGCCGCAACTGTCACTAAGCATAGCGCACGTCCCGCGCCGCTTGTGATAATTCCGCCACATCGCAAGCGCGCGCGATCCGGTACGATCAGGGACACATCGATCGGTTGCGAAATGAATTTGCGTTTTTGGCTTTTCTCCATCCTGTCGTCGGCCGCATTGTGCACAGCGTCTGCTGCACCGGCGCAGACACGCGTCGGCCAGGCCGTCGTGATTCAGAACGAAGTGGTGCGCGTCGCCGCAACCACGACGCCGATCAACGTCGGCGACAGCATGCTGCGCGATGAGACCGTACGCACCGGTGCCGACAGCGCGGCACGTTTCGTGATGGCCGACAGCACCAACCTGTCGCTCGGGCCGAGTGCCACGCTGAAGCTCGATCGTACCGTCTTCAACGACGAGCACAGCTATCGCGACGTCGCAATCCGCATGACCACCGGCGCATTCCGCTTTGTCACTGGCAACTCCGACAAGGCCGCCTACAAGATCACCACGCCGCTCGCGACCATCGGCGTGCGCGGCACCACGCTCGACATTCTCTCGCAGCGCGGACGCTCCGTGGTCGTGCTTCAGGACGGCGCAGCCAGCGTCTGTACGAGAAGCGGCCAATGCGTGCAGCTCACCCAGCCCGGCGAGACCGCGGTCATCACCTCGACCGGCGGCAAGGTCAGCATCACCAAATCCAACACGCCGCCCTGGACCTTTGCCGCCAACTGCGCCGCGAGTGCGGGGCTGTGCGCGGTCAACCAGTACGCCGACGCCTCGCCGACCATCACGCCCGCCGTCCAGGACGACGGCATGCTGTGCGGACGCTGACGATGGCAAAGTTGAACGTCCGGCGCCTCATCCTTGCCGTTGCACTGACCGCAACTGCGGCCTTTGCGCTTGCCACGCTCGATGCCCGCCCGGCGGCTGCGCAGGAATCGGAGTGCGGGTCCGAGTGCGAACCAAATCCCACTCCGTCCCCAACCTATTCTCCGTCACCGTCTCCGTCACCTACTCCGACTCCCTCCCCGTCACCGAGCCCCTATCCGGCGCCTTCACCGAGCCCGTATCCTCCGCCGTCAGGACCGACCGGCGCCGATTCGAGCGGCAATTCGATCGGCGGGCTTGCCAATCAGCGTTTCAACCAGATGATCACCAACCGGGTGCTTGGCACGGTGCTGCTCGGCGTCAACGAGCAGATCAATTGCGGCGACTGCGTCAGCGCGTTCGGCTCGGCCGGCTCGTTCTCGGCCGGCGTCCACGGCCGCAAGGCGCTCACCAACAATCTGTCACTGCTCGCCGGCATCGCCTACACGCACTACGATGGGGGCGGCTACAAGATCACCAGCGCACCGATCGGCGCTTTCGCACTGCGCTACGACTTCACCGATTGGGGCTCGTCGCGCCCGTTCTTCGACGTCGGCGCAATCCTGACGCCGTGGGAGAAGGCACGTTACACGCGCAGCTATGACACCAGTCTCGGCCCGGTGAGCGTAACCAGTTCGACCAATGCCTCCAATTATGCCGTCTACGGCCGCGCCGGCTGGATCAGCCGCCTGTCGCCGCGCGACGAGGTCGCAGCCTCGATCGAAGTCTGGCAGCTCTGGCAACGCGTCTCCGGCTACAGCGACAGCGCCGTGGCATTCAATCCGTTCGATGCCAGCATCGCTGATGGCACCGACCGCACCAGCCTCGTCAAGATCGGCGGGCAGTGGACGCATCTGTTCGGCAGCAACATCGAGACCAACATCAATGGCGGGTGGGTGCAGTCATTCGCCAGCCACAGCGGAATCGTCGCGACCGTGATCGGGAACGGCACGGTGGTGCCGACCATGGGCAACCAGGGCTGGTTCGAATATGGCGGCCGCCTTGGCTTCCGCGTGCAGAAGGGCTGGATCGTGGATCTCTTCGCCAACGGCACGCTCGGTCCACAGCCGGTCGGTAACACCATTCATGGCGGCGTGGGGTTGCGGATCAATTACTAGCAGCGAGGCTTCGCCTCACACCCGCCGTCATGCCACGGCTTGACCGGGGCATCCGGAACGCCGCAACCATCCGCTCAATCACTGCCGTCTTGGAGTACTGGATCGCCCGGTCAAGCCGGGCGATCACAGCGCGTGCATGGCACGGGCCTGCGGCTCACGCCGCCGACTTGCCCTCGAAGGCCCGACGCAGCACGTCCACGTCGAGCTTCACCATCTTCATCATGGCCTGCATTGCGCGCGCGGCCGCTGCCTTGTCCGGGCTCGACAGGAATTCGAACATTACTGTCGGGACCACCTGCCAGGCCACGCCCCAGCGATCCCTGAGCCAGCCGCATTGTTCTTCCTTGGCGCCATGGGCGAGGAACGCGTTCCAGACGCTGTCGACCTGGGCCTGGTCGTCGCAATGGATCATCAGCGAGATCGCGTGGGTGTACTCCATTTTCATGCCGCCATTGAGCGCCACCAGGGGCTGCCCGGCTATCGTGAATTCGACGACGAGAACCGAGCCTTCCTTGCCGGAGGGGCCGTCCGAAACGTTGTGCTGAACGTGCGTGATCTCCGAATTCGGGACCAGCGAGACGTAGAATTTTGCGGCCTCTTCGGCATCGCCGTCGAACCACATGCAGGGCACGAGCTTGGACATCGTGAATGCTCCTCTTCAGATCTGCCGGGCTCGGCTCAGACGTTCGCCAAGTCGGGCTGCAGGGGGGCGGCCGCGAGATTCATCCAGTTCACTCCCCACATATGGCCGTCCGGGTCCTCGAAACTACGGCCGTACATGAAGCTGTATTCGTCCTTCGGGCTTGGATCTGCTACTCCGCCCGCGGCCGCGGCCTTGACAATGATGTCGTCGACATCGCTGCGGCTGTCAGCAGACAGGCAGAGCAGCACCTGATTCGAGGTCCTGGCGTCCGCGATCGGCTTCGGCGTGAATTCGCGAAATTTGTCGTGCGTCAGCAGCATGGCGTAGATGGTCTCGGAAAAGACCATGCAGCTTGCGGTCTCGTCGCAAAATTGCGGATTCTTGACCGCGCCGACCGCCTCGTAGAAGGCGGTCGCGCGCTTGAGGTCGGTCACCGGCAGGTTGACGAAGATCATCTTGGGCATCGGAAGCTCCTTGGCGGGTTCTGCCCAAGGACGGCCGGCAAGACCGCCATCCGACATCACTTCCGAGTATTTTTTGATCCCGCTTGCGTGGCTCTATTGTACCGATTCCCATCAACCCTGGGGCGGCTCACTTCTTCTCGTTGGGATCCCGGTGCACCGGGTCGATCCACAGCACGGTCTCGGGTTTCTCGACCGGCTCGATGTCGAGGTTGATCGCCACCGCCTCGCCGTCGCTGCGCACCAGAACGCACTCCAGCACCTCGTCCGGGCTGGCGTTGATCTCCTGGTGCGGCACATAGGGCGGGACGAAGATGAAGTCGCCGGGGCCGGCTTCGGCGGTGAACTGCAGGCTCTCGCCCCAGCGCATCCGCGCCTTTCCCTTCACCACATAGATGACGCTTTCGAGATGGCCGTGATGATGTGCGCCGGTCTTCGCATCCGGCTTGATGCTGACCGTGCCAGCCCACAGTTTCTGCGCGCCGACGCGTGCGAAGTTGATGGCGGCGGCGCGGTCCATGCCTGCCGTCGACGGCACGTTGGTGTCGAGCTGGTTACCGGGAATGACGCGCACGCCGTCATGTTTCCAGCGATCATGATCGTGGTCATGGTGGGAATGCGAATGGTCATGGCCGGTCATGGGACTTGCTTTCTGTTGGTTCCGTGCGCGGCAAACTAACCAAAGCAGCGCCCACTAGCCAGACCAAAATCGGAACCCTCGTAGCCACCGGGCGTTGTCAATGCGAGCAAAATGGAAGGAGAGTTTCATGGGTAGCACGACCGACAAGATCAAGGGCACCGCCAACGAAGCCATTGGCAACGCCAAGCAGGGCATCGGCGAAGCCACGGGCTCCGATCGCATGAAAGGCGAAGGCGTGGTCCAGGAGGCCAAGGGCAAGGGCCAGCAGGCCATGGGCGACGCCAAGGACGCCGGGAAGGAAGCGATGGACCGCGCCGCTGCGGCCGCCAAGCGTGCGACCGAGTAGCACGCAGTGATCTGAAAGCGAAAGACCGGCCGAAAGGCCGGTCTTTTTTTGTATTTTCATGTCCGGGATGGTGCGCAGGTGCCAGACCCCAGGTGCGCGATTGCGCAACCAGGGACCTCGAGATTCCGGGTTCGGCTCTCCGAGCCGGCCCGGAATGACGGCGGCGCCATCACTTCACCGCGAGCAATTCCACGTCGAACATCAGCGTCGCGTTCGGCGGGATCACGCCGCCGGCGCCGCGAGCGCCGTAGCCGAGCTGCGGCGGAATGATCAGCGTGCGCTTGCCGCCGACCTTCATCGAGGCAACGCCTTCGTCCCAACCGGCAATGACGCGGCCCTTGCCGATCGGGAATTCGAACGGCTCCTTGCGATCGACGGAGGAGTCGAATTTCTTGCCCTTCTGCCCGTTCTCATAGAGCCAGCCGGTATAGTGCATCACGCAGATCTGGCCGGGCTGCGGCGAGGCACCGGTGCCGACGGTCGAGTCGATGATCTGCAAGCCTGAAGCTGTGGTCATGATCTTTCCTGCGGTCTGGGCCGAGGCCGGGGTGGAAACGAAATCGGTTACGCCTGCGATCACGGTGATCGCGAGTGCCGACATGATAGCGAGGAGCACGCGCTGAAAACGCTGCATAAGACACCTTCCATTTGAGGCGGGAGGTGTCTAACCCAACGCCGCCGCCGTTTCCACCCTCTAGACTTCGATATTTTCCAGCCGTACCGGCAGCCTGCGGATACGCTGGCCGGTGGCGTGATAGATCGCGTTGCAGATCGCCGCATTGGTGCCGACATTGCCGAGCTCGCCGAGGCCCTTTGCGCCCGCCGGGTTGATGTGGTCGTCCTGCTCGGAAAGCATGATGACCTCGACGCCGGGGACGTCGGCGTTCACAGGCACGAGGTAATCGGCGAGATTGTCGTTGACGTAGCGCGCATAGCGTTCGTCGATCTCGGTGGCCTCCAGCAGCGCCGAAGACATGCCCCAGATCAGGCCGCCCATGAGCTGGCTGCGCGCCGTGCGCGGATTCATGATGCGGCCCGCAGCGAAAGCGCCGACAAGGCGAGGGCAGCGGATCTCGTGCGTGAAACGGTTGATGCGGACCTCGACGAACTCAGCGCCGAAGGCGTAGGCGATCTTGTCCTTCATTTGATGACCGCCGACGAACCGCGGCTGTCCGCGGTGCATGGCCGTGAACGAGTCCATCGGCGCGCCGTCCGGCTTCCACTCGCCATACTCCTCGACGATGCCGACGCCGAGCGCATCGAAGGCCTTCTCGATATCGAGAGGGCGGTCGCTCTTCGCAGCCTGAGTCGAGGGTGCAGGACTGATGCCGACGGTCTCCTTGGCCTTGTCGGCGAGGCTGTCGCTCGGCATCACCGCCTTGAGCAGACGCTGCCGGATCTGATCGCACACCATCATCACTGCCGAGCAGGTGCTGGCCGTCGAGTTGGAGCCGCCGGCGACCGGCGCAGGCGGCAGGTCGCTGTCCCCTATGAAGACCGCGACCTTTTCGAGCGGCACGCCGAGCCGCTCGGCCGCCGTCTGGGCTATAATTGTATAGGCCCCGGTGCCGATCTCGTGGCCGGCGATCTCGACGCGGGTACGGCCGTCGCGCTGCAAGCGCACGCGTGCGGCACATGGCGCCATCTGCGTCGGATAGCAGGTGGCGGCGCAGCCGTAGCCAATCAGCCAGTCGCCGTCGGACATCGATTTCGGCTGCGGCGAGCGCTGCGACCAGCCGAACGCCTTGGCGGCTTCATCGAAACACGCCATGAGCGATCGCGAGGTGTAAGGCTTGCCATCGATCGGCTCGTTGGTGGCATCGTTGATGCGGCGAAGCTCGATGGGATCCATGTCAAGCTTCACGGCGAGCTCGTCCAAGGCGCTCTCGAGCGCGAACAGGTACGGCACCTCCGGGGGCGAGCGCATGAATCCGGGCGTGTTGCGATCGGCACGCACGATCGACACCAGGCTGTCGACATTCGGGCACGCATAGAGTCGCGTCGTCGTTTTGGTCCCACCGACGCAATAGGCGTCCGGGCGCGAGGAGACCTCGGACCCCGCATGCCTCAAGGCCACCAGCCTGCCGTCACGGCTCGCGCCGAGCCTGATCTCGTGTCGCGTCTCGGCGCGGTACGTCGTGATTGTAAAACCCTGGTCGCGGGTCGGGACAAGCTTGATCGGGCGGTTCAGACGTTTGGCAATGGCGGCGATGATGGCGGTACGCGGCGTCATCGAGCCCCGCGAGCCGAACCCGCCGCCGACATAGGGATTGACCACCCGCACCTTGTCGACGTCGATGCCGAGTTGCTCGGCGACGCCGTTCTTCAGGCCATAGACATACTGACTTCCTTCGTAGATCACGAGGTTGTCGCCCATCCAGGCGCAGCTGGTCGTAAAAAGCTCCATCGGATTGTGGTGCTGCGCCGGCGTGTCGTAGGCGGCAGTCAGCTTGACCTCGGCCTCCTCGAACGCCTTGGCGAAATCGCCGACCTTCGGGTCCTCCTTGAACTGCGCGTTCTGTCCCTTCGCGGCCGCGGTCGTTGCACCGGGCGAATCGAAAGTCGCGCTCGGCGAGCTGACCGTATAGCTGACCTTGACGCGGTTGGCGGCCTCGCGCGCCGCCTCGTACCTTTCGGCGACGATCACAGCGATGATCTGGCCGTCATGCGCAATTTCGGCCGATTTCAGCGGCTGGATCGTAGTACCGGCATAGCCACCATTGCTGAACAACTTCGAGTCCTTCAGCTTCGGCGCATTCTCATGCGTAACGATCTCGATCACTCCGCGGACTCGCCTGGCATCGTCGAGGTCGAAGCGGTCGATGCGGCCCTTGGCGATGGCGCTGGTGACCAGGAAGGCGTAGGCCGGATTGTCCAGCGGCATGTCGGAGGCATAGGTCGCCCGCCCCGTGACTTTTGCGGCCGCATCATAGCGCGGCACGGGTCTTCCCATATTCGCCTTGGGCCCGGGAGCTGCAGCGGTCATCGTCAGATCTCCATCGTTACGGCCTGCTGAAGCGCACGTGCCACCACGCGCTTGCCGAGCGCGATCTTGAAGCTGTTGTGCCGCCGCCCCTTGGCCTCGGCGAAAGCGGCATCGGCGGCGCGCCGGGCCAGCGCTTCATCGAACTCCTGCCCCTTCAACAGTGCTTCCGCCTCGCGCGCCCGCCAAGGCACCGTGGCCACGCCGCCGAGCGCGACGCGCGCGTCCCTGATCGCGCCATCCTGAACGTCGAGCGCGACCGCCGCCGAGGACAGCGCGAACTCGTAGGATTGCCGGTCGCGCGCCTTTAGATATACCGACCGCGGCCACCGGCCCTGGATCGAGAAGGCCGAAATCAGCTCGCCGGGCTGAAGCGTGGTCTCGATATCAGGCGTGCTGCCCGGTGCCTTGTGCAGCTGGGCGAACGGCATGCTGCGCGTCCCGGCCTTGCCGGTGATCTCGGCCATGGCATCGAGAGCGATCAGCGCCTGGGCAAAATCGCCAGGATAGGTCGCGATGCACTGGTCGGAGACGCCGAGCACGGCATGCATGCGATTGACGCCGTCCATTGCGGCACAGCCGGAGCCGGGACTGCGCTTGTTGCAATTTTCATAGGAGACGTCGCGGAAATAGCTGCAGCGCGTTCGCTGCATCACGTTGCCGCCGAGCGTTGCCATGTTGCGCAGCTGGGCGCTGGCGGCGAGCTTCAGCGAATCCGCGATCACCGGATAGTTTCGCTCGATCTCGGCGTGGGCGGCAACATCCGACATCTTCGCCAGCGCGCCGAGGCGCAGGCCGTCGCTCTTCGGCTCGATCGCTGACCAGCCGCGCGCGAGCGGATTGATGTCGACGATCGCGGCCGGCCGCATCACGTCCAGCTTCATCAGGTCGATCAGCGTCGTGCCGCCGGCGAGCGGCTGCACAAGTGCCTTGGTCACCGGATTGTTCGCCGCCGCGGCGGCGCCGAGCGCCTGCACGGCCATGTCAGGGTCTGTTGCCCTCTGATACGAAAACGGTCGCATCGGCCTAGCCTTTCACGATCTCGGGCGCGGCCTGCTTCACGGCGGCCACGATGTTCGGATAAGCGGCGCAGCGGCAGATGTTGCCGCTCATGTATTCGCGAATCTCGGCCTCGCTGTTGGCATGGCCTTCCTTGACGCAGGCGACGGCGGACATAATCTGGCCCGGCGTGCAATAGCCGCACTGGAAGGCGTCGTTGTCGATGAAGGCCTGCTGCATCGGATGCAGGCGGTCGTCGGTGGCAAGCCCCTCGATCGTCGTGATCTCCTGCCCTTCGGCCGCAAGCGCCAGCGTCAGGCACGACACGACGCGCCGATCGTCGATCAGCACGGTACAGGCGCCACACTGGCCGTGGTCGCAGCCCTTCTTGCTGCCGGTGAGCTTGAGATGTTCACGCAATGCATCGAGCACCGTGGTGCGCGCGTCGATGCTCAGGCGATTGTCCTTGCCGTTCACCCGCAGCGTGACTTCGACGGGCAGCGATGGATCCTGCGCGGCGGGCGCATTCGCCTCCTGCGCGGCCGCACGCGCGGTCATCGGGACCAACGCACTTCCGGCAGCACCGGCCAGGAAGGCGCGCCGATCGAATGCTGATGTTCTGGAACCTGGTTTGTCGGGCATGGCAGGCCTCCGCCGCTGATCTGCAAAGCAGCGCATGCCTGCACCGCTCATCGCCCCTTAACTTGGAGCAATGAGTGCGGTTCCGGAGGAGATAAGGGCGGCGCAGCGAATGCCGGCCGCCCTTCGTCAACTTTTCCTGATCGCGCGGGGAACTGCGCGGGCGATCAATAGCCGAGCGCGCAGCCGTCCTTGCGCGGATCGGAGCCACCGGTGAGCGTGCCCTTGTCCCAATCGATCCAGATCGCCTGGGCGCCGCCGAGCGGGCTGACCACACTGGTGGTCTTGTGGCCGAGCTTCTTCAGACCATCGACGATTGCCGCCGGCACGCTGTCCTCGAGTTGATACTGGCCCTCGTAGTGCAGGCCGCGCGGCATGTCGATCGCCTCCTGCACGTCGCAGCCATAATCTAGGATATTGGTGATCACGCGGGTCTGGCCGACCGGCTGGTACTGCCCGCCCATCACCGCGAACGGCATCACGGAGCGGCCGCCCTGGGTGAGCAGGCTCGGCATGATCGTATGCAGCGGGCGCTTGCCGCCGGCGATGCAGTTGGGATGGCCGGGCTGAATGCGGAAGCCGCCGGCGCGGTTCTGGAACAAGACACCGGTCTTGTTGGAGACGATGGCCGAGCCGAAGGAGTGCGCGATCGAGTTGATGAACGAGCAGACGTTGCGATCCTTGTCCACGACCGTGATGTAGATGGTCGAAGGATTCATCGGCGGCGCGACATTCGGCAGGTCGAGCATGCCGTCCATCCGGATCTTGGCGATGTGCTCGTCGCAGAATTCCTTGGCCAAAATCTTGGCGACCTCGATCTGCATGTGCTCGGGATCGGCGACGTGCAACTCGCGATGCATGTAGGCGATGCGCGCAGCCTCGGCCTCGAGATGGAAGCGCTCGACGCTGAGCGGGGCGTATTTGGTCAGGTCGAACCGCGACAGGATGTTGAGCATCAGCAGCATGGTGAGGCCCGGTCCGTTCGGCGGGCACTGCCAGACATCATAGCCCTTGTACATGGTGCCGATCGGCGTCGTCGTCTCGGTCGTATGCGCGGCGAAATCGTCGAGCGTGTGCAGGCCGCCGATGCCGCGCAGGGTCTCGACCATGTCCTCCGCGATGGCGCCCTTGTAGAAGGCGTCGCGGCCGTCCTTGGCGATGGCCCGCAGGGTCTTGCCGAGCTCAGCCTGGCGGATGACATCGCCGGCGACCGGCGGCTTGCCGCCCGGCAGCAGGTAACGCACGGTATTGGTGCCGGCCTTCAGTTTCTCGAACTGGTTCTTCCAGTCGAAGGCGATGCGCGGGGCGACGACATAGCCCTCCTCCGCCGCTTTGATCGCGGGCTGGAGCAGGCGATCGAAGCCGAACTTGCCGTGATCGCGCAAGACGGTGGCGAAGGCATCGACCACGCCGGGGATCGAGACGGCATGCGCCGAGGTGAGCGGCACGGAATTGATCTTGCGCTCGAGATACCAGTCGGCATTCGCCGCCTTCGGCGCGCGGCCGGATCCGTTATAGGCGATGATCTTGCCCTCGCCGCGCGGCTGGACCAGCGCAAAACAATCGCCGCCGATGCCGGTCGATTGCGGCTCGATCACGCCAAGCAGGGCCGAGCCGGCAACCGCCGCGTCCACCGCGGTGCCGCCCTCGCGCAGCACCTCGATGGCGGCAAGCGAGGCTTGCGGGTGCGAGGTCGCCACCATCGCATTGGTGGCATGGACCGTGGACCTGCCGGGAAAATGGAAGTTTCTCATCGAATGTCTTGCTCTCTTGGCCGTCGGCGCCGGTGGCGCGCCTCTCGAAAAACCGCATCTACATGACACATTCCGGCCCGGCGGGGCAATGCTGGCATGCCACGAAAATGGCTGCCATCCGCTGAACGTATGGACCTTTCAAGACGGCGGTCATGCGGGTTTTCCGGACGGCTGTCGCCTGCTAAACGGGCCGCCATGTCTGACCCCAGTTCGACCATCAAGGTCGCGGCCTTCTACCAGTTCGCCGCCCTCCCGGACTACCGCGAGCTGCGGGAGCCGCTGCGCGCCTTCTGCGCCGGCCTCGGGCTGAAAGGCAGCGTGCTGCTGGCGCAGGAAGGCATCAACGGCACGGTCGCTGGGCTTTCGGAGGCGATCGACACGCTCGCACATGAGCTCGCACACGGCAGCCTATTCGGAGGCCGGCTCGACAATCTCGAATTGAAGTTCTCGACCGCCGCGGGGATGCCGTTCGGCCGGCTCAAGGTGCGGCTGAAGAAGGAGATCGTCACGCTGGGCGACGAGACGGCCGATCCGACCCGCCAGGTCGGCACCTATGTCGATGCTGCCGAGTGGAACACTCTGATCGCGGCGCCCGACACACTGCTGCTCGACACCCGCAACGCCTTTGAGGTGGCGATGGGGACGTTCGAGGGCGCGGTCGACCCCGGCATCAAGAGCTTTGGCGAGTTCAAGGACTTCGCCGCAGCCAGGCTCGATCCGGCCAAGCATCGCAGGATCGCTATGTTCTGCACCGGCGGCATTCGCTGCGAGAAGGCAAGCGCACACCTGCTCGCGCGCGGCTTTGCCGAGGTCTACCACCTCAAGGGCGGCATCCTGAAGTATCTGGAAGAGGTGCCGGAGGCGCAGAGCCGCTGGCGCGGCGAATGTTTCGTGTTCGACGAGCGCGTGGCGCTCGGCCACGGTTTGCGAGAACTTGGCTCACGAGGACGGGACTTGTGCGAGCAAGACATGGGGCCCGGCCGTGACGAATGAGATCAAGACGCTGAGCGAGCGCATCGACGCGCTGGAGACGCGCCTCGCCTACCAGGACGACACGATCGAGACGTTGAACCAGACCATCACGGCGCAATGGAAGCAGATCGATACGCTGACGCGGCAGGTCGCGCAGTTCAACGAGCGGCTCCAGGAGGCGGAGGCAAATGCGCCCGGGCCTGCCAACGAGCCTCCTCCGCATTACTGATCGGCCTTATTGGCCCGATACCTTCGGCAGCAGGGTCGTGACCTCGTCGGACATCACCAGGCGGTTGCGGCCCGCGTCCTTGGCGGCGTAGAGCGCCCGGTCTGCAGCTTCAAGCAGCGAGCCCACGCCCGCCGTGCGCTCCAGCACCGGCCGGCACGCCGCACCGCCGACGGAGGCGGTGACGCATCCGGCCGCCGGATTGGTGCTGTGAACAAGGCCGGCGCCGTGAATGGCGCTTCGGATCCGCTCGCCGACCCTGGCGCAGCCGGCGGCATCGGTGTTCGGCAGCAGCATGGCGAATTCCTCGCCGCCATAGCGGGCAGCCAGATCACCGGCGCGCTGCGTCTCGGCCGCGATGATCCTTGCGACCAGGCGCAGGCAGGCGTCGCCGGCGGGATGGCCGTATTCGTCGTTGTAGGCTTTGAAGTGGTCGACGTCGATCATCAGCAAGGCGAGGCTGGAGCGGTCGCGATAGGCGCGCGCCCACTCCTCCTGCAGCCGCTCGTCGAAGCGGCGGCGGTTGGCCAGGCCGGTGAGGCTATCCTCGATCGCGAGCGTCTCCAGCTTGGTCTCCAGCTTTTTCTGTTCGGTGATGTCGCGCGAGATCGCGACCACGCCATCGACGTTGCCGTTGCTCTTTCGCGTCACGCGCATGGTCGATTCGAGCCACACTTCGCCGTTCTGCCGGTGCGCGTTGCGATAGGTGAGACGCGCCTCCTCCCTCTCGTCACGCTTCAACGCGCCGACGATCGCCTGGACCTCCGGCAGATCGTCTGGGTTGATACCCGCAAGAGCCGGGGTGCCGATCAGCTGATCGGGGCGCCACCCGACGACGCGCACCGACGAGGGCGAGACATAGCGCAGCCGCTCATCGAGGCCGATGCGTGTCACCATGTCGCTGGAGCCTTCGGCGAGCAGGCGGAAGTGCGCTTCCTTCTCGCCCAGGGCGGCGGCCATGCGCTGGCCCCGATGCAACTGCCACACCAGCACGCCGCCGATGACTGCGATCAGCATCACCAGAGCGAGCGCATAGAGCATGCGGGAGATTGCGTCGGCTCGCCAAGGCGCGAGCAGCTCCTCCTTGTCCAGCGTGGCCAGCAGGACGACTGGATAACGGCTGCTGCGCCAGAAAAAGCTGACACGCTGAGCGCCATCCAGCGGCGATTCGAAATGATAGGCGCCGCTTGGCCGCTGCAGGCTGGCGTCGCGGAACAGCGCGGTGTCTGCAACGCTGCGTCCCACAAATTTTTCGTTGCTGGGATCGCGCGCGATGATCACGCCGTCGCCATGTGTCAGCGCAATCGAGCTGTTGCGGCCGATCTCGAACTGCTCGTAGAACTGCGAGAGATATCTGGAGCTGATGGTCGCGAGCACCACGCCGCCGAAGCTGCCGTCCTGCTTGTTGAAGCGACGCGACAGAGTGACCACCCATTCGCCATCGAGCAGGCTCTTCACGGGGCGGCCGACATAGGGCTCTCGTTTCGGGGAAAGCTGATGCTGACGGAAGAATGCATCGTCGCTGAGCGTCGCGCCGATCGTGCCGGGCGAGGTCAGCCAGTTGCCCTGATCATCGATGACGGCGAGGCTGTGGACACGCGGAATCGCCTTTCTGCGCGCTTCCAGGACAGTGCCGAGCTTCGCGATCGTGATGGGCCCAGTGCCATCGATCTCCAGCCGGCTGACCGCGCCGACGACGCCGGAATCCAGGAGATCGAGGCTATCCTCGGCATGCTGGGTCAGTGAACGCGCGACGTTCGCCAACTCCGTCTCGGCGCTCCTGAGCACAGTGTCGCGGGCGCTCCATTCACGCCAGCCGCTCACGCCCAAGATGGCGGCGCAGGTGAGCACGACGAACGCGGCCGCGCGCAGCGCCAAGCGGCTCCATCCGGGTCGTGTGGTGACGGCGGTCATGCGGCAGAGATCTCCGATCATCGGAACCTCTGCCTGTTCTGTTATTGAAATCTGAAAGCACCGCGGCTCGCGGCGGCGCTGCTCCGCCTTTCCAGTAGTCCTACGGGGGACCGGATTCACTCATCGCTAACAAGATGCTAGCAGGCCTATCGGAATCCGGCGCGCCTACCTCTCCCTAGCTGAAGATCGCCTTAACTTTGTCCCAGAGCGAGGGCTGGTCGGCATCTGCATCTGCCTTCGAGGGCGTCGGCTGCGCGGCGCTGACGGGATCCGAAGCCGGGAACGTATCCTTCAGCCCGGCGTCGAGCTTGGATTGCCGATCAGCGGCGAGCGCCTCGTGCGGGTCGTCGGCGAGCTTGTCGTGCGGCGCGGGATTGAATGTCTCAGCCATGATCTCCTCCATTGGCTGTTCAACGCAGCGAAGTTGCGCTGGTTCCCCTGTTCCGCTGGCGGCCGGGCCGGTGTATCAGGAGCCATAACCTCTGCAGGACCATTCGTGCCCCAATCTGCGATCAAGCCCTTCATCGACGTGCTCTCCGGCCACCGACAAGCCGTCCCGCCCGTGTGGATGATGCGCCAGGCCGGGCGCTACCTTCCGGAATATCGCGAGGTGCGCGCCAAGGCAGGCGGCTTCCTCGATCTCTGCTTCAACCCGGAGCTGGCAGCCGAGGTGACGCTGCAACCGATCCGCAGGTTCGGCTTCAATGCGGCGATCATCTTCTCCGACATCCTGGTGATCCCCCATGCGCTCGGCCGCTCGGTGCGGTTCGAGGTGGGCGAGGGCCCGCGGCTCGAGCCGCTCGACGATCCTGCCAAGGTCGCCACGCTGGCCTCGCGCGCGGATTTCAGCAAGCTCGCGCCGGTCTTCGAGGCGCTCAAGATCGTGCGCGGCGCGCTCGATCCCGACGTCGCGCTGATCGGTTTCTGCGGCGCGCCCTGGACGGTGGCGACCTACATGGTCGCGGGCCACGGCACCCCGGACCAGGCGCCGGCCCGGATGATGGCCTATCGCCATCCTGAAGCTTTCTCGGCGATCATCGACGTGCTGGTCGACAACTCGATCGAATATCTGCTGGCGCAGCTCGCGGCCGGAGCCGACGCCTTGCAGATCTTCGACACCTGGGCCGGCGTATTGCCTCCAGCCGAATTCGCGCGCTGGTCGGTCGAGCCGACGCGGCGCATCGTCGAGGGCGTACGCGCGAAGGTACCGGATGCGAAGATCATCGGCTTCCCGCGCGGTGCCGCCGCGCAGCTACCAGCCTATGTCGAGGCAACCCGCGTCAGCGCCGTCAGCATCGACTGGACCGCGGAGCCGGGCTTCATCCGCGATCATGTGCAAAGCAAGGTCGCCGTGCAGGGCAATCTCGATCCGCTGGTGCTGATTGCAGGCGGTACCGCGCTCGATCGCGCCGTCGACGATGTGCTGGCAAATTTCGCGCAAGGGCGGCTGATCTTCAATCTTGGCCACGGCATCCAGCCGGAGACGCCGATCGCCCATGTCGAGCAGATGATCAAGCGCGTGCGGGGCTGATTGATTTGGCCCGTTCGGGCACGGCAACAGAAAACCGAAAACAACCCCATGCACAGTAGACAAGCCATTGAAAGCCTTGGGCTGGCATGGCTCACCCCGCGCGTTTGACACGTCGGGCAAAACAGGCGCAGAACGGCATGATCGCCGATCGTGGTTTCGCGAGCCTCAGCGAGGCCTGCTGCGCTCGATAATCTCCGCCGCCCCCTTCGCCAGCAGGTCCAATCCCACCGCACGGCCGAGCTCGCGCGGACGATTGGCAGGGCCGGCACGCGAGACTTCGATGATCGTGTTGCCGGAGAGGTCGAGCACGGACGCGGTGAGCGACATGTGATCACCTGAGATGGTCGAGAAGCCGGCCACCGGCGAATTGCAGTGGCCGTTCAGCACCCACAGCACCTCGCGCTCAGCGTCGGCCGAGGCGTGCGCGGCGGGATCGTCGATCGCTGACAGGATCTTTCGCGTCTGCCAGTCCTGCGCCGCGCATTCGACCGCGACGATGCCCTGCCCTGCCGCCGGCAGCATCTCCGTCGCGGTGAATTCGTAGGCTATGCGGTTCGCCAGACCGACGCGATCGAGGCCCGAACGCGCCATGATCAGCGCATCCGCCGGTCCCACCGCGCCGCCGTCCGGCAGCCGCTGCTTCTCGCCATTGTCGAGCTTGCGCACGCGCGTATCGGCGGCGCCGCGGAAGTGGATGATCTCGACCTCGGGAAACAACCGCCGCGCATAGGCCGCCCGGCGCACCGCGTTGGTGCCGATCTTGAGGCCCTTGCCGCGGGACTGGCGCAGCGCCTCCAGCGTCACGCCCTCGCGCAGCACCAGCGCGTCGCTCGGCGGATCGCGCGACAAGGTGGCGCCGATGACGAGGCCCGGCGTATCCTCGTTACCCGGCATGTCCTTGAGCGAATGCATGGCTGCCTGCAGCTCGCCTGAAACCACGGCCGCGCGGATCTGCGCCACGAAGGCCCCGCCCTTGCCGCCATGCGACAACAGCTTGCTGGTCTGGTCGAGATCGCCCGTGGTGTCGAACTTGACGATCTCGACGTCGAGACCGGGCACCGCGGCGGTCAGGCGGCGTGCGATTTCTTCCGTCTGTGCCAGCGCCATCGCGCTCTTGCGGGTGCCGATCCGAAATCGAGTAGGCAAGTCGAATGTCCTTTCAGGGCGAATTCAGCCCGCATCCTCCAATATCATGTCGGAGGCCTTCTCGGCGATCATGATGATCGGCGCATTGGTGTTCCCCGACACGAGGTCCGGCATGATCGAGCCATCGACGACACGAAGACCGTCGAGCCCCCTCACCTTCAGCCGCTGATCGACCACCGCGAGCGCGTCATTGCCCATACGACAGGTCGAGGTCGGATGGTAGATGGTGCTGCCGCGCTCGCGACAATAATCCAATATCTCGGCATCTGTGGATACCTTCTCGCCGGGGTCGTACTCGCTGACCACGAACGGTTTCAGCGCCGGCGCGTTCAGGATCTTGCGCAAGATCTTGATGCCCTCGACGTTTGTGGTGCGATCGGTCTCGGTCGACATGTAGTTGATGCGGATCTCCGGGGGCACGGCGGGGTCGGCACTCTTGATGCGGAGGGAACCGCGACTTTCGGGCCGGAGCTGGCAGACCGAAGCCGTGAAGCCGGAGAAATCGTGCAGCTTCTCGCCCATCTTGTCGGTCGAGAACGGAAGGAAGTGCACCTGGATGTCGGGCGAAGCCAGCCGTGAGCTGGTCTTGAAGAATGCGCCGGCGGTGCCGGCCGCGATCGTCAGCCAGCCCTTCCGAAACAGTGCATAGCGCGCCCCGGCCATGGTGCGGCGAAGCGGATGATTGACCGTGTCGTTGAGGGTGATCTTCTGCGAGCAGCGCATCACGATGCGAACCTGCATGTGATCCTGCAGGTCGTTACCAACGCCCGGCGCGTCCAGCACCACATCGATGCCGTGCTTGCGCAGGAGGTCGCCGGGGCCGACGCCGGAAAGCTGAAGCAATTGCGGCGAGTTGTAGGCCCCGCTGGAAAGCACGACTTCCTTGCGTGCGCGGGCGCGGCGCAATGCTGCGCCTTGCCGAAATTCGACGCCGACGGCGCGGCGCCCTTCGAACAACAGACGCTGGGCGTGTGCCGAGGTTTCGATCTTGAGATTGCTGCGTGACTTCGCGGGTCCGAGATAGGCGACCGCCGTCGACGCACGCCGTCCATTGCGCGTCGTGGTCTGGAACAGACCGACGCCTTCCTGCGTCGCACCGTTGAAGTCAGGGTTGTAGGGCAGACCGGTCTCGACCGCTGCATCGATGAAGGCTTTCGACAACGGATCGGTCACGATCATGTTGGACACCGGCAGGGGACCGCCCGTGCCATGATATTGATCCGCACCGCGCGACTGGTTCTCGGCTTTCTTGAAATAGGGCAGCACGTCGTCATAGCCCCAGCCGGTATTGCCGAGCTGGCGCCAGCGGTCGTAGTCCTCGTGCTGGCCGCGGACATAGAGCAGCCCGTTGATCGAGCTCGATCCGCCCAGCGTCTTGCCGCGCGGCTGGAAGACCTGCCGGCCCTTCAGCTCGGGCTCGGGCTCGGTCTGGTACATCCAGTTGACGGTCTTCTCCTTGAAGAGCTTGCCGTAGCCGAGCGGGACGTGAATCCAGATGTTCGAATCCTTCGGGCCCGCCTCGAGCAGCAACACGCTGTGCTTGCCGTTCGCCGACAGTCGGTTGGCGAGCACGCAGCCGGCGGAGCCGGCACCGACGATGATGTAGTCGAATTCGGGATCTGACGGTGCGAGCGAGGAATTTGCGTTCATGCGCTACTGTTCTTCTCGTTGTGTGGGCGTTTCCGGCAACGTGATTAGCACAATCATGCGGTGACGCGCAGCGCCTCGACCAGCGACTTGAACGCACGGGCGTATTCCGTGCCTGCCCTTGCGATGTCAGCGCGTCCAGCGCAGGCGACCGCGGCTTCCGTGACCGCGCCGAGCAGCAGTCGCGCCAGCGGCTCGACCGGCTGCTTGGCGACCAGGCCGGATTCCATGGCGATGGAAAGTGCGCGCGGCAGCTTGCCGCCGAAATGCTTGGCGTCGATCTCGCGCCAGCGCTCCCAACCGAGCACGGCCGGGCCGTCGCGCAAAATGATCCGGCCGGTCGGCCCCTTTGCGGTCGCGGCAAAGTAATGCTGGGTGCCGGCAACCATTGCGGCGAGCACGTCCTTCTCGGCCCGCGCGGCGCCGTCGATCTCAATCACGAGATCGCGTGAGACCTGGTCGAAAACGGCTTCGAACACCGCTTCCTTGGTCTTGAAGTGATGATAGACCGCGCCCTTGGCGATGCCCGCGGCGCCCGCGATCTCATCCATCGTCGTGGCGGCGAAGCCTTGCGTCCCGAACAGGCGGCGCGCCGCCGCCAGGATCGCTTCGATTGTTGCGGCGCGCCGCTCCGCCTGTTTCGCCATGAATCCCGTCTAACCGAATTCGCGGCAGGCGGCCAGTTGACTTTTCGACCGCCGGTCGGTATTTACCGACCATAAGTCGGTTATCTTGCGGGGTGTGCCGTGCCAAGTCGGGATATCGTTGAAGCTTTCGCGAAACGCCTGGAGGCCGGTGATTTCATTGGCGCGATCGAACAGTTCTGCACGCTCGACGCCGTGACTTTCGAGAACAACGCTGCTCCAACGGTTGGCCGCGACAAGCTCGTCGCCAAGGAGCGCGGTGTGCTGGCGGCCTCGAAGGAAGTCAGGGCGGTTCGCATCGGGCCCAGCCTCATCGAAGGCGATCATGTCGCGACCCGCTGGTGCTTCAGCTTCACCAACACCGAGGGCGTGACGCGGACGCTGGAGGAGATCGCGTGGCAGACCTGGCGCGGCGATCAGATCATCGAGGAGCGCTTCTTCTACGATCCGAAGCAACTCGGACGCTGAGCAGATTGCCCTTATCGGTATAGCATGACCACGGCCACGGCGACGACCGGCGCCAGAAACTGAATGGCCTGCCACCGAGAGCCGTCGATCGACCAGCGTCCGTAGACGATGGTGCCACCATGTTGGGGTGACGGCCCGGGTTGATCTCGGAACGCCTTCCAGCGCGCCTCGGCAGGCACGAGAAAATTCTCGGGCTTGACCGTCATGTCGGCGCTGTTCAGCACCACCTGCATCATCTCGCCCTTTGGCCAGAACATCGCCTCGGCCCCGGGCGGCGCGAAAAAGCTGCGCTTCGGTGCGACGTGCCGCTGATAGAAGTCCAGACCGACCGTGACGGCCGCAGAATGCGGATTGGCGAAGGGCGGCCCTGAGACGGACGGAATCTCAAGGTAGCCCACCCCCCGCACGTCGTGCCAGGGAATGAAAAGCCCCTTGAGCCAGGGTCTATGAAACCGGATGCCCGCGGAAGACAAGGAGACGACTGCCCGATCCGCATAGAAGTGCCGATAAGAGGAGAATGCGATCCAGCCCCATCCCACGTAGAGCAACATCCAGCCGAAAACATTCAGCGATGGGTTCACCAGATGGCTCCAATAGAGACTGCGCATGGCGCCAACGTAGCTGGAGCTGCCGCTCGACCCGCCGGCCATCAGGCTGATCACACCGATGACGCCGGAGATGACAACCAGGACAAGGGCGCCGATCAACAATTCAAGAAGCAATGGCAGTCCGGACCTTCCGATCAGGGTCGTCAGTGCATAGCCTGCGAACGCAAGTCCCAGGAGCGCCAGATAGATGGCGGCCAGAGCCGCTCCATTCTGGCCGCGACTCTCGGCGTGAAGCGCGATCGCAAGGCCGGCGACGCAAGCCCACATGGCCCAGGGGACCCGGTCCATCCGCCATTTGTCCATCGTGTATTCGACCGTCGCCGAAACATCGGCTGAAGGCTCGCTCATGGACAGGCCCTCGGGATTCGAACGCATCCAGTGCCGACGCGGCGCACGCCAGCCCGGTCGGTCCACGAAACGTATCACGCGTTCGAGGGGACGTCTCGGTCCGGCCAAGGGCGGCAAAAAGCAAATCGAGGAGCAACTCTTCCCGCACACGAAGCCGCTCAGGCTCGATGCGAAGAGGCGGACAGCTTCCTTGCCGCCGCCGAGCACGCCATGTGTCAGAGGTGTGACGCATAGCGCCGCATCGTATCGATTTGTTATCGATACCGCGTGACGAACACGCAGAAGTGGTCGCGGCGAACGTGGCAAACGGGGATAATTCATAGTTCGTCAAAGGTTTGCAGCGAATTCTCACGATAGAGAGCCGGACAAGCGGCTCGTGCTGCCAGGCTTGGGAATGCGGACTCAAACGACCAACTATGTCGCGCGGCTGTTCGCCGGCGATCTGTCGGCCTTTGGCGGTCCCGCAACCGACGAGGCCATGGCCGGGCATCTCCGTGCCGAGCAGATGTCGCTGGTGCTGGGCTATTCAGTCGGCATCATGCTCGCCAATGCCTGCAACGCCATCGTGCTCGCCATCGCGCTGTGGCCGTCTCCGGACAGGATCGCTGCGCTGATCTGGGCAGGCGCCGTCGCCGGCGCCGCGATCGCGTTCGGCCTGCACTCGCGTGCGGTGCGCCGCATCACCAAACCGCAATTCGTCTCGCGGCGCGCCATGCACCGCCTGGTCCGCAATGCCTTCATTCTCGGCGCTGCCTGGGGCATCGTCCCGGTCGCCTTCTTCGCCGATGCCTCGACCGGCGGCCAACTCGTCATCACCTGCCTGTGCTCGGGCATGCTGGCCGGCGGCGCGCTCGCGTTCGCCACGATCCCGATCGCGGCCATTGCCTTCACGGCTCCGATCTTCCTCGGCATCGCTATCTGCCTGGGCAGGAACGGCGACCTCGCCTTCCTGCTGATCGCCTTCCTCGTCGTGGCCTACGGTAGCGTGCTGCTGCGCGGCGTGTTCGTCAACTCTTTCTCGTTCGCGCGGCGCGTGACGCGGCAGGTAGAGGCTGAGCGCACGGTGCGGCAGGATCCTCTCACCCATTTGCCCAACCGCGTGGCCTTCAACGAGACGCTCGATGCGGCGCTGAAGCGACTGGCGTTATCAGGTGAGGAGTTCGCGGTGCTGCTGCTCGACCTCGATCGCTTCAAGGAGGTCAACGACCAGTTCGGCCATCCCGCCGGGGACGAATTCCTGGTTCAGGTCGCAGGCCGCCTGCAACGCTGCACACGTGCGGCCGAGCACGTCGCGCGCATCGGCGGCGACGAGTTCGCGCTCGTCATGGCCAACCTGACGCGGCCGGAGGATGCGCTCGAAATCGCCGAACGCCTGGTCGCGGCTTTCGACGAACCTTTGCGGATCGACGGGCGCCAGATCGTGGGAGCGACCAGCGTCGGCATCGTGCTGGCGCCGCGAGACGGCGACACGCCGCTCGACCTCATGAAGAATGCCGATGCCGCGCTCTACCGCGCCAAGAAGGCGGGACCCGGCACGATCTGTTTCTTCGAGGAGGTCGACGACAGGGCATCACGCGACCGCAAGGCGCTGCAATCGGATCTCGCAGGGGCGATCGCGCGAAACGAGCTATTCCTGGTGTTCCAGCCGTTCCTGGATCTCGACGACCATCGCATCACCGGCTTCGAGGCGTTGCTGCGCTGGCAGCATCCCTCGCGCGGGTTGGTACCGCCCAACGAATTCATCCCGATCGCAGAGGAGACCGGACTGATCCACGAGATCGGCGAATGGGTCATCCGCCGCGCCTGCGCCACGGTGGCGCTATGGCCGGAAGAGATCAGAGTCGCCGTGAACTTCTCCGCGGCGCAGTTTCACAACACAGCCATCCTGCAGACCATCGTGCGGGCGATTGCCGACGCCAGGATCGCCCCGCACCGGCTCGAGATCGAGATCACGGAATCGATGCTGCTGTCCAAATACGGCTCGGCCGCATCGGTCCTGAATGCGCTGCTGGAGCTCGGCATAACCGTGGCGCTGGACGATTTCGGCACCGGCTTCTCGTCGCTGACCTACCTGCGCAAGCTGCCGTTCAGCCGCATCAAAATCGACCAGTCCTTCATCCGCGACATGCTGGCCCAGCCGGACTGCGCCGCAATCGTGAAGTCGGTGGTTTCGCTGGCGCGCGACCTCGACATCGGCGTGGTCGCCGAGGGCGTCGAAACTGCCGACCAGCTCGAATATCTGCGCCAGATCGGTTGCGACGAGGTGCAGGGCTATCTGATCAGCCGGCCCGTGGCGGCTGATGGCGTCATGGCGCTGCTGGAGACGAAGAGGGTCCGGATGACTTACGCGGCGTAAGTGATCGGGGCCGAAATCGCCGCCGCGTTGGCGGTGAACTCCCTCTCCCGCAAGCCGGGAAGGCGGAGCCTGCGGCACCGTCCGTTGCTCCCAAAGGGTTTTGGAGCTCGCTTAGATCGCGTCCGCCCGCAGCAGCGTGTCCACGACGATGGTGCCCCGCGCGCGGGAGACGCAGGCGCAGATCTTCTGGTTGCTCTGCTTCTGGTGATCGCTGAAGAAGACGTCGCGATGGTCGATCTCGCCGTCGACCGCGACCACGTCGATGGCACAGAGGCCGCATTCGCCGCGCCTGCAGTCGAACATCACGTCATGACCGCTGGCATTGAGCACGTCGAGCATCGAGCGCTCGCGCGGAATCTGGAGCTCGACATCGGAATCCTTAAGCCGGACGCGGAAAGCCTCGGTCGGCAGGGTGCCGCTGGAGCCGAAAGTCTCGTAGCGGAGATCTGGCAGCGGATGGCCGGCGCCGATCCAGGCGTGGCGCGCGGCGTCGAGCATCCGCATCGGGCCGCAGAACAGGGCCAGCGTTCCCTGCGGCACTGAGGCGAACAATGCATCGAGATCGAGCCGCTTTCCTTCGTCACCGGCATGGACCACGAGGCGATCTCCGAGCATCCCGGCGAGGTCGCCGAGATAAGCCGCCTCGCCGCGCGAGCGCACGGCGTAGTGCAGCGTGAGCTCCGCACCGCGGCGGGCCAGCGCCTGCGCGGCACCGAGGATGGGCGTGATGCCGATGCCACCGGCGATCAGGCAATAATTGGGGCGAGCCCAATCGACCGCGAGCAGCGAAGCGGGCTGGGTGATGTCGAGCCGCGCGCCCGGCTGCAATGACCACATGTAGCGCGAGCCGCCGCGGGAATCCTCGGCACGGCGCACCGCGACCTTGAAGCCGGCGGGCGAGGCTTCGCCGACCAGCGAATAGGACCGCGTCTCGGGCAGGCCGTCGATGGTGACGCTGACATTGATGTGGCTGCCGACCGGATAGGCGGCACCATCGAACCGATCCGGCCGGATCAGGAATTCGCGGATGCCGGGGGCGAGATCGCGGGTCGAGACCAGCGTTGCCGGGATCCAGCTTTCGATGAAGCGCATGGGACTCCCCTCAATCGGTTGCGGTCTTGATCAGCGCGAGCGCCGGCAAGAGGTCGAGATGGGTCCGGTTGCGCAGCGCCAGCCGCAGGTTTCGCACGGCAAGCCGCGCATGTTCGCGCATGATCGCCTCGGCCCGCGCGCCTTCGCGGTTCTCGATGGCGTCGATCACGACGCGATGGTGCTCCTGACCGATGATCAGGATCTGCTGCGCCTCCGGCAGCGCCGACTGCGCCATGACGAAGCCGCTCGGGGATGCAAACGGCAGCGCCGAGGCGCGGTCGATCTGCCGGATCAGCGGCGGGCTGCGCGACAGCTCCGTGAGCAAGGCGTGGAAGCGTGCGTTCAGCGTGACGTAGGCCGAGAACGCATCGACCGAGATCGGCACCTGCCGCAGCAATTCGTCAATCGCGGCCAGGCATTCCTTCAGCGGCTCGAGCTCGCGCGCGGAGACGCCGCGCTCGGCGGCGAAGCGCGCAGCCAGGCCTTCGAGCGTGCCGCGGAGCTCGATGGAATCGGAAATGTCGCGCTCGGAGAACGCCTTGACCATGAAGCCGCCGGAGGGGATCGCCTCCAGGAGGCCCTCTTCCTCCAGCCGCACCAACGCCATGCGCACGGGCGTGCGCGAAGCGCCTGTCGTCTCCACCGCCTGCAGCTCGGAGATGCGCTCGCCCGGACGCAAAGCGCCGGACAGGATCTGGTCGCGCAACGCAAGCTGCGCCTTCACGGTCTGCGAGACGGAGCGGTCGACCTCACGTTCGGCCATGCTCTACTCCGCGGCCTGAAGGTGCTTTGGGGCGCTTTCCTTCGCCACCATCCGATCGATCAGCTTGCGCGCCCACATCGCGCCGGCATCGACGTTGAGATTGTAGAAGATGCGATCCGGATTCTCGTCCATCGCGCGCTGCTGTGCTTCCAGAATCAGCTCGTCCTCACGGAAGATGCCGGAGACGCCCTCGCGGATCTCGGTGGTGATGCGCTGCTCGCCGATACGGTAGTTGCGGACGAAGGCCCAGAAATAGTGGCAGGTCTTCTCGGTCTCGGGCGTGATGGTATTGAGCACGAAGCCGTTGACGCCGTGCGAGCGGTCGCCTTCCGGCGCGCCGCTGCCGGCCGGGGCCACACCGACGTCGATGGCGATCGTGCACGGAGCCTCGAAGCGGATGATCTGCCAACGGTCGACGAGCCCCGGCTTGCCGAGCTGCTTGGCCCAGAACGGCGGCGGCTCGATGTTCCGCATCCAGCGCGTCACCGTCACCGTCTTCTCGCCATGGGTGACGTCGAACGGGGCCTCGGCCACCGCATCATTGCCGATGGAAGAGCCGTGCACGAAGGTCTCGTGGGTGAGGTCCATGAGATTGTCGAGCACGAGGCGGTAATCGCATTTGACGTGGATGGTCTTGCCGTCGCCCGCCCAGGCGGGATCGTGATTCCAGTGCATGTCCGGCACCAGCGCGGGATCGGCCAGCGCGGGATCCCCCATCCAGAGCCAGATGTAGCGGTGGCGTTCGACCACCGGATAGGCGCGCACGCAGGCTGACGGATTGATGGTCTCCTGCGAGGGCATGAAGGTGCAGCGCCCCTGCGCGTTGAACTTCAGGCCGTGATAGCCGCAGACGACGGTGTCGCCTTCGAGCCGGCCCTTGGACAGCGGCACCAGGCGATGCCAGCAGGCGTCCTCCAGAGCGGCCACCGAGCCGCCGGCCTTCCGGTACATCACGACGTGCTTGCCGCAGATCGTCCGCGGCAGCAGCGCCGCCTTCACTTCGGCGTCCCAGGCGGCGGCGTACCAGGCATTCATGGGGAAGGGTTTTGTCACTGTCTCACTCCCACGGCTTATGTATGCTTTATGTATACAATAGCCGTGCGGGAGAATCGTTCAAGGCCAAAATTAGCCTAATATAATACCTCTACTTCATCCAATGTATACAAGAATGCGGCGATAACTCAGAGGGCGAGAGGGGCCCCGCGCCCTGCTTACGCCCCGAACACCTTCGCCAAGCCCGCCTGCGCCTCTTCCTGGATCCGCTTCAGGTGCTCCGGACTGCGAAAACTCTCGGCATAGATCTTGTACACATCCTCCGTTCCCGAGGGCCTTGCGGCGAACCAGCCGAAATCGGTTTCGACCTTGATGCCACCGAAGGGCTGACCGTTGCCGGGTGCCTTGCTCAGCGTCGAGCGAACCGGATCGCCGGCGAGTTCCTTCAGGCCGAGCTGCTCCGGCGTGACTGATTTCAGGATGTTCTTCTGCGGCCCGGTCGCGGCGACATCGATGCGGGCGTAATGGGGCATGCCGAACTCGGCGGTGAGATCGGCAAAGAACTGGCTCGGATCGCGGCCGGTCTTCGCCATGATCTCGGCGGCGAGCAGGCCGAGGATGACGCCGTCCTTGTCGGTGGTCCACACCGTGCCGTCGCGGCGCAGGAACGAGGCCCCTGCACTCTCCTCGCCGCCGAAGCCGAAGCCGCCGGTGACGAGGCCGTCGACGAACCATTTGAAACCAACCGGCGTCTCGACCAGCTTGCGGCCGAGCTTCTTGGCGACGCGATCGATGATGGAGCTCGACACCACCGTCTTGCCGATCGCGGCGTCCTTGCCCCAGTTCGGCCGATGCGTAAACAGGTAGGAGATCGCGGTCGCGAGATAATGGTTCGGGTTCATCAACCCGCCGGTGCGCGTGACGATGCCGTGGCGATCGGCGTCGGTGTCATTGGCGAAAGCGACGTCGAAGCGGTCGCGCATGCCGATCAGGCTTGCCATGGCGTAGGGCGAGGAGCAGTCCATGCGGATCTTGCCGTCCCAATCGACCGTCATGAAGCGGAAGGTCGGATCGATCGCCTCGTTCACGACAGTAGCATTCAGGCCGTAGCACTCGATGATCGGATGCCAGTAGTGCACGGCGGCGCCGCCGAGCGGATCGATGCCGATCTTGACGCCGGCGGACTTCACGAGGTCGAGATCGACCACGTTGCCGAGGTCGGCGACATAAGGCGTGACGAAGTCGTAAGCGTGGACGTTCGACGACTTGCGCGCCCTGGCATAATCGATCCGCTTCACGTCCTTGAGTCCGTCGGCGAGATAGGCGTTGGCCCGTTTTTCGACCACGCCGGTCACGTCCGTATCGGCCGGACCGCCATGCGGCGGATTGTACTTGTAGCCGCCGTCCTCGGGCGGATTGTGCGATGGCGTGATGACGACGCCGTCGGCGAGACCGCTGGTGCGGCCCTTGTTGTAGGTGAGGATGGCGTGCGAGATGACGGGCGTCGGCGTGTAGCCGCCGTCCTTGTCGATCATGATCTCGACGCCGTTGGCGGCGAACACCTCGATGGCGCTGACCAGCGCCGGCTCGGCCAGCGCGTGGGTGTCGATGCCGATGAACAGCGGTCCTGTCAGTCCCTTCTCGCGCCGGTAATCGCAAATGGCCTGCGTGGTCGCCAGGATGTGGCCTTCGTTGAACGTGTTCTTGAACGAAGTGCCGCGATGCCCCGACGTGCCGAACGCCACGCGCTGCGCAGGATCGGACGCATCCGGCTTGCCGGCGAAATAAGCCGTGACCAGCCGCGGAATGTTGGTGAGCGCGTCCGGCGAGGCCTGCTTGCCCGCCGCGGGATGAACATCAGCCACTGAAATATCCTCGTCCTGTCGTGAGTGCGGGACACCATAGCATCCGCATTGCCCCCGCCAAGCCACAACACGCGCGAGGGGGAAGGCGTTCCTTGGCTTAACCTCATCCGCGTCGTCCCGTCGTCCGCGGCTACAACACCTCGCCGGGCGAACGCGTCGACGCCGCAACCAGCTTCACGCCGCCCCGCGCGACAGTGAGGTCGGGTGAAATGGCGGTTTGTTAACTCCGCCGCCCTATGACAGACCCATGCTGTGGGATCGGCCGCACTTCGGGCTCGGCGCGATGTGGAGACACGTCGCGGTCGTCCTGCTTTTGTCGATGCCGATCGGCGCACATGCCAGCGACGGCGATATCGACGGGCCGCGCACGACCTCGACGATCGCCGACGCCAGCACAGAGCTCGGCGCTGGCGAGACTCCGTCATCCCGGGCCATGATCCGGAGGATCATCGAGAGAGAAACCGCAAGCACCGATCTACCGGCTGCTGTTGCCGAGGCGGTCGTCTTCGTCGAAAGCGGCTACAACCCGTCCGTCATCGGCAGCGGGGGCGAGATCGGCCTGATGCAGGTACGGCCCGAGACGGCGGCGATGCTGGGCTTTCGCGGAAGCAACGCGGAACTCGCAGAACCCGACGTCAACATTCATTACGGCGTGCTTGCTCTCAGCCTGGCCTGGCGTGTGGCCGGCGGCGATCTCTGCCGCGCCCTGATCAAATACCGGGCAGGTCAGGATGAAGAAAAGCCGACGGCCCGGTCGCAGGTCTACTGCAACCGGGCCCGTAACCGTCTCGTTGCGATCAGCGCAATGCCGTTAGGCACCGAAGCTGCGGCTACGACAGATGCGGCGCCCGCGATTGCAGCTGTGGCCCCGGCAAAACCGGCGACCCGATCGAAAACGCCGGTGCAGCCCAAAGCCGTCTATGCCCGCCACCGGCAAGGCACCGCGGCCGCCAGCCGCGCCTACTGGGCCGCACACGAGGCGAGGATCAGCCAGATCAAGGCGCGCATCGAAGGCAGAAGAAAGCGCGTGGCGTCACGTTGACGGCGAGCCGCTGTGTTAGAGCCGCTCTTTGGAGCGCGAGCCTCCGCCGCCTTGCGAAATACACGATCGGTGCTCGGCGAGGATCCCGCGTGCATTGAGGTCTGAGAAGACGATCAGCCGCCTTGCGGCTTCACGACGATCCGACTTCGATCCGGTACGACAAGGACTCTTCCGCGTCCGGCGCGATATGCATGAGCCCCGGCTTGTCGGTGAATTCGCCGTCGAAGCCGGCGGGACTGGCATGGCCGTGCCAGGGCTCGATGCAGAGGAACGGCGCGCCTGATGGTTTCGACCAGATGCCGAGCTCGCGAAAGCCGCGCCAGGACATCTTCAGCCAAGGTCCGCTCGATGCGCCCAGCCTCGCGCCGTAGCGGACGGAATTGCTCTCGATCCGGTCGAAGATGATGGCGTCGTCGGTGAACAGGGATTCGGACAAAGGGAGCGAGGCGCCTTTGACCGGGCTCGGCTCCGCTTCCGGCCGCAACAGTCCACCATTGAGACGGCGGATAGGAGACTGCTCTGCGCGATCGAAGGTCAGCGCATAGCTCTCCTTGGCCGCGCCAGGCTGGAGCGGCCAGTTGAAGGCAGGATGGCCGCCGATCGACGCGGGCAAGACTTCCTTGCCGGTGTTCGCGATCGTGAGTGTCAGGTCGAGCCCGAGCTGATCGATCGCATAGGCGGCCGTAAGGCGGAATGCGAACGGATAGAGCGCCCGCGTCGCCTCATCGTCTACGAGCACCAGGGCGCAACGACTCTCGCCGCGTTCTGCCCAAATAAAGCGTCTGTCGCGGGCAAAGCCATGCTGAGTCATCCGATAGGCCTTGCCCCGATGCCGCAGTTCGTCGTTGGCGAGGCGTCCGACGATCGGAAACAGCAGCGGCGCGTGACGCGGCCACTCCGGCCCGGCCTGCCAAAGAAACTCGATGCTGCTGTCCTTCAACGAACACAACTCGGCACCGTGCGCCTTGATCGTTGCCGTGAGGGAGCCGCTACGGAGGGAGTGGGTGTCATCGGTCATCATCGACCTCTACACCCCGGTCTCGCACGCAGCAAGGCGAGGCCGGCCATGCAAGCGGCGCCTCCGAGCCATGCCGGGCTGCGTCATATTTCTGTACCTAACCATTGCTCACTTGCCGCTCCGCCCCGTCCCAAGCACCGAAATCCGGCAGGAACTCCAACAACAATCGTGGTAGCTAATTGAAGATCTTCATCAACGGCCGCTTTCTGTCGCAAAAGCTCACGGGCGTTCAGCGCTATGCCGCTGAAATGGTCAAGGCAATCGACGCGCTGCTTGCGTCGGAGCAGACTTCGGCCTCGTTGCGCAATGCCGATTGGCAGTTGCTGACGCCTGCAGATGCAACTGAACATCTCGATCTTGATCGGATCAAGATTCGCGCTGTCGGCCGGTTGCATGGGCACGCGTGGGATCAAATCGAACTGGCGCGCGCCGCTGCCGGCGGCCGCTTGATCAGCCTCTCCAATTCCGGTCCCGTCTTCCATCGCGACCACATTGTCGTGATCCACGACGCCCAGGTCTTTCGCCGGCCCGATTTCTTCGATTGGCGCTATCTGGCCGTGCATCGGACGATGGGGCGGTTGCTCTCCCGGCACGCAGCCATCGCAACCGTGTCGGCCTTTTCCCGCAGAGAACTCGCCGACGTGCTGAATCTATCGGCATCGAGCATTCCGGTCTTCCCCAACAGCGCCGAACATTTTGCGGCTACCAAGCCGGACCCCGGAATTCTCGCGCGGCTTGGAGTCAGGCCGCAGAGGTTCTTCCTCTTCGTGGGCTCAAGGACCAAGAACAAGAATCTTTCCGTTGCGATTCGCGCCGTCCAGTTGCTCGATCGACCCGACGTTCCATTGGTCGTCGTCGGAGGCGATAACAGCAAGGTCTTTCAGGATAATTCGGGCGAAGGATCTGCCGGCCTGGTGCTCGCCGGTCGTCTCACCGACGGCGAGATCGCGGCGCTGTATGCTCAGGCGTCGGCATTCGTGTTTCCCTCGCTCTACGAGGGCTTCGGTGTGCCTCCACTCGAAGCCATGATCTTCGGCTGTCCGGTGATCGCATCGACGGCAGATGCCGTCGTCGAGACGTGTGGTGAGGCGGCTGCGTATTTTCGCGCCAACGACGCTGAAGCGCTGAAGCAACTCATGCTCGAAAGATTGGCAATCGGCACGATCTCGGACCAGGAACGCAGGCGGCAGCAGGATCGCTTGGCATTCTATTCGTGGAAGAAATCTGCGAAGGCGCTGCTGGATCACCTTGCGACACCAGCAAGCGTCGCCAGCGCTGCTTGAAATTCGACATAGCTCGCCTATCGCGCGCATTGGTTTTTGCACAAACGTTTTGCAACTCGCGGCTCCGCGTGTGGTTCCAGGAAATTTTTCCGATCGCGCGATGATCGCAAGCGAGCAGAGCATGGCGCAACATAACCACATCGCTGCCCCAATATCGCTACGTATTCGAGGAACTGTGTTTCGCACTAGCGAAAACAGAACAGGGATACACGATGTCCGGCTCTCCTACGCGGTTCTATGCGAGGCAAACGATGAAAGTGCTGCACATCGCCGAGACGATCCGCGGCGGCATCGCCAGTTACCTGAATGAACTGCATCCACAGCAACAGGCGAGCTTCGGCGCCGACAACGTGCACTATGTCGTGCCCTCGGATCATCGACGCGATCTCGGCGCGATCGATGACAATCAGATTACGACGTTCGAGCGGTCCAGCCGCAGCATCTCGGGATTATTCCAGATGCTGCGCGCAAGCATGCAAGCCCTCGACGCCTTTCGCCCGGATGTGGTGCACCTGCACTCTTCCTTTGCAGGACTCGTGCTTCGCCCTGCGCTGGCAGCCCGCTCGGACGGTCCGCGGGTCGTCTATTGCCCACACGGCTGGGCGTTTGCGCGCGAGACCGGTCGTCTCAGCCATGTCGTGACGAAGGCCGCAGAAACTCTTCTCGCGCGAACGTCGGACCGCATCATCTGCATCTCGGGTGACGAGTATAGCGAGGCGATCCGCGCGGGAATTTCTGCCGACCGCCTCACTGTCGTCCACAATGGCATCGCGAAGAGCCGCAATCCGCAGCCCGTTGCGGCCGACTGGACGTCCAAGAAGGTCAAGGTCCTGTTCATCGGGCGCCTGGACCGACAGAAGGGCTTCGATCTCCTGATCGAAGCAGCGCGCTCGCTCGAGGATGTGCTGGACGTTCGCATCATCGGCGCCTCCGTCGTCAATAAATACGAAGGGCCGACGGTGCCTTCCAATGTCTCGCTGCTGGGCTGGCTGGATCGCCCCGCCATCGAGACTCAGCTCGAGGCCGCCGACCTCGTCGTGATTCCGTCACGATGGGAGGCGTTTGGTCTCGTTGCCCTTGAAGCAATGCGAGCGGCCAAGCCGATCCTGGCGTTCCGCAGCGGCGCGCTGCCCGAGATCGTCGTCGACGGTGTGACGGGGGTGCTTTGCGAGCCCGTCGCGGTCCAGCCGCTCGTCGATGGTTTCCGGCGCGCGCTCGATCTCGACCTCAAGGTGCTGGGACAGCGCGGCTACGACCGCTTCAAGCAGCTGTATGACGTTCAGAAGACGCATGCACAATTGCAGCAGGTCTATGTCGAGCTTCTCCAGGGCGACGGGGTCGAGGCGAAGGCGGGACTGCAGTCGGATCTTTCCAAGAATTTCTGATGGCTCGACCGCTCCCATGCACCTTGCTTCGCGACAGTCTTCGGGTCGCGAGCCTCATCGCATCCATTCTCCTGCCAGCCTCCGTCTGCGCGCAGCAGGCGCAGCCGCTCGATGCCCGATTCCTGCTCGGGGTCGGCACGCATCAGGGGCTTGGCGGCCCAGTGAGCGCGCGCGGATATGTTCCTGCCGAGAACATCGCCCAGATCAAGCAACTCGGCTTGAACGCTTTCCGCGACGATTTCCCCTGGTCCGATTTCGAGATGCCAGGACGCCGGCTGGGGTTCAACCCCAGACTTGGCAGGCTCGAGGCGCAAGTCAGGTCCGGCGTCGCACGCCCTCTCCTGATTCTGGCCTTCGGCCATCATCTCATCCCGAATTCCTCGCCACCGACGACCGATGAAGCCCGGCAGCGCTTCGCGGAGTATGCCGCTGCGGCGGCGCGATCGGTCGTAGCGCAAGATCCCCTGTTTGAGCTCTGGAACGAATGGAACCTGGCGTCGAAGAAAGATGCTGCGTTCTCGCCGGAAAATTATCTGGCGCTCGCGCAGGTCGCACGACCGGCGGTCAAGCGCGTTGCGCCGAATGCGCCTTTCCTGGTCGGAGCACTCGGCGACGATCCGGGCTGGATATGGACGGAGAAGATGCTGCGCACCGGCATTCTCCAGTACGCGGACGGCGCTTCGATCCATCTCTATAATTTCTGCATGGGCCCGAGCAAACGCACCTCGGCCGAAATCATCGACAGGCTGACGGCGTTTCACCGCCTCGTCAGCCAGGCGAGCGGAAACCCCACCTTCCCGATCTATGTCACCGAGACCGGCTGGACCACCGCCAGCAACAAGTGCGGCGTCAACGAACAGGCCCAGGCCGACAATACGGCACAACTGATCCTGTGGGCGTCGACTGCAACGCGCTGGCTCAAGGGAATGTGGCTCTACGAGCTCAAGGACAGCGGAACGAATCCGTCGGACCTGGAGCACAATTTCGGCCTCTATCGTTTCGACAATTCGCCGAAGCCGGTCGCCTGCGCGGCCCAGGGCGCCTGGGCCTTCATCCGCTCCAGCCTGAGTGCCGAGCGACGAGAGCTCGCCAGCGGCGTCGTGTCGATCAACGCATCGACGACGTCCGGCGGCAGAGTTGCGGTCTGGTCCGAGGCCCCGGGCCGACGCTACGAAATCCGGATCAAGGACGATCAGCAAGGCGCGAGCTTTGCGATGCCGTGCAATGCGACCGCAAAACCGGCTTCCGGAATCTGGATTCCGGTTTCGAGCACTCCGGTTCTCATTGCAGCCAATGACAGTGCCATTCCCGCCCTGGAGATACGTCCGGTGCGATAGACGCCATTTTGCAGATATGGGGTTACGCGATGAAAGTTCTTTTGACATCCACGCTTTATCCGACGCCTCAGGCGCCAAAGATCGTCGGCGGCGCAGAGATCTTCGCGCGACGTTTCGCCGAAGGCCTGGCGCAACGCGGAGACGAGGTCGAGGTTATACGCGCAGCACCCGCGCCCCAGCAGGCTCGCGAGACCTGCAACGGCATCAACATCTATTCTGCGCCCGTGCGGAATATCTATCTGCCCTTCACGGAGCAGAAAAACGTCGCGTTGCGCAGCATCTGGCACGCCATCGACGATTGGCAGATGCAGGCGCCCCTGATCGCGGAGCGCATCCGGGCCTTCAAGCCGGACGTACTGCACTCCAACAATTTGTCGGGTCTCACCACCGCGATCTGGCGCGTTGCCGCCCAGCTCGAGGTCCCGGTGCTCCATACGCTTCACGACTATTACCTGACCTGCCCGCGGTGCTCGCGCTTCGACAAGGGACATTCCTGCGGGCACACTTGCACGAGCTGCGGGATCCTGACCTTTCATCGCAAGCGCGCCACGCACTGGCTCAGCGCCGTGGTCGGTGTGAGCGAGCGCGTCCTGTCCATTCATACCGACATTGGCATGTTCTCGGAGACGCCGATCCGTACCGTGATCCGCAACGCCTCGACCGAGCCGCCGCGTGAGCCCTATCCACGTCCCATCTGCACCGCGGAAGTGACGTTCGGGTTCATCGGCCGGCTTACGGAGGAAAAGGGCATCGATAACCTCATGCTGGCTCTTGCTCTGCTGCCCCGCGACCGGATCCGGATGCTGATCGCCGGTCGGGTCAGCGACCAAGAGCAAGGACGTCTCCGGGCTCTCTCGGGAGATGCACGAATTGAGTTCATGGGCTTCGTGGCGCCTGACGATTTCTACAAGCAAGTCGACGTAGTGGTCGCACCATCGATCTGGCACGACCCCGGCCCGCTCGTCGTCGCGGACGCAAAGGCGGCCGGCAGGCCCCTGCTCGGAACCCGCTTTGGCGGCATGCCCGAAGTCATTCAGCATGGCGTGACCGGCTGGCTCACTGAAGCCGACCCGCAATCGCTGGCGGACAGCATGCTCGCGGTCGCGGCGGATCCGCACAAGATCGATGAGATCAGCCGGCGCCTGATCGCGGACACCAATAAATGGGTATTTGCCGACGTGCTGTCGTCATACAAGAACCTGTATGAACAATTGCGGGAGCAACGGAT
The DNA here is from genome assembly GCF_001424605.1 of Bradyrhizobium sp. Leaf396. NCBI lineage: Bacteria > Pseudomonadati > Pseudomonadota > Alphaproteobacteria > Hyphomicrobiales > Nitrobacteraceae > Bradyrhizobium > Bradyrhizobium sp. Leaf396. The sequence continues at coordinate 359,833 of NZ_LMQJ01000004.1, forward strand.
GTCGCGCCTGCACGCGGCAACGGCCGATGCGCCGCTGGGACGGGCTGTGGCCAAGGAGCGCCTCATTCCGAGATGACACGCCTCTTCGCGATGGCGGGCTACGTCTATCAGAGCGCCGCGGCGATCATCCTGATCTTCGCAGTCAGCCATCTGCTGCCCGCCGCCGCCTACACCAATTTCTCGCTGGCACTGGCCTCGAGCCAATTGCTCTGCGTTCTGATGTTCGAGTGGCTGCAGCTCTCCGGACTGCGTTTCCTGGCGGCAGCCAACGAAGACGAGGCGGCTCGGCTGAGGTGGTCGCTCTTTGCAGCAGGCCTGTCGAGTGCTGGCGCGCTGATCGTGGGCGGCAGCTGCGCATCTCTGGCCAGTGTCCTGCCGACGGCGATCATTGCACTGGGTCTCGGCATTTCCGTGCTTCAGGGCCTGACGGATCTCTATTTTCTGACGGTGCGTCTGTCCGACCGGTTGGGAGTGGCCTCCTCTCTTCTCGCACTCCGTGCAACCGCGCTTCTGGCCGGAGGCGCGTTGGGAGCAGCGACTTCAGGAACGGCGGAGGCAGCGCTGCTCGGTATCGCGTCGGGTCACGTCCTGGGCCTCCTTGCCGGCATGGCCGTCTATCGCACGCCTGTAGAGCGTACTTCGTTGCAGACGATGCTGGCCGACTGGAAGAGCTTCGCCCGTTACGGCATGCTCGCCGCGGGCGCGTCCGTCATCCATCTGTCGGTGCCCGTTCTGCTCCGGATCATCATCATCGGCAGGCTGGGCGCGACCGGCGCAGGTGCCGGATTCTCGATCGCGCTCGATCTGCTGCAACGCCCGTTCTGGGTTCTCAATGCGGCGATCCACACCGTAAGTTATCCCGACGTGGTCAAAGAGTTCGAACGCCGGCCGGTCGTGAAGTCGGTTGAATCGGCCCGACGGATGTTCGAATTCATGGTCTGCACCACCCTTGTGCTGCTCGGTGGGCTGGTAGGCTTCATTCCTGATGCCGCCCGCATGGTGGTGCCACGCGAGAGCCTTGACGGCTTTCTGGCGACGGCGCCGGCAGTCGCCGTCTTCTATTTCCTGCACACCCATCTGCAGGCCACAGCTGCCGTCGTTCCACACCTGGAGAAGCTCGCGACCAGGCTTGTGGTCGTCGCCGCGGGGCAGCTCGCAACCGTCGCAGCTGTCGTGTTTGCCGCAACATGGGCGGGCCTGTCGCCGCGGCAGGCTGTCGGCTGCGCTTCGGTCGCCACACTTGCGACGATCCTCGCTGCGCTCGGTCCGACCCTGCGCTTCGACGCATTCCCGCGCTGGTCGTTGGTCGCGCAGGCGGTGGCGGCTGCGGTCCTGATCGGATCACTCGGCGCAATTCCGACCGAGCCCGCGGCATGGCTCGCCGGCAAGATCGTGATCGCGGCGATCGCGACTGCGATCGTCGGATGGCGCGGAGACTTCCTGATGCTGGCCCGCCGAGGCAGATAGCTGCGCTGTCCCTTCACGGAAGCAAGTGGCTAGTCAGCCGCTCCTATGGAACCGTAAGCGGCCCTGGTAAATCCGGCAGTGAGACCCCGTGAAAATACGTACAACCAAAGCGCTAATCGTCCATAGTTTACGCGCCAACGAAAACGGCACCTGCCAACAGGCTGAGCAACCAAGCGATGCCGCGCGATGTGCGCATAGTTTCAGCAGCATGGGTCGCGCAATTCTTGAAAGCGCCTTCCTCGTGCCATCCTGCGCGGGCATCGCATCAGCATTCGGCTGCAACTCGAGTCGACCTGTTCCTGCACAAGGAACCTCATTCGCTCGCGATTTGTAGCTACGATTTTTATCTGAAATTCACACTCGACAATGAAGCTTGAACGCAAATCCTGCGAGCAATTTTGCTCGCGTTGAAAATTCGAGTGTGCAATGCCTGATCAAACCATCCTGTCCGCCAGCGGCTTCATCAACTCCATCGGCGTCAACACGCATGCCGGCTTCGGGTGGACCGGCTACAACAATCTCGCGCTGATGGTCGACGACCTGAAATATCTCGGCGTCACGCATCTGCGCGACTCGATGGGGACAAGCCCCGCCGCGCAACCGGTGGTCGACGGCCTTGCCGCTGCCGGCTACAAGTTCGATTTCCTGGTGTCGTCCGCCCTGCCCCAATCGGGTACGGCCGGGCTTCAGAAGTATATCGCGTCGCTCGAGAAGTTCGCAACGAGCCACCCGGGCAGCATCAGCGCCATCGAGGGCCTCAATGAGGCCAATCATCAGCCCTTCAGCTACAATGGCAGCTCGAGCCTCACCGCCGCGGCTCAATTCCAGAGCGCCCTCTATCAAGCAGTCAATGCCAATGCTGCGCTCGGCAGCATCCCCGTCTACAATCTGTCACTGGCCTACAACGATCCTCAGGGCTACAGCCAGCTCGGCAACATGTCGGCCTCCGTCGACTACGCCAACGCCCACGCCTATGTCAGCACCAGCCTCAATCCGAGCAGCTCAATTGCGGCAACTCTGAGCGCCGTCATGACTGCGGCGCCGGGAAAGCCCGTGGTCATCACGGAAACCGGCTACACCACGCAAGCCAACACGCAATATCTCGGCGTCAACGAGACGGTGCAGGCCAAGTCGATCCTGAACACCCTGGTCGATGCCTACAAGGCCGGCGTGAGCCAGACTTACCTCTACGAGCTGTTCGACCGCGACTCCTCCGCAAGCAATACCAATCCGGAAGCCAATTTCGGCCTGTTCAACTCCGACGGCACGCCCAAGCTCGCCGCGACGGCGATCCACAACCTGACCACCATCCTGGCCGACGACGGCAAGGGCGGCCAGCAGCCGACCGACCCGTTGAACTACACCCTGGGCAACATGCCGGCCACAGGCAACAGCATGGTCCTCGGCAAGAGCAATGGCGCCTACGAGCTCGTCGTGTGGGCCGAGCCGAAGCTCTGGAACGACGCCACCGACACCGAGCTGACCAATGCGGCCCAGACCGTCACTGTGAATCTCGGCGCCGTGCATCACACTGTGAAGGTGTACGACACGCTGACGGGGACCACGGCCATTGCCAGCTACACCGACGTCAGCACGATCACCATTCCTGTCAGCGATCACCCCGTGATCATCGAGATCGATGCGCCCCCGACCACGACCACGCCGCCGGACAGCCGGACCAGCATTACGGGCGCTGCTGCCGAAATCGTGCCGCAACTGTCCGACCTGAGCGACTCGACGGCGCTGCAGACCATCACGCTGACCGACTCGCACGTCCTGCCGGTCGCTTCGAAGGCGACCATGGACTACATCATCGCCCATTACGGCAGCGCCCTCTCCAAGATCCAGGGCGGATATTCGTTCTCGGTGACCAATACGGCCGCGACCTGGACCAACACGAAGACCTACGATTCGAGCGGAAAGCTGCTCTCGACATCCGACACCGGCCTGAATGCGAGCGGGCAGCCGACGTCGACCAACGTCGTCCACAGCGACGGCTCCCAGGACCTGATCAGCTACACCGGCGGCGTGAAGACGAAATTCGTTCACGTCGGCACCGACGCCGTCCGTACCACAGATACCTACAATACGGCGGGAACTCTTCTCAGCGAGATCGTGCAGAAGCCGGACGGCTACTACTCCACGACGCTATACACCAACGGCGTCAAGACCGCCGCCTATATCAAGAACGCTGACGGTTCGCAGGACAACTATTCCTACAACGTCGTCGGAAAGAGCTTTACCACCCAGGTTCAGCACCTTGACGCATCAGGGAAGATTACTTCGGTCATTCGCAGCCATGCCGACGGCTCGTTGGATTCAACCCAGGTCTACAAGAACGATGGCAGCAGCGTGATCACGCTGTATAGCGCCTCCGGAGTAAAGCTGGTCGAGACCGACTACCATGCCGATCGCAGCAAGGACGTGTGGACGTACAACATCAAGGGCCAGAACTATACGACCCAGCACGACGTCTATGACGCGTCCGGATTCCTCACGACCCTGACGCGCCTGCATGCCGACGGCAGCCTGGCTTTCAAGCTAATGCAGACCCCGGATGGCACCAAGACGACCAACTGGTACAATGCCGTCGGCAGCCTTACCAGCGAGGTGGTTGAAAAGGCCGATGGCTTTACATCGACGACCCTCTACAGCAACGGCGTCAAGACCAAGGCCTATATCAAGAACGCCGACGGCAGTCTGGACAACTATGCCTACGGCGTCACCGGCCAGAGCTACACCACGCTGATTCAGCACATCGATCCGACCGGAAAGGTCACGGCCGTGACTCGCAAGCACGCCGACGGCACGCTGGATTTTACGCAGGTCGTCAACAATGACGGCAGCAGCGTCGCCACCTATTATGACGCAAAGGGAGTACTGACGAAGCAAAGCGAAAGTCACGCCGATGGCAGTAAGGACGTCTTCCTGTTTAACATCACCGGCCAGAACTACACGACCGAGCACGACATCTACGATGCAACCGGCTTCCTCACCACGCTGATCCGCAAGCACGCAGACGGCAGCATGGCGTTCAAGCTGGTGCAGAGCAAGGACGGGATCAAGACGACGGACTGGTACGATGCCAAGGGCGTCCTTACCAGCGAGGTGATTACGAAGGCGGATGGTTACAGCTCGACCACGCTCTATACCAACGGACTAAAAACTGCGGCCTACATCACCAATGCCGACCGGAGCCAAGACAATTTCACCTACAACATCACCGGCCAGAGCTATGCCACGCAGCACCAGCATCTCGATCCGACCGGCAAGACGACAGAGGTGACCCGCTGGCACGCTGACGGCACGCTCGACTTTACCCAGATCGTCGGCAGTGACGGCGGCAGCGTTGTGACCAACTACGACGCCTCCGGCATCAAGAAGATGCAAACCGACTATCACCCCGACGGCTCGAGGGATGTTTATCTTTCCAACATTGTCGGTCAGAACTACACGACCGAGCACGACACTTACGATTCAACGGGCTTCCTCACAAACATCGTGCGGACCCACGCCGACAACAGCCTGGCGTTCACCCTCGTGCAGAGCGTCGACGGCACCAAGACCTCGGAGTGGTACGACGCCAAAGGCGTCATCACCAGCGAAGTCACGACCAAGACCGACGGTTACAGTTCCACGACTGTGTACACGGGCGGTATCAAGACTGCTGCCTACATTAAGAACGCCGAGGGTACGCAGGACAATTGGAACTACAACGTCAAAGGCCAGTCCTACACGACCCAGCACCAGCACCTCGATGCTTCGGGCAATATCGTCGAGATCACAAGGACCCACGCCGACGGCACTCTGGACTTTACCCAGGTCATGAACGATGACGGCAGCAAACTGACCGACATCTATAACAGCGCCGGCATCAAGACCCAGGAGATCGCCAGCCACGCCGACGGCTCGAGGGACGTATTCCTGTTTAACTTCAACGGACAGGCCGGCATCACGCAGCACGAGAACTACAACACCGCCAATGCACTGCAGTTCATCGATCAGACCAAGACCGACGGCACCCATAACGTCACGGCCGTTGGGAGCGGCGTGACGATCCAGGGCGGAGCCGGCAACGACGTGTTCTCGGCCGCGCCGAATTCGACCACCATCGCCTATGATCACGGCCAGGACCAGATCCTCAACTTCCAGGCCGGCGACGCCACGACCCACGACGTGATCCAGATCTCGAAGCTCCTGGCCGCGGACTACAGCCACCTGCAGATGACGCAGTCGGGCACGAACGCGCTCATCACGTTCTCGGAGAACGACTCGATCCTGCTGAAGAACGTCTATGTCACCAGCCTGACGAGCCACGACTTCGTGTTCGTGTGAACGAGACGGTAGCCGTCCAACCGGCAGCAAGATTGCTGGGGCGGGACCATTCCGCCCCACTTCGCTTTTCGAGCACATGCCTCATCGATGAGCAGAGAGCCGAAGGCCATTTGCAATCGGAAGGGCTCCATGCATTTCCGGACCGGCGCGATTGCACCGCAGCGGCGGGATCTCGTCGCTGATGCTCGCGATCATGGTCGCGCTGCCTTATGGAGTCGTCGCCCATGCTCACCTGCCGATCTGGCAGGACCGCTCACAGATGTACGGGGCAACCTTCGATTCTCGGGATCTTAAGGGGTCGGCGACGTCCGGTCGAAGATCGACGGTGCGACTCTTCCGAGCTTCCTGAGCGGGATTCTCCTGACTGTGCTGTTCAGGCTCTCAAGCGATTATCGCAAGAAGCCAGTCGCATTCGCCGGAATAGCACTGTTTGCCGTCTCGATCATGGTCCTCAACTTCTTTGCCAAGCCCGACCTCGCAATCACACTGTTTTCTCTTGCGATCCGGGTCACAGCCACCGGCGAAAGCGCCTTCGCCCGGTTTCCCGGCTCTGACTGGCTTGGCCGCCTCGGCAACACGTCATACGCGATCTACATGGTTCACGAAGTGCTGCTGATCCTGCTTTTCAAGCCGGCGTGGCACTATTTCGGATTTCAACCAAGCATGTTTCCAGTGTTTGCGTTGGTCTGCTGCATCATTCTGACGGTCGTCGCCGACGTGACGTATCACTACTTCGAGAATCCCGCTCGAAAATTGATCAACCGGCTTGCGCCGGGCGATGCGAGGTCGGCCCACATCCCGAAGGCCGAGCCGCTCGATCCTTCGGGGACCCGACCAGCGGCCAATGCGAGCTAGAGCACGATCCGGAAAAGTGTGTAGCCGTTTTCCGAAAAGACCATGCTCAAACACAAAGCGCGATGACGATTCATCCTTATCGCATCGCGCTTTAGGTGTCTTGCAGCTAGATTTTCGACGATCGCCGCACTCGGCTCAGGATTTCCTGGCATATCCGCACCACGGCCGGCCGGGCGATCGCGACAACAACGACAAGATATACCGAAGAACCGAGCAGCACGAGCGCGGCGAGACGCAGCCATGGCGACGTGGCCGGCATCGCAACGGAGGCACCAGCCACCGCGCATGCCATCACCGCAGAGCCCGCAAGTGCGGGCATCAGCGCCGCGGCATAGGGCCTGATACCGAGCGACAGGATCCGCATCGAAGCTCCGGCGGATAGCGGATACAGCAACAAGGCGCGAGCGACGTAGCCGACAGCGATCGCGATAAGGCCAAACGGCGCAGCGAGGATGAAGATTGCTATGTTCGAGACCGCGTAGATCAGCGTCAGCCAGGTTTGCCAGTGCGGTTTGCCGAACGCCAGGATAACGGAGTGATTGTAGAGGCCGATCGTGGTCAGGAATCCGGTGACCGACATGATCGCGAGCAGAGGCGCGGCCCCGCTCCACTTGGACCCGAAGAAAGCAGTGATCAGATCCGGCGCCAGAACCGCTATGCCGGCGAAGATCGGAGCCGTCAGCAGCGACGTGTACAGGACGAAGGCAACCAGCGTCGAACGCGATGCTTCCCGGTCATGCTGGAGGCCAGCGATGGTCGCAAAGAACACCCGGTTCAACGCATTCCCAATCACGGTACTCACGGCATTGACCAGGCGCTTGGCCAGGCTGTACAAGCCCGCGCCGGCGGCGCCGGTATACCAGGTAACGAAAATCAGATCGGAATTGGCATTGGCGAAGTTCGTGATCCCCGTCAGCGCCACGTAGCGCGCATAGCTCAGGAGTTCGACAACAGCCTGCCGGCTGACCCGGAGCCGAGGACGCCAGGGCGTCAGGACCCAAAGGCTGACCAGCGAGATCAACGACGTCGAAACGAGCTGTCCGACCAGCGCAACGACCCCGTACCCCTGGATCGCCAGCCCGATCCCAACGGCCCCGCCAACCGATATTGAAGAAAGCGAGCGGATGGCGAGGGATCGAAACAGTTGATTGCGCATCAACCAGGCTTCGTGCGTCCGTGACAGGCCCTGTACGGCCACCACGATGCAGAACCCCTTGAGAACGATGGCAATGTCCGAAAGACCCGAAAATCGTTCGATCGCGCCGCTCGAGGCGAACAGTGCGAGCGCTGCAAACAAGGAGAGACCTGCGATGAGCCAGAACGAGGCAGTGTAATCCTCGTCCTTCGGCTCGGCACGCGCCTGCACCGCGATCGCGATGCTCTCGATCAAGACTGCCCGGCAGAATTCAAGCGCCAGCGCCCCCGTTGCCACGATGCCGAGAATCTGCGGCGACAGCAGCCGCGCCATGATCATGTAGATCGCGAGCGTGAGAGCCTGCCCGACTGCGGAATCGAGTGCGGACCAAATGACGCCCGAAACGATCGAGCGCGGCTTGATATTCTCGTGGCGCAATTGGAGGCCTGTCACAATTTCCGGTTAGGCCGACTTTCGTCGTTGAGCCATTGGCTGCAATGGTCCAATAGTCGCCTTGTTTACGAGGACACTACGGCAAGAAAGCAGCTACAATCCGAGGCAGCATGAATTTTCGGACCAATCTACGACGGTTGATGAACGAGGTCGGTTGCGACTTTATTCATCAGCTGCCGTATCCGCACGTGGACTTGTTCTTCTGGCGTCCTGACGATGGAACGATAAATTTCGGCGACTATCTTTCGGTCGTCGTCGTTGACCATCTCTTGCGGCATTTCGGCTATACGCTCGCCGACGAGGTGCCGCGGCAAACGCGCTTGTTCGCGATCGGCTCCGTGCTCCATTACGCGCGAAATGACGATGTGATCTGGGGCAGCGGCGTGAACGGACGCCCCGGCCAGGATGACCTCAATCGCCGCGTGCAGAACCTGGACGTGCGAGCGGTGCGCGGCCCTCGTACATGGGAGATTTTGCGGCGCCGGGGCATCGCGGTACCCGAAGTGTTCGGGGACCCTGCGTTGCTGCTCCCTCAGCTGTTTCCGAATCGCTTTCGCCCCACCGCCAAGAAGCCGTGGGTGTTTGTCCCGAATTTGCACGATTTGAGTCTCATCGACCGTGGCGCCGATACGGTGGTCTCACCGCTGGGATCATGGAACCGACGAATTGACGCCATTCTCGAAGCGGAGCTGGTTCTGGCAAGCTCGCTCCACGGCATCATTGTCGCCGAGGCATTCGGGATACCGGCTCGCTACGTGCGCCTGAGCAGCGGAGAATCCGAGTTCAAGTATCGTGACTATTACGAGGGCACCGGCCGGTTTGCCGTCGAGTTTGCCTCGAGCATTGACGAAGGTCGCGAGATGGGTGGGGCTGCGCGCCTCAACTTCGATCATCGTGCCTTGATGAGTGCATTCCCGATCGACCTCTGGAGCGGAAACAGCTGATATGGCCAAGCGCCTCCGCGTCGCGATCTACGCACCGCATTTTGCGGAATATTCCTACCGTCTCGCGTCGGGATTGGCTCGCCATTGCGACGTCCGGCTGGTGCTCAACCGCAAGGACGCCAATCAGCAATGGGAGCTGGCCGATATCGCCGTGACAGCTCCGTTCGAAACGAGAGTTCGCGACCTGAGCCTGCGCCGCGGTGGCGCGATCGGCATCCCGGCCTCATTCCTCGACATAATTTCGTTTCGTCCCGACGTGATTCATTGTCACGAAGTTCCGGAGATCTACACGTCCGGGCTGATCCAGCTTCTTCGTCCGCTCGGCATTCCGCTGGTGTTGACCGTTCACGATGCGATCCCGCATTCGGAAGGCGGCTCCGGTACGTCGCCGCGTGAAGATGCATGGCGCGGGCGCATGCGCGCAGCCGCGTCGGTCGTCACCACGCATGGCAAGAGCTGCATCGCCGATTTTCGCCGTGCCTCGCCTGACTTCAAAGGGGAAGCGATCTCCAGCATGCACGGCGTGCTCATGGTTCCACCGGCCGGGGGCGCGGTCACCGCGCCGGAGGCCGCGCGCATCCTGTTTTTTGGACGGATGTGGGCCTACAAGGGCCTCGACGTCTTCATCGATGCGATCGACATGTTGGCCCGGCGCGGTGTGGCCCATGAAGCGATCGTTGCCGGCCGCGGCCCCGAGATGACACGGCTCGGAGCGCGCATGGAGGCGATGCCGACCGTCAAGACCATCAACGCCTATATTGCGCCTGCCGAGACCGGACGACTGTTTCAGTCCGCAACCGTGGTCGCCCTGCCCTATAAGGATGCAACGCAGAGCGGCGTGCTTGCATCCGCCTATGGGAATTCCCGCCCCGTGGTCGCCAGTGCCACTGGCGGCATTCCCGACGTCGTGACCGATAACGTCAACGGGCTGCTGGTCCCGCCCGGCGATGCCACTGCGCTGGCCGATGCGCTCGAGCGCGTGCTGACGTCGAAGCCTCTCGCCGCAACGTTGACCGAGGGCGCATGGCAGACCGCCGTCGGCATCCTCAACTGGGATCGCATCGCTGAAGGACTGCTGGGGTCCTATCACAAGCTCGCCGGTCGCACCGTGAGCTGAGCGCGGCCGGCGCCCTCAAACCGATTGCTCGATCTGCGGCCGGGAGAACATGCTGCTGATCGCGCCGTCCAGCAGTCGCCTTAGCCTGACCTCGATTAGCTCATAGCTGATCGCGCTTGCAACCAGCGACATCACCAGCCCAAGCCCGATGAAGGCGGTCCACAGCAGCCAGCGGTCGACGCCGGCGGCGACCAGCTTCAAGCCGATCACCTGCAGGGGAAACAGCACGAAGGGGTGAACGAGATAGAGGCTGTAGCTGATCTTGCCGACATATTGCAGCGCCGGTAGGCTCAGAGCCCTGCCGAGGCCCGAGTCCGGAGCGAGCACCATGCCGAACAGCAGAAATCCGGGAATGAGCCCGACGAAGGGGTGAAACAGCACCAGGCTCGCATACAGCGCCGCTCCGCAAGCAATGCCCGCGAGCAAGCCGATGCGTCCCGGAATCGAGATGCGGAATCCCGTGGCACTGAACAGCATGCCGATGCAGAAGAAGGCGGTGATCGGCCAGTGCATCAGGCAGGCGATGCCAAGCAGGATCAGGGGCGCCGCCAGCAATCTGCCACCGGTGCGCCACACCGAGAACGTCAGCGCAAACCAGATGTAGAACGCCCACTCATAGGTCAATGTCCAGGCGTTCTGCTGGGCGATGGGCAGGCCGAGCGCGTCCTGCACGAAGAACAGATTGGCCGCAAAAATCCCGAGATAGCTGGTGAGATCGATCCCGCGGAAGAATTTGTAGGCCACGATCGGACCGATCGCGAACAGCGCAAGATGCAGCACGACGAACACCGGCATGATGCGCAGCACGCGGTCGAAGAAGAACCGTGACAGCGACCCGTGCCGCACCAGGCTTGCCGGGATCAGGAATCCGCTGATCATGAAGAACAGCTCGACGCCGTGCCCGCCGACATTGATCACCGATTGCAGCCAGGGCCAGAGCGGCGGCAGGAAGCCGGGATCCGGGATGTCGTACATCCCTCCCTTCGGCATGTCGTAGAAATGGTCCATCAGCACGCTCAGCGCGGCGATGGCGCGAAGGCCCTGGACCGACGGAACGAACGATCCATCATGCGCGGCGCCCGGCTGGTGGGGTGCCTTGATCACTCCGCGGCACCCTGGATGCTGAGGGCCGGTTCGGGGACGACAGGCCTTCTTCGCGCCGAGCGGAACCTCTGCCCGAAGGAAATGCTGGGCTTCTCGATGAAGGCGAATGTCATCCAGCTGACGAGGATCGACAACACCAGGGTCACGGCCAGGAAGATCGACCAGCCGAGAGGTCCGTCGCCGAACCAGACGAGGCGATCGATGAAGCCCATCACGAACGGCGACATCAGGTAGACCGAGTAGCTGATGACTCCGACGAAAGCCATGGGGCGCCAGGCCATTCGTTCGCCGAACACGGCAAATCCGATGAAGACCAGCGCCGCGCAGACATAGGCCGATCCGATCGAATAGCTGTAGAAGAAATTCTCATGATACACGCCTCCGAACCTGCGGTCCGACAGGGTGATGGCGAAGATCGCATACATCAGAGTGCAGATCGTCACATGGCTCCACCGCAGCTTTCCGCCGATGACGGTGTCGCGGATGATCTTGCCCAGGAACATCGCCGACAGGTTCAGCCCGACCTCCATCACCGAGGAGACCGTCCTGTTCTCGACGAAGAGTGCGGCCGCGGTTCCGACCAGCGCCGCCGCAACGACGATGCTCACCGCCGTGAAGCGCCGGTTCAGCAGCCCCATGGCAAAGAGAATGGTGCATCCGACGTAGAACAAGAGCTCGATCGCCAGCGTCCAGTAGAATACCAAGAGGTTCGGGACGTTCACGAAGGTCTGGAACATCGTCAGGTTCGCGACGACCTGCCCCAGCGGATAGACCTTCGAATCAAGAAGGTACATCGCCACGAGCCCGACCACGAGCGAGGTCCAGTAGGCCGGATACAACCGAAAGAAGCGGCTGATCGTAAAGTCGCGCACGGGCGTGGCGCTGTCCGGAAAGCTGAACGGAATGACGAATCCGCTGACGAAGAAGAACAACACGACGCCGAACCGGCCAAAATTCATGTAGTAGCCGAACAGATCATGGATCGGCCAGTAATATGCGCCCGTCGGGTGCTTTTCGACGATCACCTCGAATACGTGCTGGACCACGACCGACAACACGGCAATGCCGCGCAGCGTGTCGATGAATGCGAGCCTTTTGTGCATCATTTCGCTCTCACCTGCCTCCGCTCGCCGCCGGCATATCCGGGCGGAAGCCTTCCAATGACGGCATCGGCGGCCGCATGACGATTGGCACGGCGTCGCCTGCTCGTGCGGAGGCTGCGCGCCGTGAGAACACCTCGCTGAAGCTCAACGCGATGATCAGCAGCCCGGACGCCGGGCCGTAGTTCAGGACCGTGATCGTGAACATATTGACGACGAAGATCAGCGTCAGCTTGTAGACGTCGGTCGTCCCGAACGTCGCGCGGAATACCATCACCATGAATGCGACGAACGGGAGGCCGAACATCAGGTACGTGCCGATATAGAAATTGTCGACGGGAACCCAGAAGTGCGCAAGCGGCGAGAACAGCTTCTGTGGATAGTTGAAGCAGCCCACGCCGCAGCCGGTCACGAGACCAACGGGCATGAGCTGGCTCAGGTAGACGAACGGCAGCTGCCAGCTGTTGTTGATGCGGTCAACGATGCTGAACAGGGTCGTGTGCGGCACTGCGGCGGTACCGGAAGCCAGCACGATCATGAAGAAGGGTACGAGTATCGCGGCAAACGACCACAGTGCAATGGTCCGGATCGCGGCGAAGCGCGATCTCTCCGGAAGCATCCGCACGCACACCAGCAAGACCAGGTAGAGCACGAGGACGATCATGGTCGTCTTGCTCGTGGTCAGGCGAGTCACATAGATCGCGATGGAACCGAACACGATGCACCAAGTCGTACTCTTACGGATCGACGTAATTGCGAAGGACACGAGTATGAAGAAGGCGGCCATTGTGCTTTCTGCCGCAAAGCCAGTGAGACGCTGATCGTCGCCGCCATAGGCCCACCATAGGCGGCCCGCCTCACGAACGGCGCCGAAGGACTCATATTTGTAGCCGACCCAGGGCATCAGGTAGAATTTCGTCAGCAGCACGCCGATCAGCGAGAGATAGAACGTCACGGCAATGACCGACCGCAGCTTCTTGTAGGAGCCCAGGCTGGTGTCGCAGAAACAGAATCCGACGAACACCGGGAGCATCATCTTGAACGACGACATCGCCGCATTCGTCGTGCCCAGCATGAAATAGCCGAGCACTAGCGACAGCATGATCTGCACCAGTACAACTGCAGCCATGATGCTGCGATTGCGCAAGATACAATGCACGATGAACTGAACCAGGCACAGAAGCGCAATGCCATCCGGCGCGAACCACAGCGCGTCCAAATGCATGATGCTTGTGTAATACCGCATCACGCCACCGAAGGCGTCCCGGACCAGATAGGCCGCGAGCGCGATCGCCTCGATATTGAGGCTGATCAGCATCATCCTGCGGGGCTGCAGCGCGAAGGTGCTCATGCGCGGCTCAGTTGCTCAGCCGCGCCGATCGGGCGGGGGATGGCGCAAAGTCCGGGGGGCTTCCGAATGCATTTCGCAGGAGCCTGCCGCCGGGAATTTCGACGTAGAGATAGGTGAGGTGCGAAACCGCCAGCACGGCGGCCAGTGAAACGACGAGATTCAGCGTCGCCGGCAGGCCTGCCCAGATCGAATCCAGGGCGGCGATTCGCCCCGCTCCCACGCCCCGCACGAAATATTCAGCCAGCAGCACCACGAGCGCGTGCACCATATAGATGGAGTACGAACGGCGTCCCAGCCAGACCAACGGTTTGGCCACCAGGATGCGCGGCACCAGCAGCGCATCCGGAAAGGCCAGCAGGCTGCCGAGGAAGACCGCGAACATCACTGGCGCGAGGAAAGTCGCCGCAGGATTGGTCTCCGCCAATGATACCAGGACTAAGCTCGCGATCATGGCGACGAATTGCAACGCGCCCTGCACGGCAGGGTGCGGCCTGGCCGGCAGGCAATCGACGATCCTCACCATCAACACGCCCAGGAAAAAGCCAACGAAGCAGCGCAGAAGACCGAAATCCGTCTGAAGCTCGATGCTTTTCTTTTCGAGCACGAAGATGATGGAGACAAGACTTCCGACCGCGAGCAGCCCGGAGAGGACATAAAACCACGACAGCGAGCGCATGCGCAGGGCAAAGAGAACGATCAGACCAAACACCAGGTAAGTGTAGAACTCGACGCTGATGCTCCAGCTCGGCGCATTCCAGCTCAGATAGTCGATGAACCCCATCGAGTGGAGAAGCACGACGTTGAGGCCGAACGAATAGGCATTGTTCACTTCGAACGCCGCAGGCGCGGCCACCACCACACCCCCCATGACCAGGCCAATGCGCAGCAGGCGAAAGACGAGGTTAGCCAGCAGCATGACGATATGCAGTGGGTAAACTCGCGCCAGGCGCCGTATCATGAACTCGCGCAGCGAGAAACGCGAAAAGTCGTTCTCGACGTAACTGAGCGCCATCACCATTCCGCTGAGAACAAAGAACAGATCGACAAGCAGCCATGCACTCCTGAAGAAGGAGCAATTGATCCAGGCGTTATGCGGAAATGCCGCAAGAAAGGTCGGCATCAGCAACAGATGGTGGATCACCACCGAAGTCGCTGCGATCCCCCGAATACTGTCGAGCGGCACGACGTGCGCCTTCTCACGATGAACCAACTCCGTCACATCAACATTCCGTAGCCGTTGCATCGCAGCAGTGTGTATCAGGTTTCGCGCGTGTTCAATCTTTGCGATCGCGAACTCGCATTCGACGCATGATAACCGACGATAATTTCAACGCTTGCAGACTATTCGGACATGCGAGCGCCAAGTTGATGCCACTTTTCGTTTGAGGCCTGTGTACTTCGGGCGCAAAGTTCATCAGCCATAATGATTGCGAGTATTTGCGTGAAAAGTGTGCGCGAAATTCGGCGCTGTTGCGGTAGCGCCTAGCGACGAGCTGATTCGCCTGCGGCGGTGCTCGCACAAAGATCTCTCTCCCTTAGCGGAACAAAGAGGAGAGTGATGACTTGCGTCGGTTTTGCGACGTGCGGACGCGCGAATGCCTTTTATGTTCTCAAGTTGCAACATTCCTGAGCGCGGAATGCCGTTCTCGCAGGCATTGCAAACCGTTCCTGTGCAACCGCAGACCGGCGAGCGTCGCATTCGCTCTCGGCAATCCCGCGCCTTTTGCGTCGCACAACATTTGACACAGTTGCCTGCCAGGTTTCGCTTGTTCTCCAATTGCAACGGAAGCAAGGAACACGGATGGGCCGCGGACTAACACGTCTCCATGCGCAGCCGCGATGGCTGGCAATTGTCTTGATCGGTTCCGCGTTGATTGTGACGAGCGTCGATGTCTGCAGCGCTCAGTGCGTCGAATTTTCGGATCGCGCCTCGCAGCTTGAGCTCGACGCATTCGTAAAGTCGCCCTCTTCGCTACTGGAGCGGATGCGCAATGACAGAGAAAAGCTGAGATTTCGGCTCGCCAGCTACATTACTACGGATCCATCGGTGTTGCCGTCCGTGCAGACGTTGATCTCCACGTCGGCCTCAGCCGAACGGTCAGCCATTGGCGGCGCGCTGCGATTTGCCGAAGCGCGCTGCACGTCGACGAAACCTGCGGCGGCACGCAAGATCAGGGATTTCGCGCAGCGGATCGGAGATCTCCACGTGCAAGCGGGCTATTCCGCAGCGGGAGAGGACAGCTCGGGCGTCCAGGCCCAATCGCAAGGCAAGCGTCTGGCACCGCCGCCCCGAGCCGGAGCCCTTCTCGAGGGCGAATGGAAGACCAAGCTGGCCAACCCATTCAAGCCCGTTCCCCTTCCGAATTGATCGATGATTGTCAAAGGCAGCAAAGTTTCAGATGTACCAGCCTAGAGAACATTTCCAGTCGGGGCAACGCTTCGGCATCGAATTCGGCGGAGCGGTGCTCAGCTTCGAGCGCGTGGCTGACGTGCTGCGGCGCCAGTGGCCGATCATTGCGGCTTGCGTCGGAGCTTCGTTGGCTCTGGTGATGGTATACCTGGCTTCGGCGCAACCGATGTATACGGCGAATGCCCGGATCATGATGGATACGCGTCAGGCGCAGGTGCTGGACAAGGAGAGCAACACCAGCAGCGCTTTGATAGATACCGGCTATGTCGACAGCCAAGTCGAAATCATCAACTCGGATGACTTGATCCTGTCCGTCGTCCGTCGCCTGAAACTGACCGAGGACCCGGAGTTCAATGGCTCCAATCCTGGCCTCCTCTCCCTCATTCTCGGCAAAGTCATGTCGCCGTTTCGCTCGGACGAGCCGGCGTCCCAGGAGCGAATCGAACATGCCGTGGTGCAGCAGGTGCAGAAAAACCTCAGGACGGAGCGCGTCCTGACAACCTATGTCCTGTCCCTGAGCTATCGCGCGCGAACCCCGGACACGGCTGCCAAGATCGCCAACGCCATCGCCAATGCGTACTTGGTCGGCGCGCTGGAAGCGAAATATCAGTCCACCAAGCGGGCGACCGAGTGGCTCCAGCAGCGCAGCTTGGAACTGAGCGAGCAGGCAACAGCCAGCGACCGTGCCGTGCAGACCTTCAAAGCCGAGAATAACATCGTCGGAACCAGCCGCGGCCTGATGTCGGAGCAACAATTGTCGGACCTGAACAGTCAGCTGGTTCAGGCGCGGGCTGCGACTGCGGAAGCCAAGGCGCGTCTTGACCGGATCGAGGCAATCTCCGATCAGGATCTCACGCAGCCGACAGTAACGGACGCCCTCAACAATTCCGTCATCACCCGCCTGCGCGCGCAGTTTCTCGACCTCCAGGCCCAGTACGCCGATTGGTCCAGGCGCTATGGCAAGACCCACCTTGCGACAGTCAATTTGGCCAACAAGATGGAGGAGCTGCGCAAGAACATCGCCGACGAGCTGCGTCGGATCGGAGACGCCTATCGCAGCGACTACGAGATCGCAAAGAGCCGAGAGGCATCGCTCGACAAGAGCGTAAAGGAACTCGTTGCCCAGGCAGGCCACACTGGCCAGGCGGAGGTCAAGCTGCGCGATCTCGAAAGTGCCGCCGATACTTATCGTAATCTCTACAACAATTTCCTCGAAAAGCTGCAGAGCGCCACCCAGAATCAGAGCTTCCCGCTCAGCGAGGCGCGTCTGATCAGCACCGCCACCAAACCGGACCGCAAGAGCTCGCCGCGCACCGTCCTCGCGCTGGTGGGCGGCCTCGTCGGCGGTCTCTGTCTCGGTTTAGGCGTCGCATTTGCGCGCGAGCTGCTGAGCGACGTGCTGAGGACCCCCGGAGAAGTCGAAGACGAGCTCGGCGTGAAGTGCCTCGGCGTGCTGCCCGATATTCGCTCGCCAACGAAGGCCAGCTTATCCGATCTGTCCCGCTACGTCGTAGATCATCCATTCTCGCGGTTTGCCGAGACGTTGCGCAACATCAAGGTGTCGATCGACGTCGCGCGCCTGACCCGCGAGATCAAGGTGATCGGCATCGTCTCTTCCCTTCCCAAGGAAGGAAAAACGACGGTCGCAGCCAATTTCGCACAATTGGTCGCCCTCACTGGGCACCGCACGGTTCTGATCGACGGCGATCTGCACACGCGCTCGCTGACCCGAGAGCTCGCGCCCGATGCCAAAAGCGGACTTGTGGAGGCACTCAACGACCCCGCGAGCCTTGGCTATCACGTCCAACGGAGCAAGGAGACGGGTCTGGATTTCCTTCCCTCCGTCGTGGCTTCTCGCATGGTGAATTCGGCCGATGTCATCGGATCGAAGGCGATGGCCGAGCTGCTCAAGATGTTGAGAGAGCACTATGAATATATCGTGATCGACCTGGCCCCGGTGATGCCGGTAGCGGACTCGAAGGCTGTCAGCCTGCTGATCGATGCCATGGTCTACGTCATCGAATGGGGCCAGACGACACGAAGCGCTCTTCAGGAGTCGGTTTCCGGGTCGGAAGTCCTGCAAAAGAAGCTGCTCGGCGCCGTGCTCAACCGCGCCAACCCAAAGATGCTCAAGCGTATCGAGGCCTATAAGGGTAAGCACCACAACAGCTATTACGTCGAGCACGCCTAGTCTTGGGCGGAAGGAGTTCGGCCCCACGTTGGATCGCCGCATTGGACCGGGGAGTTGCACCGAGGTGGGGCATTCCCGCGCAACTGTGGTGAGGAAACTCGGCCCTTCGGGCGAGCTCCTGCATTCAACCCCTTCTCATCGTGCTCATGTTCTCCGGGCCGCAGCCGGCAGCGGGCCGACATAACGGATCGCTGGCGCGCGTAACGATCGTGAACAGTTCCGCTGCTCGGTCGGCTTACGTTCACCGTATTCGTCCGGAATCCACAACTTGCAGTTATTTTGCTCTACCAAACGCAAGGATTGGCGTAGACGATGGCGGCCAGAACAGCCGTACTTTGGACCATCGGTCGACACCAGACACGTCCGGCGCTTGATGCCTCCACAATGCCGAAACTTTAGGCATCTTTCTTTCTCGGTCCTGCGCCGCTAATCTCGGCTCATACTGGTGGTAGTTCCTTTCCGGTGGACTCGGATGCTGATCGTCCTCACGATTCTAATTATTTGGGTTCTGCTCAATATTCTTTTCGTGGTGATCGTGGTTCCTCCACGCAAGCCGCTTCGGCAGCCTGTGGCGACGACGCTCTCGCCGGCGCCCATCGACCCGAGCCGGCGCGAAATCGACCAGGACGAGCCCTTCTCGATCCGCCACGTCATCGTCTCCGTCGCCATGGGAGCGTTCTTCGTGCTCGTACCGCCGCTGCTCGCCCTGCGCGATGCGATCATGCGGCTCTTCGGCAGGCCGCCGCGGAATGGAACCTGAGGCTTCAGGGCCGGGGAGTTCCACTCACCGAGAGTGAGCGACTAGTACGCTTCCTGGAACATCACCGCAGACGCTGTGCGGGCCATGATCTTGAGATCGAGCCAGACGCTCCAGTTGCTGACGTACCAGACGTCGTACTCGACCCGCTTCTCCATCAGATCGATCGTCGGCGTTTCGCCCCTGAATCCGTTTACCTGCGCCCAGCCTGTCAGACCCGGCTTCATGTGATGGCGGTAGACATACTTGCTGATGAGCTCGTCATAGTAATTGTCATGGGCGAGCGCGTGTGGGCGTGGTCCAACCAGTGACATGTCTCCACGCAGCACGTTCCAGAGCTGCGGCAGCTCGTCGATGCTCGTCATGCGAAGGAAACGCCCGATCTTTGTGACCCGGGCATCCCTCTTGGTCGCCTGCGTCACCGTCTCGCCGTTCTCGCTGACGGTCATCGTCCGAAATTTCCAGATCTCGAACGGCCTGCCGTTGAAGCCACGACGCGACTGCCGGAATATGACGGTCCCCGGGGAATCCAGCTTGATCAGCACGGCCACAGTCAGCAGAAGCGGCGTCAGCATCACGAGCGCGAACAGAGCGACGCCGACATCGAGACAGCGCTTCTGCAACCGCTCGAGAATGGTGAGCGGCGGCCGCTGGATCTCGACCGCTACGGTTCCGCTGACCGGCAGAAAGGGACGGGTCACGAGATCGGCAACGGAGTCGTCTGGCAGCAGGCGAATGGGCTGCGGGACGGCGCGCAAATAGGGTCCCAGCTTACGCAGCATCGGCAACTCGTTCCAGTCGATCGCGAGCAGATATTCGTCGACATCAGCCGATCGCGACTGACGGATGACGTCGCGAATCTGTCGTTCCCACTGGCCATCCTCCCGGTCTGCTCCGAGCACGAAATGGCGCATGACGTCGAAGCCATTCCTCCGCAAATCCTTGAAGCGGCTGGAGGTGAAGTCGAGCGGCTTCAGACTGAGCAGGATCACCTTGCGATCGACCAGCCGGCTTCTCGCAAAAGTGGTACCGAACACGGCCTGCCAGGCGAAGCGCAGGCTGATCAAGCCGAGCCCGCCGATCACGGCGAAGACGATGACGGTGCCGCGCGATAGATTGTCCGTCGATTTCAGCAGGAAGGCGGCAACGGCAAGGATCGTGAGTGATGTCAGCCAAATGAACACCGCCATTCGAAGCTGCCATACGACGTTGAGCAGACGGTACGTGGAATAGACGTCCCGGAAATAGGCGATCCCGACGAACACCACGCCGACAAACAACCCCGCTCCCGCCGACGCGCTGTCGGAAGGCGAACCGACGACCACACCATACAGCGAAGCCCCCGCCACATAACTTAACAGGATCAACAGAAAGTCGGCGGCGATGACGACGATCTGAAAGGGCCTCTGAAGAGCGCTGCCGCGCGCGGATGACAGCGCATGAGCACTTTCAGAACCATAAGTTGCAACAGCCATTCTAACCTCTACTTATCGAGAGAGTGCCTGACGCTCATCGTGATGCTGAAGACTCGTCAATTCCCGCACGGAAAGTGTTGATTGATCGCAGCGACATTGTGGCGCCGCACGCAAAACTTTTGCGGCGCACGGAAGATGCGCCATGTTGAAATGCGAAGTGAAAATTCGAACGCTGAAAATGTCGTCACAGTGCTGACATATGAGCGAACCGAGTGCCCTATTTTGAATCAAGTTCCGTATCCACGCGACGCAACGCCGTTGCTTAAGCGCTGTTTCGCTCAACTATCAGGCGCGGCGTTGCTCTCGCAAAGAGCAGATCAGTTGATCACGAGAATCTCTTGGGACTTCTATCTGTGGGTGCACCTGCCTCCTTTTCATGAGTCATGCGGACTTGCGGCACACCCCGGGTCAGCGATGCAATTTCCGCGGACCGATTTCGTTCCGCCAGTCCAGCACGAGACGAGTAGGCAGAAAATTCCGCGCCCTTCTTTTGGCGTGATCAGGTCGGAGAACAACGACGCGGCCCCACCGAATTCGCGTTGTTCGTGTTGGATGGAAGCTCTCCGGTGCCGGCGACTTGGGGAATTTTTCGATCACCCGACCGATTGAGCGTCATGAGATCCCTCGCGCGACCACGCCCGCCCATTCCCAAACCGCAATTGCCGGACGGAGTGCGCATCTATGCCATCTCGGATATCCACGGCTGCGCACATTTGCTCCAGCCCATGCTGCGGGTGATCGACGCCGACGTCGAGCGCAGCCGGCCGCGCCATGCTGTCGAAGTCTTCATGGGCGACTACATCGATCGCGGCCCGGATACGCGCTCCACCCTCGACATCCTGGTCGAGCGGAGCCGCCGGGGAAACGCGGTTTTCCTCAAGGGCAATCACGAGGCCTTTCTGGTGAGGGTGTTCGAAGACCCTTCACTGTTCGAGGACTGGATTGCTTTCGGCGGGACCCAGACATTGATGTCCTACGGGCTTGCCCCGCCGGATCTCAAGCGCGACGAGCCGGCATCGATCCTCCGCGACCTCATTCGCGCAATGCCGACCGAGCATCTGGAATTCCTGGACAATCTGAGGCTGAGCTTCAGTTGCGGAGACTTCTTCTTCGTCCACGCCGGCGTTCGCCCCGGCGTTCCATTGGCCGAGCAAACGGAGCGCGATCTGCTCTGGATTCGCGAGGAATTCCTGCAAAGCGAGGAGCAGTTCGGCAAGTATATTGTCCACGGTCATACGCCGGTCCGCAGTGCGGAGTTCCTGGCCAACCGCGTCAACATCGACACCGGCGCCTATGCGACCGGCAACCTCACCCTGATGAGCATCCAGGGAAGCCGCATGCTCGCCGTGTGACACGGCCGCGCCCGCACGGCAGCTGACGCGAGACCGTTTCACGGGATGGAAGGAGGTCCGCGCTCCTTGCCGCCGCTACCTGGGACGACCTATGACTCCTTCGATTTCGCGTGGAGAGGCTCCCGAGAGATCCACCGGCGCGTGCTCACGTAGTGGTCACTCGGTCGGGATCGCCGCGTGGTCTACTTCGGGTCCTGCTGGCTGGACAAGAAGGCTGAATAAGCCAATCGTACTCCATCCTTCAGCGCGGTTTGGGCCCGCCAGCCGAGCTTAGCGAGGCGGCTAACGTCGAGCAGCTTGCGCGGCGTGCCGTCGGGACGCGAGGTGTCGAAAGAGATCTCGCCATCATAACCTACAACGTCTGCGACGACACGCGCGAATTCGGCAATCGTGATCTCCTCGCCTGTGCCGATATTGATCAGTTCCGCACTCGAATAGATCTTCATCAGATGTATGCAGGCATCCGCCAGATCATCGACATAGAGGAATTCGCGCCGCGGCCTCCCTGTACCCCAGACAAGGACGCTCCCGGCGCCCGTCAGCTTTGCCTCATGAAAGCGACGGATCAGGGCCGCAACCACATGACTGTACTCGGGATGGTAATTGTCGCCGGGACCATAGAGATTGGTCGGCATCACGCTAATGAAGTCACATCCATATTGGCTGCGATAGGCCTCGACCATCTTGATACCGGCGATTTTGGCGATCGCGTATGGTTCGTTGGTCGGCTCGAGAGCACCGGTCAGCATCGAGTCCTCGCGCAGAGGCTGAAGCGCCAGCTTCGGATAGATGCAAGAGGAGCCCAAGAACATCAGCTTCTCGGCGCCGTTAACGTGCGCGGCATGAATCACGTTCGCCGCGATCGCGATGTTGTCGTAGATAAACTCGGCGCGTAGCGTATTGTTGGCGACTATGCCGCCGACCTTGGCGGCGGCGAGGAAGACGACCTGCGGCCGTGTTTTCGCGAACCAGTCGAACACGGCGGCTTGGTCGCGGAGGTCGAGCTCGTGCCGGTCAACCGTGACGAGCCGCGCATCTTCCTGATGGAGTCGGCGCACGAGAGCGCTGCCGACCATACCGCGATGGCCGGCCACATAGACGCTCTTGCCTTTCAGTTCAAACCGTGCGTTTGCCACGGGCCGCGTCCCGCTTTGCCTCTGCCAGGTCGCTCGCCACCATCTCCTCGACCAGTTGGTCGAACGTCCGCTTCGGCTTCCAACCGAGCTTCTCGCGCGCCTTGCTGGCGTCTCCGACGAGGAGATCGACCTCGGTCGGCCGGAAATATGTGGGATCGATCCGTACCACGATTTTGCCGCTCTTCACGTCAACGCCGGTCTCATCGATCCCCTCGCCGCGCCATTCGATACGGCGCTCGATCTGCGCGAACGAGAGCTCCACCATCTCCCGCACGGAGCGCATCTCGCCGGTTGCGAGCACGAAGTCGTCGGCCTTGTCGGCCTGGAGTATCATGTGCATGCCCTCGACATAGTCGCGCGCATGACCCCAGTCGCGTTTGGCGGACAGGTTACCAAGATAGAGCGTGTCCTCGAGACCGACCTCGATGCGGGCGACGCCGCGGGTGATCTTGCGGGTCACGAACGTCTCGCCGCGTACCGGGCTCTCATGATTGAACAAGATGCCATTAGACGCGAACATCCCATAGGCTTCACGGTAATTAACCGTGATCCAATAGCCGTAGAGCTTTGCGACGCCGTATGGCGAGCGAGGATAGAACGGCGTCGTCTCCTTCTGCGGGATTTCTTGCACGAGGCCGTAGAGCTCGGAGGTCGAGGCCTGGTAGAACCGCGTCTCCTTCTCCATGCCGAGGATGCGGATCGCCTCGAGTAGCCGCAGCACGCCGACAGCATCAGCGTTAGCGGTGTATTCCGGACTCTCGAAACTGACGGCGACGTGACTCTGGGCGGCCAGATTGTAGATCTCGGTCGGGCGGATCTGCTGCACCAGGCGGATCAAATTGGTCGAGTCCGTCATGTCGCCATAGTGCATCAGAAACGGGACGTTCCCAACATGCGGGTCCTGGTACAGATGATCGACGCGAGCGGTATTGAACGAAGACGAGCGCCGCTTGATGCCATGCACGGTATAGCCGAGCGACAGCAGATGTTCGACGAGATAGGCGCCGTCCTGCCCCGTAACCCCCGTAATGAGCGCGATACGCTCAGCCATGACTAACGTCTCACCTTTCGACCAGAACTGGGATTAGCGACCGCAAACTCGATACGATTCTCTTGATGATGCCTGTAGCGTTGGGCCAACCGCACACTGCCTTTCTTGGCCATATCGGCCGCCCGGGTCAACCCGAACGTGACTGAGACTGCGGCCCATTGGGTCTTCCGACGGCCGGGACAGTCCAATACCCGAGATCTGCAGGCCCCCTCGCTCGGTCGCAATCGCTCAATCAAAGGCCGCCCCGCATCATCGGCCAGGCCGGCCGGCCCCCATTTACCCGGCAAGCCACGGCGAGACGGGCCTTGCCGCCCCCGTTGCTGATGATCGGAGCGATACGCTCGACCCTCACCTACCCTGGACAAGCAGCGGCACGCGTCGCGGGCCTATTTGGCTGTGGGTCGAATTCGGTCACTCTTGCCGCTACAACTCGTGCAGTTGCACCGTCCTATGGGTTATGCGACCAATATCTTGGAAATCCGGCGCGATTTGGCCTGCGCTCCTGCTTTGATCTGCGTAGCGTCGCTTTCGCCTACAGAGCACCGTCCGATTGCAACGACAGAGAGCCAAGCAATCTCGCAGCACTTCACCTGGTTCTCGGGCTGTTGTTCGTACCGCCTGTCCAAGCGTCGCGTTGGGGCCCGTTCAGCAGCTGACGCAGGATCAACACGCACGGTTGGCTGATGCCCTGGAAAAGCTGTGGGCGGGTTGGTCGGCTGCTGTCGTGGGAGGAGCGGGGCGGCCCGTCTGAATGACAGTTCGAAATAAATGGGCAGTCAGCCTGATTTAAACAGACTTGCGGAACAAAATTGATCACGCGCTGTTGATTGGATTGAATACCCAAAGCTTCGTACGCGGCGCAGCCGTGTGCGCACCCAGACGGTCTCATCTTTTTGAAAGCCATTTACCGCCCGATGGGCGACAGTTCGAATTTCGGATGCGACGGATGGTGCTGAAAGAACCTGTTCCAGATTCTGATCTGCTTCTCTTGATGTCAGAAATAATTTCCTTGCGGGAACAGGTGGCGCAAGCCGAACTGCGGGCCCATCAACTCAAACGGGATGCCGCGCGGCGAGCGTCCGCCATGTCGACAAAACGAGGGGCACAGAAGCGCCGATGAAGTTGGGCGTTCAGGTCTCGGGGTGACTACCCTGCCGCACGGAAATCGGCCCTCCCAGGCGCTCAAACCGATGCGACCTGAGGCAGTCCCGATTCTTCGA
Source organism: Bradyrhizobium sp. Leaf396 (assembly GCF_001424605.1). Lineage (NCBI taxonomy): Bacteria > Pseudomonadati > Pseudomonadota > Alphaproteobacteria > Hyphomicrobiales > Nitrobacteraceae > Bradyrhizobium > Bradyrhizobium sp. Leaf396. The sequence goes on from NZ_LMQJ01000004.1 coordinate 385,286, forward strand.
TTCATCAATTGACGGCCTCAGAATATATCTGTAATAAATACAATATAATATAGTATTAAATGCGTGAGACTCGCCTATGATCAGAACGTGCTTCGCTGCCGCCCTGACGGGACTGATTGCTGCTACCACAGCCCAAGCGGCTACGATTCCATACCAGAACCAAGGTACGGAAAATCCGATTACTTACACGTTCGTTGCGAACTCCACTGGTTCATTGCTCGCGTACTTTTATGGGTCAGGAGCCGCTTTCAGCGAGAACCTGGGCTTGCTCGTCAACGGCCAGGACGATCGGGGTACGGCTCTGAACAACCACACCAGTCAGTACGGCACGATGCACAATTTCGGCCAGGTGAACGCCGGTGATATCCTGGTCTTCTACATCGACGTCAAGACGACGGGGCATACCTACTACTCTGACATTTCGGAGAATAGTGATGGCGTGAACCACGTCTACTCGACAGCATTCGATGGCGACGGGAAGATTCCGACGGGAACCTATGTTGGCTTCGAGGATCTCAGCCTGCATCAGACCGGGTGGACGGATCACAACTACACCGACGAGCAGTTCGTTTTCACGGTCGCGGCCGTGCCTGAACCTTCGACTTGGGCAATGATGATCCTCGGGTTCGCCGGCGTTGGTCTCCTTGCATATCGTCGCCGCAATTTGCTGCCGACCGCCGCCTAGACCAGCCGGCTCCCCGAACTCCTTTCGAGAGAAGGTCTGCGAAGCGACCTTTTTGTCCGCCAGAACCACCTTTCTGAGGGATGCAACACAAGCGATGACAAGGGTTGAAACTAGGACTAAGAATCCAGTCCTGCCCATAAAATGAATATCGTCTCCTATTATCATTTGATCGCTGGAGAGTGACATGCTGACGAGGTATTTCGTATGGCTCGCCGCGCTGGAATTCTTGCGCCGCCGACCTCAAGAAGGAGAAAGAGGAAGCACGCCGAATAGCAGGCATCTCGAACACCGCGAGATGCAGACCTCGATCTAATTCCAAACACGCTTGAAATGAAGATCGGTCGTTTTAGCGAGCCGAAGCGAAAAAGAAGGCGCGTACAGCTTGTCATCGTTGTCGCGCGTTAAGGCGAGGCCGCGATGGCCAAAAGGGCGGGCGAGCGTGTGGTTCAGACTGCCGTCGCCTCTCACGGATGGCGAAGACGGATCCGACGATGTCCGGGGAAACTTCCTGGGCCTGAGCGATCTTGATCAGGGAGGTCCTAGTTCACCAATCGGCCTCGTACTGCAATCTCGAAATTGGAAACACAGGACTCGATACTACGGGCCGGACCGTCGTCGTTCAGATCTTGAGCTACGTAGCGAAGGCGCGCATGGGACCTTCCCTCGATTTCGTCGAGGTCGCTCGCAATCTTCTCAAGAGCCTCCTGAAGGCGTCGCAGATGAGAAAGGTGCATCGCGGCATGACCCATCAGATCTCTCCCCATAGTAGGCCCGACGAGGATTGAGCCTGCAGTGGCGCGCGCAAGCAGTCCGGGAGCGCGTCCAAAGTGACTAACAGAGGCCGTCGCAAGGCACTGCACCCGACAGGGTCCTCGCACCCGAGACTTAATAATTCCCATTATTTGAGTTTTTAACCGAGGGGTCAAGCTCGCTTTAATGAGTCGAATTTAATGGCAAAAAGTTACTCGGATCCCCGGGATAAACAGCCGTACCGCCACCCAGCATTGCGAGCGACGCCGCTGCCTGTCTGCTTCTCCGAAGGGCTGCGACGGCGCCCGAACAACGGAGCATCTCGCTGGTCGCAGCCAGTCTTGCGATCACAACAGAGTTCTTCCGCACCGCAAAATCGCTCAGCTTTCGACTTGCCTCGCGCTCGATCCGAAGATTTGCGCTGCCAATGATCCGTTGGATCACAAAACGGCTGCAGCCACCCAATCGCGCGCCCTCGCATTCAGAAGCAGAGTACCTCCGTTAGTGAGGGTGGCGAAGCTCTTCTTCACCTTAACAAAGCCCTTCGGCCTGCCGGTCACAGCCGGTCAGCACGACCACCTGAATCGACCTCAGCCAGATCACCCCGGCGGCGAGACGCTGCGGATGAAGCGCTTCAGCCCCTCCGAAGCGCCCCTCGTCTCCAGTGAGATTGCAGACGACTCTCACCATCTCTCATCCGCACTTTCGACCTCCAACAAGGCATAGCCGGGGTCTGGACGGTCTTCAGAAGCTACGCGAGTTCGTTGCTCGCCTTCGCCAATCCATCGGTCGTCTTCACATTCTTGCAACGGGTTTAATCCCAACGCTTCTGCAAAGACTACCGCTCTGACGTGTGAAATTGGTGTCGTGCGCATTTGCTCCTGCTTGGAGCGAGCAATATGTCAGCGGGCATCCCGAGTTTCGCGATTTTTCGGCATTGACCGAGAACTAAACCCCGGGTCCGAAAAATCAACGCTGAAACTCCTCAACTTGCTGCTTCGCAGCGTCAGGCTTGGACAAGTTTTCGATCGTTTTTGCATTTCCTCGATCCTCGCGTTCACCCCTTCAAGGCTCTGAGCACATTGCCAAGCTGGGTGCGGAAACCATTGACCGGGTCCAAGGTGCAGTTGCGGATGCAGGTGCCGATGGTCCACTTTTCTGCGCAGACGAAGGAATTGTCTCGGCCACTGCCCGTGCAGAGCAAGTAGCCGCGCTAAAAACAGTCTCCGCTCTCTGGGAGTGAACAAATCCGTCAGCATAACCCGCCGGCATTATCCAGCGTCGGCCAACCGGCCCGGAAAGCCTCGCCAAGCCGCGCCGTATCACCACCAAAAGTAAGGAAACACCCGGTATCGCAGCCGAGGATCGCCATAATAGCCGGGACCTTCATAGGGTCCGTAGAAATTACCGTCCCCATACACCCAACGCGCGACTGGCTTACGGGTAGGTGGTCGGTAGCAGCGTCCCGCCTCATTGCAGATCACCTTGACCTGCACGAGCGCCGGTTTGGAATGGGGCGTAGTGGTCTGGACTAGAAGCGGCGCCGCAGCCGCCCCCCCTGCCAGCATCATCGAAAGACCGGCGATCGCTCCAGTAAATTTCAGCATTGTCTTGCCCTTCGGATCCACCCGATTCTAAGTTCGACAGAGACTAACAGTCTTAATGGTCTCTTTTCCGCAGGACAAGGCCGCCTGAGACCCGCATGTTGTCGTCCGTCCCCTGACCAAACCACTCGGCGATCGATCTGCTACATCGGCACATGTCGCTTCGCGCTCCCCGCGAGAGACAAGGCCGCTGAATGCCGGTAGCTTCGAACCAAGAAGGGGGTCTCACGAAGACCTTGCTAACCAATTCCGTTTCCCATGTGGCGACTGGAATTTCGGGGCGGATTTTCTGGCCGTTGGTGCGGTGGTATGTAGCCAAGGCCCGCTTCATTGCTGATCTGACCTTCAAAATGACCATCCATCTCATTTCGTGTGTTCGGCGTTGCCGACGATCGTTCGGCCCTGCCCTGCTCATAGCCTTATCGTTTGGGCAGTTGGCGCAAAGCCAGGGCCAGGAGATCGGCCGCCTGTACGCAACCAGACCACCGCCCGGATACGCCTTCATCAGGATCGCCACAGTATCTGAGGGCAATTCCCCTCGGATACAGGTCAACTCGGCAGATCTGGCCATTAACGAGGCCACGGGGGCGAGTTCATATCGCGCCGTTCCCGGCAACCAGCCCCTGCACCTGGCGGCGAACGGCTCTCCGATCTCAAAAGATGTCGTGCCGGCCCCGGAAACATTTCTGACCTTGGTGGTCTCGAAAGCCAACCCCGCCTGGACCGTCCAATCGATTGACGAGGGGCAGAATTCGGATGACGGCCTGAAGGCCAAGCTCCGCTTCTTCAACCTCGTGCCCGGCTGCGCAGCCATTCTGAAGATTGCGGACGGCCCCACAATCTTCGAGCAAAGTCCATTTGCCTCCGTCCGGTCTCGGGCCATCAATCCCGTATCCGCACGGCTTGAAGGATCCTGCGGCGAGGGCAGCGCCAGCCTGACGCTTCCTCAATTGCGTGCCGGGGATCACTACAGCGTGTTCCTTCGGAAGGAGTCCCAACGGCTTCGTCTCACCGGCGGCTTGGATGAGACCGAGCCTCATCGGGAGCGCTAGGCAGTTCGCGATGGTATTCGTCAGCGACTCCTTTGTTTTTCTCTTCCTGCCTCTGTTCCTAACTGTCTACGCAGTTGTTTCCGCGCGCCTGCGGAATGCCACGATCCTCCTATTCAGCCTCGTCTTCTATGGTTGGTGGCGGTTCGATTTTCTCCCCCTCCTCATTGCGATCGCGTCCTGGTCCTGGGCTACGGGGCTCTGGATCGTCCGAAGCTCAGGCCGCGAACGTCAGCTTGCCCTGACCGCGGCCATTGTGGCCCCACTCGCAAGTCTGATCTGGTTCAAATACGCCAACCTTCTCGTTGAAACCGCATCGGTCTTAGGTGCACCGGTCGAGCATTGGACAGCTATTCCATTGCCCATCGGCCTCTCATTCTTCGTGTTCGGCGCGATCTCATACTCGGTGGATGTCTTCCGAAAGACCGTCGCCGCCGAGCCCAGTTTCGTGAACTACGCCACCTATCAGGCAATGTTCGGCCATCTCGTCGCGGGTCCCGTGGTGCGCTATCAGTCCGTGGCCGAGCGGCTGTCTTCACGCACCTTCCACCTTTCGGAGTTCACCGAGGGCTGGCGCCGCTTCATGCTGGGTTTCGCGCAGAAAGTTCTCCTTGGAGATACACTCGCGCCACTCGTCGATGCCGGCTATGCGCTGCCCAACCCCAGCGTGGCCGACGTCGCGTTGACGGTTACCGCCTACACGCTGCACCTTTACTTCGACTTTGCAGGGTACAGCAGCATGGCCATCGGTCTCGGACTGATGGTCGGCTTGAAGTTTCCGGAGAATTTCGACAATCCCTATCTGAGCCGATCAATTACCGAATTCTGGCGCCGCTGGCACATCAGCCTGTCGAGTTGGCTGCGCGACTATTTGTACATACCGCTTGGCGGCAACCGCGTTGGCAAGGTTCGCTCCTACTTCAACCTGCTGATCACCATGGCGCTCGGCGGCCTCTGGCACGGCGCCAGCTGGACTTTTCTGGTCTGGGGCATCTGGCATGGTTTGGGGCTGATCGTAGCACGGCTCTGGAACGTAGCCGGCGCGCCTCCGATCCCCACATTCATTTCCCATCTGCTCACTTTGGCCTTCGTGATGGTCGGATGGCTCTTGTTTCGCGCCCAGGACTGGCAGGCTGCGCAAACAATGTTGTCCGGTCTGCTGGGCTTTCATGGACTTGCCCTGTCATCGCCGATGGCTGCTGCTGCAAGGCCAACGGAGTTGCTGACAGTCTGCATTGGGCTCCTTGCGGTCTACGCTCCGACGCTGCCGCCCTCTCGTCTGCGAGCCTATATCGCCCGTCCACCGTTCGAATTGGCGCTCCTCTTGTGGCTATGCGCCTTGTGGACGATACAGAGCCGCACCGTTATTCCTTTTCTGTATTTCCAGTTCTAGGGACGTCATGCTCAGGGTTGTCCTCGTACTCGCAGTGATCTTCTCGGGGCTGGTCTCCGTGCTGATCAGAGGTCATGGTTCTCTGGGCGAAGTGCTGAAGACGACGACGTTGAACGACCTTGCCGATGGTCGCTTCGCCCAGAGAATCGACAAGGCGGTTCTTGGTGCAGTACCACGCAGCACTGACCTGGACGGCCTCGTTTCCGGAATCGAATATCGATTGCTCGGCGATGCCGGACCACAGGTCCGCGCCGGTTGCGGTGATTGGCTCTTCACCATGGAGGAATTGCGCGCAGAGCGTCACGCCGGAGCCAACATGGCGCTCCGGGCAGAACTGCTGCGGGGGCTGGCGCATGCAGTCAGACAATCCGGCACGCGTCTCATCATTGTCCCGGTGCCCGACAAAGCCGCGCAGGTCGAAGACAGGCTCTGCGGAATCACTGCAGCGCAATCGCGATTGCGAGACCAATTCTGGAACGAGCTCGGCCGCATGGAAGGGGCGGTTGTCGTCGATCTCCGCGATAACTGGCCCCGTCCAGGCTATTGGAAGACGGACACACACTGGGATCAAACCGGCGCCCGCTTTGCTGCCGAGCGGATCGCACAAGCCGTCGCACACACGCTCGAACCCGCGCCAGAGACGGTGAAGCTGATTGAAGGGACCACGCGACAGCGCACGGGTGACCTCGCCAGATTGTCTGGGTTGACCGATGCGCCACGTGTGCTCGCGCCACAGCCCGAGCAGGAGCGAGAATTGAAGGCGGACATCTCGCGATCAGGCGGATTGCTCGACGACACGCCCGAACCTTCTATCATTCTCGCTGGATCGTCCTTTTCGATGAATTCGGGGTTCTTCGAGTATTTCCAGAACTCGCTCGCTCGAGAAGTCGCGCAGGTCAGCTGGCCTGGCGGAGGGTTCGCCGGCGCGCTGCTAGAACTTCTCGAGACACGATCTGGCAGCTTGGAGAAAGCCAAGGTCGTGATATGGGAGTGGCCAATGCGATCATTGACCTTCCCTCCAAGCGAAGCCGAGAAAAACTTCCTACGCCGGATCAGGTGATGCAGTGGCGCAAAGTGTAACGCGATTGATGGTGATTACTGCTGCCGCGCTCCTGGCGTCCGCACCGCTGACGTCGGTCGCAACTGCGCGCGATGCCGTCATCGAAGGCAAATCCAACTGGCTCTTCGCCGGCTGGGAAAGCCTCACCGTCGCGCGTCCTGACGCCGAGCGAAGCTCCATCGAGCTGATTTCGGAGGTCGGGCAGCTCTTGGCTCAGAAAAATGTCAAGCTTATCGTCGCCATTGTCCCGCTCAAGCCCAGGTACTATGAAAGCCTGCTTCCCGATGGCTCAAAGCTGTCCGACATCGTTCGGCAGCGTTACGATCGGGAACTCACCGGACTGCGCACTGCCGGCGTTGCAGCGCCCGATCTTCGAGACGCTCTCAAGACCGTCATCGCCGACAAGAAGGAGGTCTTCTACCGCACTGATTTTCATTGGACGACGTTTGCCGCCGAAGCGTCCGCGGATCTCGTCGCCAGCGCAATCACCGCCGACGGCCCCCTCCCCGGCAAAGCCGGAAGCGGTGCGCAGCTTGGCGAATGGATGAACGATCGCCACCTTGGCGACCTTGCCGCCAATTTCCTGCCGCCGGATCGAAAACGGGCGATCGGCCCCGAAGCCTACGTTATCCGGGGCCCCGCCAAACCAGCCGTCGGATTGCTCGATGAGGATCCGGCTCCAGTCGCCGTCGTAGGCAACAGCTTTGTGCAACCGTATTTCGGCTTTCCGCAGCGGCTGTCCAGCAAGATCGACAGGCCGGTGGCGCTGAAGTGGAATCCCGGGGATGTCGGACCATGGGCCACACTCCTGCAATTCTTGCGCTCAGCCGAATTCAGGACGTCGCCAATCAGATACCTCGTTTGGCAGTTCAACGAAGCGCAAGTCCAGAACGGGCCCGACGCCGTCGGCGAATGGGCTTCGCAGAGTATTTCCAGCCGCGTCGAGTGGCGAATGAAGGTTAGCGATGCCTTGAAAAATCGGTAAAAGGCTTAATTTTCTCTGACGTCAGGATTTCCTCCTAAATCTGCTGCGAAACACCGCAGCAATTGCGCAACATGTCGGACAAAAAGCATGATCTTTGAAGGTCTTGTTGCAGTCGGACATCAAATTCTGGTTCCGCAGGTTTGCCCCGTCCGCTAATCTGAGATGCAAGTGTTACTGCCTGTGGGGGCCATGGTTATCAGGGGCGCAGAGCGTCTGAGACGACGTAAGCTGCGGGCTGCCCTCGGCGGCCTCGCGCTTTCGCTTGTCTTGGCGTGCTCGGCACGCGCCCAAACCGCCGATCTGGACCGCCCTCTCGACGGCGAGGCCTACTCCTCCGCCGCACAAGCATATAAATCGTTTGAGCAGGGCAACTACCAGGCTGCCGCAAACCAGGCTGCAGCCTCGGTTTCCTTGCGACCTGACATCCTCCGCCTGCGGTTGCTCTTGATCGACGCATTAGTCGCTGCAGGCAACCTTGCGTCGGCCGAACAGGCAACCATGGCGGCGCTCGCAACTTTTTCCTCGAACCAGGAGCTGGAGTCCCGGCAATCCAGTATTCGCCAGCGGCTTGCACAGCAACCGGCCGGCGAGGGCTACAAGGCACTTGAGCGGGGAGACCCAAAGGCCGCTGTTCGCGCCGCCCGCAAAGCCGTGGAGTATGGGCCGGATGTGATGTCATACCGGCTGCTTCTGCTTGCCGCCCAACTCGCCGACGACAACCTTGTTGGTGCCGCAGAGACCGCCTCGGAGGCGATCAAACTCGATTCCGGCAATTACGTTCCGCTCGTGTGGCGGGCATATATTTCCCAGAAGCTCGGCAACCGGACGCTCGCCGTCGCAGACTTCAATGCGGCACTCGCCGTTCCCGACCTTACCGACGCCGAGAAGAAGCAGATCCGATTGATTGCATCCGATGCGGCCCTGGCTTCCGGCGACGCCCGCGCGGTTCAGATCCTGCTTCAGCCATATGCCAAGACAGATCCATCGGTCGTTACGCGGATTGGCGATGCCGATGCTGCTGCCGAAGGCAAGGCGACCCTGAAGGGCGACGGCAGGCTCATGCCGATGCCGGTGCAGGATTGCCGCGACACGCCATACGGCTCGGTCTGCAGTCTGCAGGCGCCGCTCGTTCAGAGCATCGCCACGCCCATCGACAAGAAGGCCGAAGGCATGGAGGCGGCAGGCAAGGCCTACGAGGCCGCCCGTGCCAAGAACTACAGCGTGGCGATCGAGCAAGCCAAGAAAGCGGTGGCGGATACCCCGGAGATCGCCAGCACCCGGCTGCTCCTCATCAACCTGCAGCTAACCGCCGGTCGGCCGGCCGAGGCCGAAGCCACAGCGAGCCGCGCAATCGCGGAAGGCGTGGTTGATGCCGAGATCTACGCACAGCGCGGATTCGCGCGCAGCCGCATCGGCCATGACAAGGGCGCAATGGCAGATTGGGAGACAGCGCTTGCGCGTGGGCTTCCAGGCGATCAAATCCGGAACGTCCGTCTCGCGCTGGTCGACACGGCGCTGAAGGCCAAGGATCCGCAACGGGCGCTGCGGTCGCTTCCGCGCGTAGGCCTAGACTACGACTTCACAATTCGCCGCGCATATGCCTATCAAGCTTTGAGCCGCAAGGAAGAGGCGCTGCGCGACTTCAGGTCGGCTGAGCGTCTATCTGTCACCAATGTTCAGCGCGATGGCGCTATCCAGGCACAAATCAACACCCTGCTGGAGCTTGATCGCAAGCCCGAGGCACGAGCGATCTTCGACGCGGCGATTGCTCGGGGCCAGCTCAAATCGATCCGGGGCGCAGATGTCGCCTATATCGGCGTTGCCGTCGGCAACGATAAAGTGGCGCTGGAGCTGTTCGATCGCGCGAAGGCAAACGGTGCGTTGCCGCCCCGGGCCACCATCGATGCCGGCTACACCGCGATGCGGCAGTTCCTAAATCCAAAGGCAATCGCCTATCTCATGGAGGGCATCGACGCGAAGGCCGACGGTCGCATCAACATCGACGATCAGAAGTTGTTCGAAACACGGCGGACGGTTGCCGATCTGACGCGCGTATGGGGGATCAACAGCTCGATCTCCTACGGCAAGGTGGGGTCAGCTCCCAATCCTTTCCTGACGATCAACTCGCCCGCAAGCACCTACACGTCCCAATTTGGATCGGAGCTCTACTACCGGCCGGAGGCGTTCGGAAACCGTAACGGCGCCCTGTTCGAGGTTTTCGGCCGCCTCTTCGAGACACTGTACGACGAGGCGGGCGGACCTACCGGGCTACGTACGACGCAAGGCATGGCCGGCGCCCGGTGGAAGCCGTTCTCGGATCACAACCTCGTATTCGAGGTGGACAAACTGTTCAGGCTTGGCAACGCCGCCCGCGACGATACGCTGCTGCGAGCGGCCTATTCGTACACGGTCGGAACGGACTTGCGGGCAATAGACACGCATTGGCCGACCTGGTATATCTATGCGGAGGTTGATCGCTTCTTCCAGAAGACACAGCTCATCGGATTGTTCGAAGGACGCTTTGGTCACAGCTTCCGCCTGGATCCGATCAGCAGGAACCTGGTGTTCTTCCCCCACGCAGTTGTTGCCGCCAGCTACGACGATTCATTTGCTGTTCGCGACGCCTTTTCTGCCGGCGTCGGCAGCTCGATCCGCTATTGGTTTGGTGAAACGAAATATCTTGCGCCTCCCTCTTACTGGGAGCTGACGCTGCAGTATCGCTTCAGGCTCGCCGGCGACAGGCGCGCCGAGGGCATCTTCGCGCAAACGTCCATCAACTACTAACTCGTCGTCCGTTAAGAAGCCGATTGCAGCGGGGAGCGGTCGCTGATGGCTGCGATGAGAGTGGCCAGGAAGAGGCACAAAAGAGCCCTGAGCCAGGCGAGGATGCGGCGGAAGTTGTGGCCGACGTCCGAGAGGATAACGTTGGCCACATCGCCGGCGCGGCCTTTGAGGTAGCAGCGGCCGAGTTGACCATCGGTCTTCAGGTGCCCGATGACGGGTTCGATGGCGGAGGTCGTGATACAGTAAAGCCGGCGTCTCGCAAACCGCCTCGATGCGACAGGACAGGCGAACAGTGCGCCTGCTCTGATTATCCGGCCCTCAGAGCCAGTTCAGCAGCAGCTTCAAATCGAGAGCGGGTAGTGCCCGCCATACGTTTCAAGCCCATTCGCCGGCTCATAAGCTCCGCTGCCTTGCTTGTCGTGTGGCCTGCAGCCAAGAGCGAGCTTGCGAGCGACGCCAATTCGACCAGCGGCACATCTAAATGGTCACGAATCTCTTTCGGAGCATTCCGGAAAGGCACCAGCTCCTGCAGTTCGGGGCTCGGCCATACAATTGACCGCCCCTCTTCTGATGAGCGCGCGAATGATGGGTCAGCCACTTCTCGAGTGATCTGGACCAGCTTTCCCGTTGCTCGTGCGAGACCGTGAGCACGCGCGACCCGGCGCGCCACCAGCTCCTCGAAGATCGGGCCTTCCGAGCTTATCACGTGGTCCACCATAAGCTGGATTGTGCGGCGGTATTCGCGTTCGTACAGACTATGCTTGCTCAAGGTCACCCCGAGCGAAGCGAAGTTTGTCGGATGATAAGGGAGTCCTACCTCCAGATTGCCGTGCTGCGGCTCAACCTGAGCTGGCAAAAGTCTGGGAGGTGCCTGGAGGGAGCTCGTAGCGTCCGGCAAGGCAGCGGCCGCCGCTGTTCGGACGCCCCGAGGTCGCGGCTCGCTGTCCAGGTGTCTGATGATCGCGAGGCGCGCCGGCGTATCGTCAAAAATTCTTAGAACCAATCCGAGTTCTCTGAGTGTCGGGATCAGCAGCTGCAGCGCGGCGGCAGCTTTGCCTTTCTCCAGATCGACCACCCATTGCCGCCCGACGCCCGCGCGCAGGGCTAAATGGTGTTGCGACCACCCCAGCAGAGTGCGGCGGTCGCGAATGAAAAGTCCGAGATCTTTGGGCTCGCGAATGTCCATAAATGCTCGTCGTCGAATGACGACACCTTAGTCGGTAAATGACGACATCATAGATAAAACAACTCTTTTTTCAATAGGAGAGTGTCGTCAAACGCCGATAGGGCATTTTCTGAACCCGCAGATTGGCTCTCCGGCAATCCGCGGTGCGGCACATACGAAGTGGATGTGAGCTGGATCAAACTTGAGACATAGGGTAATTTACGTCGAGTAACGAGTAGAGCAGTTGAGAAAAGCCAGTGTCTCTTCGGACGGATGCGACCCGGCGAACGGTCACCCGCACGCCAGCGACAGTGATCGCCTATCGACAGAGGTACGTAGGCCTGTGTCGGCTTGCCGACGTGCAGATCAACGACCTGCTGGGCGCCGTTAGGTGGTTTGCCGGTGGGCATAATCGCTGGGTGAAGTCGACCATCAGGCAGTATCGAGCTGCGCTCCTACAAGTGATCGAAGACTCCCAACCTGACCTTCCGATTGCGGCTGCCGAAGAACTGTCTGCGATTCTCAAACTTGGTCCCAAGCCCCGCCAATCCGGACCTCCCCGGACTTCGGCGAAGAAGAGAAAGTCGGTTCCGAAATCCGAGTTCGGTCTGCTGTTACGTCACCTGAGGAACAGAGGCCGCCATCCCGACGACCGCCTCGCGGCACGACTGTTGAACCATAACGTTCGACTTTTTCTCCGCCCAAGCGAGTGGCGAACGGCGATTCTCCAAGGCAACATTCTGATTGTCAGAAATGGAAAGGCCACGAACGGGAGGGCATTGGGCTTCCATCGACGACTGGATTTGACGGACTACGGTCCTGAAGGGGTGAACGATCTTTCCAAGCTCCTAGTGGTCCTGCAGAAACAGGCCCACACAGCTGAGGGCTTCCGCCGGCTGTGGGGAAGGCTAGCCTCGCGAATTGCACGGGCGTGCAAGGAGATCGGCATAAAGCGATTGGCACCGTACACAACGCGCCATATCGGCATGGCGAACGCCAAGTCCTGGATGTCACCTGAAGAGGTGGCGGCAACCGCCGGACATAAAACCACGGCGACAGCGAGCTCCCATTACGCGAAGCGCCGCACCGCATGGCGCAGCAAGCCGTCCGGTGTTGCCCGTCCCCTGCCTGAGGACGTTGCGAAGGTGATCGGATCGCGGAAGGTAAGCCGCGAAGCTAACTTGGAGTTCATGAAGAATCGCGAAGAAAGAATGCGCGATGGGCCTGCGGGCGATACGCCCACCCCTCCTTTTTGACGTGATGGCGTCGCATTGACGTGACTGCACCGCACGCCTGTGACCTCCATCCCTCGCACGGGGGCACGCCGGATCGCAACCGGTAAGTAAGGCGGCAAAGCATGCAAGACAGCTGTCTGACAAGTCAGCAAACTATCGCTCCGACCAACGGGCCGTCGCCATGAGCGGGCTTCGCGAAGCTCGACGGGCAGGGACACAACGACAAAGCAGGCTCTCTAAAGCTACGTTGTCAGATGCCGGCGCGCTGTACGCGTCCGGTGACGGCCCCTGGTTAGGTCATCTTGAGTGGATGGCTGACCGCCGTTTATGCGGCCTGAGCGACGTTCTGAGGTCGCCAATTCCAGGNGTACGCGTCCGGTGACGGCCCCTGGTTAGGTCATCTTGAGTGGATGGCTGACCGCCGTTTATGCGGCCTGAGCGACGTTCTGAGGTCGCCAATTCCAGGGCATGAGTTCGTGGATGCGCTTGGCAGGGTGATCCGGTAGGCGCGCCAGCACGTCGGCGAGCCAAGCCTGCGGGTCGATGTCATTGAGTTTGGCGGTGGCGATGAGGCTGTAGATGGCGGCCGCACGCCGGCCGCCCTCGTCGGACCCGGCAAAGGTCCAATTTTTTCGTCCCACGGCGGCCGCTCTTAGCTCACGCTCAGCAGCGTTGTTCGACATGCAAAGCCGTCCGTCATCAAGGAAGCGGCTAAATGCATCCCAGCGGCTAAGGCAGTAATTGATCGCTTTGGTCGTGTCGTTGTTCCTGGAGAGCTTGGCGCGCTGCTCGCGCAACCACGCCTCCAGCTCGACGATCAGGGGGCGGCTACGCTCCTGGCGCACACGCAACCGCTCCTGCGCAGTAAGACCGTTGATCTCGCGCTCGATGGCGAACAGGACATCGATGCGCTTGACCGCCTCGGCCGCAATCGGCGCCTTGCTGAGCCGTGCCAGATCAAAGAACTTGCGCCTGCCGTGCGCCCAGCACGCGGCCTCGATGATCGGGCCGCCCTTGCGATTGGCCTCGTAGAGCCTGCCAAAGCCGGCGTAGGCGTCGGCCTGCATCAGTCCGGCATAGCCCGCCAGATGTTGCTCCGGATGCTCGCCGCCACGGTCCGGTGAGTAGAAGAACACGGCCGCCGGCGGATCTGGGCCGGCAAACGGACGGTCGTCGCGCACGTAAGTCCAGAGCCGGCCGGTCCGGGTCTTGCCCTTGGCCAGGACCGGCACTGTGGTGTCATCCGCGTGGATGCGCTCGGCTGCGAAGACGTGGCTCCGGATCGCATCGACCAGGGGCATCAGGGTTGCCGCGGAGGCACCTACCCAGTCCGCGAGCGTCGATACGTCGAGGTCGATGCCTTCACGCTGGTAGACGTCGCTCTGGCGATGAAGCGGCAGGTGCAGGCCGTACTTGGCAAACAGGACATGGGCCAGCAGCTTGGGCCCCGCACGCCCGCGTGCAATCGGATGCGAGGGGGCCGGCGGCTGGGTGATCGCTTCGCAGGCCCGGCAGACGAGCTTCTCGCGCACGTGCTGGATCACCTTCCACTGGCGCGGAACGAGCTCCAGCGTCTCGGTCACGTCCTCGCCGATCTTGCGCAATCGGCTGTCGCCGCAGCATGGGCAGGTGGCAGGCACCGGATAGACAAGGCGCTCCCGCGGCAAATGCTCCGGCAGCGGCCGGCGGGCTGGCTTGCGGCGCTCGAACGATGGCACCGCAATCTTCTCGGCTGCCATCTGTGCCGCGGTCTCAGCTTGCGCCGCGTTCTCCTCCAGATCGGCGAGTTGCAGCTCGAGCTGGTCCAGCAATGCGCCTCGCTCGGAGGACTGCCCGAACTGCTCGTGCCGGAGCTTCTTGATCGTGAGTTTGAGCTTCTCGATCAGCAAGGTCCCCGCCTGGGCCTCGGCTTCCGCGGCCAAGCGGGCCGCTCGCTCGGCGCGCAGCATCGCCTGCAGCGTGGTCACATCGTCGGGAAGAGAATCATCGGCGCCCATCGCCGACCAGAGAATCACAAGACGCGGTCTCTGTCCGAACCGCTGATCGTGCCTCCGATTCAAATCCCAGCGATCAGCCCGCCGCCTGCGGTCGCCAAGTCTGTTGCGGCATCCGCCAGTCGATGCCCTCCAGCAGGTAGCCAAGCTGGGCTGGGGTGATTGTCACCACGCCGTCAGCCGACGACGGCCACAGGAAGCGGCCGCGCTCCAGCCGCTTGGCGTAGAGCGACATGCCCAGTCCATCGTGCCAAAGGATCTTGATCAGCTTGCCGCTCTTGCCACGGAACACATAGAGGTCGCCGCCGTGGGGGTCTCGCTTGAAGGCTTCCTGCACTAGCAAGCCCAGCGAGTTCATGCCGCGACGCATATCGGTATGGCCGGTCGCAATCCACACCCGCACGCCCGACGCAATGGGGATCACCGTAGGCGTCCATCTGCCAGCGCCGCCACGGCGGCCTTCAGCGCCGCCGTGTCGACCGTACCCGTGATCCGCATCCGAGCCCCGGCAGCAAACTCGATCTCGATCGACCCGCCGCTGCTCGTCGGCGCGACTGGACAAGGCGTCGGCCCTGATTCCGCGACCACCATTGCCGGTACGAAGCCACGTTGATCGGCGGCATCCCTCGGCTCAGGCCGAAATGATCGCCGCCATCGCAGCAGCAATGAGCGCGAAACACCATACCGCCGCGCTGTTGCCGCGACTTGCCGCGGCGCCTGCAAGCTCTCCAGGACGATCTTGAGCTTCTCGTCCTCGGACCAGCGCCGTCGCCGGCCCGTGTCCACCACCTCAAGCCGTTCGACTTGGGCACTGCGCCTATCACTGTCCATAAGGACAGTTCTCAACATCACGCCTTATTCGGCAAGGCGGCCTTCACCGGCTTTCAATTACCCACAAATGCTTGATTCTATTGCGATAGCCCCGATCGAAAAATCTTGAATCGGATGAATCGCTTGTGATTCATTGTCGAGCACCTGA